>QYQI01000155.1 GCA_007280825.1 Ignavibacteriales bacterium | reverse complement strand
CGTTTCGAAATCGGGGAATTTATGCGGCATTTTAGTGAGCTGCAAGAGAAGGACCCGAAAGATATTGCAGAAGAGTATGATATTCGTGTTCAAATCCTCGGCGGTGATAAATATGCAGCTGAATATTGGGAAGACGGCATTGCTGTAAATTCAGAAGAACATGCCTTGGCCTGGGCACAGGAGTTGGCTAAGAGATCTCCGGATAATAAAGGAATTGTCAAAGAAGTCAAAAAAACATATGAGGATGCCAGGAATTCTATTAATGCCGGTAAGCAGGAACGATACACAAAAGTGATGGCTTTGCTTTATGTGCAGGAAAAGGATGGCTCCATTACTTTTCGCTACCCTTATCAGGCGCTGTTTGATTCTATACTCAAATAAGTCATTTCAAATGTTGCCCCTCCTGCAAGCGGAGGGGAATTCAACTTGTTGAGGAATTCAAGCTTAACTGGAGTTCTGAAGAAGAATAAATAAAAGAAATTAAGATTTTGGCGTGATAAGTTTTTACGAGCCAATTTACAAAACGTAAAAAGATTATTTATATTTCAAAATCATTACTTTGGTTGCAGATGAGGTTTTGGCTAGGCACAAACAAAAACATATCCGTAGTTAGGCTGGTGATAATTTTTGATAGGCGCAACTCTTTCTTCACTTACCTTTTAATTATTAAAACATACCGTTAATTTACCAATACATACCGCTTGCTTGTTAGCTGTTGTAACGACTGACTATCATATATAGATTTGATCAAAATTCTGGTAAAACAAATTGAATACTATAAAAAAGCTGATGGGCTTCTTCACAAAAAAACATTCTGTTTCCACACCTCTTTTAATTATAAAGAAAGATGCAGATGACGTTAACGTAAAAGAATACAAATCAATTGAAGAAACAATAACCGATCTGGAAAACGATCCGAATGTTCCTTCAGATAAAATAGAAAAGTTAAGATCATCTCTGAAAAATCTAAAGTACAAAACTTCAATTAAGATTAAAAATGGTGAAATAATTAAATGAGAATAATTTTTATTGAATTAAAAACAACAGGTATTATACATTGTTTACAGCATAAGGTTAATGCCATATAAAATATAATTGCAAATGAATTAAAAGGATGTAGCATGCGAAAAATATATTCTCTTCTAATTTTCTTTTTCTTTGCCGGATTATCTTTTGCCCAGGACCAGGTTCAGGTTACATTATCACAGCCCCCGCCAAATCAACTGAGAGCTACAGATCTCTGGAAAGCAATACTCATAAATACAACCAAATCCACTTTACATATAACATTGTCAGGAACCCTTGAAGTTAAGGGAGAAGGAATAGTTGTCGATGGGAAATCAGGGCTAATGAGCTTACCTCCTGGAACAAAGATGATTACTTATAACGATGTTAAAACCGGGAATGTGAATTTCAAACCAGGCAAATGGAGCGAAGCATTCAGCCGTACAGGTAACGCACCATCCGGAGATTATACAATTTGTATTCATGTAAAAGCAGAAGACGGAATAGAAATTGGCAGCAGCTGCATTGATCAAACTATAGCTACAATAATTCCGGAAGAAGTAAGCCCACATCTTACTGTGAAATTAATTCCGCCTCCGCCAAATCAACTGAAGACTACAAACCTTTGGAGAATTGTAGCAACTAATGCAAGCGCGTTAGCCTACAATGCATTTCTTATTACTGTTGATCTAAAAGAAAAAACTACTGGAATTCAAGTAGAGAGTAAATTAAGATCGGTCATGATCTCAGGATCAAAAAATTTTTCATTCAACGATTTCAATTTAGCAGACTTAACCTACCGCAACACAAAACTTCAGGAAGCCTACGGTAAGAATATGAACGCCCCCGATGGAAATTACACCATCTGCGTATATGTTAAAAATGAAAAGGGTGAAGAAGTAGCAAGAGATTGTATTGACCAAACCATAGCCACTATAATTCCGGAAGATGTAAGCCCACATCTTACCGTAAAATTAATTCCGCCTCCGCCAAATCAGCTGAAGAAAACAGATCTCTGGAGATTAGTAGCAACTAATGCAAGCGCGGTAGCCTACAAGGTATTTCGTATTAGTATTGATATTAAGGACTATAAGACTGGAATTCAGGCAGAGAGTAAATTAAGTTCGGTCTTGATCTCGGGTTCAAAAAGTTTTTCATTTAGCGATTTCAATTTAGCAGGCATAACTTACCGCAACACAAAACTTCAGGAAGCATTCGAAAAAAACATGAATGCGCCGGATGGTAATTATACCATCTGCGTGTATGTTATAAATGAAAAGGGTGAGGAAGTAGCCAGAGATTGCATTGACCAAACTATTACCACTATAATTCAGGAAGAGGTAAGCCCACAGCTTATTTCTCCAGCGGACGGATCAAAACTAAATTCAAATCAGCCAATTCTGTTTACCTGGATGCTTCCATCAATTAAACACGGCGATGATTATAATTATAGAATTAAAGTAGTTGAGATACTCGGCAATCAATCACCTTCTGAAGCAGTTAAACTAAACCCTGCTTGGTTTGAGAGAGAGGATATTAAAACAAAGACATTAATATATCCCGTAGCTGCAAGGAAGTTCGAGAAGGGGAAGAAGTATGCATGGCAAATAGGAGCCTATGCAGATAATAATGAGATTGGAAAAAGTGAGACGTGGAGTTTTATTTATGGTAGTGAAGAACTGCCTGAAAAGATTACCGAAATAAAACAATGTGATGTTTTTAAAGTAGAATTTAAAAAAACTACCCAGAGTGACACACTTTCTTATAAGCTTTTAATAACTAATAATTATACCGGAAAGTTCGCTGGTAATAAGCCGGGAAGCTTTCGAATTACAGTCAAGGGTGATTCTATTGTTTCAATTGTTGGAGGTGTCTCAGGTGGTTGGCAGCGTACTCCGTCGAAATTTCCTCCTGGTTCAAGCAGTGTCCAATGGATTTCAACTTCAGGGGACATTCCAAATGGTATAACTGATTTAGGGAATATTTCATTACAGAGTAATACTCCTAATCCAATACAGGTAGATTATGAATGGTTAGATAAAGAGGAAGTTTTAATTTGTAAGAACTCTAGTGTTCTTAATAAATCAAATAGATCGCACATAACCAATTCTACTGATAGTACATCTGTTGGAGGGAGTGGAACAGTTGCAGTTAATGATACTATTAAGGCTGGACAAAATGGAGAATTTAAAGTCATAGTTACCGATGTAACTACCGAATCAGACAGCTCCGTGACGGGTAAAGGAAGAGTCCACATCAATTGGTTGGGGACAAATGTTGCTGTCGAGTTCAAAAAGATTCGAGTTGATACAACCAAACGATTGACTTCCGGTGGAATTGTAACTACCGAGAGTGGAAGTTCCAGTACATCTTATTTAGCATACCCACTGGCATGGGCTGAGAGTGTTCTAACGGGACCGGGTGCAGCTCACGTTGTAGATCATATAGTAAACTGGTCGAATGGTAAAATTGATAACCTCGTTACCTGGGTTAATAGTCTTAACTATGGTCAGCCGCAAATAAACTACCAAAGTAATATCCCGCCACCGGTTCTACCAGACTATTCACTTAAGATGCCTTTTGGATTGCAGTTCAATAATGGTAATCAGAAATTGGTAATTACCGAAATGGTCTTCAAAAAAGATTCATCTAAAATAAATTTTTTAGCGCAGGAAAAATTTACAAAATCTGGTACACCATATACTTTAGGATTTGCGGGAAAATATTTTCCTATACATCCTTCCAGTATAAATTTTTCCAGCGGTCGCGTGGAACTTGCCGAAGACATAAAAATTCCCAACACCACAGCCACTCCTAAAATGATTTTCAACTTTAAAAAAGGTACACCTAATTCCGGATGTTATGTTGAATGGGATAGTACCGGCGTTAAAGATATAAGTCTTGGACTCGAAGTTAAATTTACAAGAGATTGGTTGCTTCCAATTCCTACTTCAACAGATTCGGTTACAGCAACCATCGTAGGCAATGGAACAAGCATGCATGATATTCTGCTTACCGGCACTTTAGATAGTTGTGAAATTGTCGGAACAAATGGAATTAAGATTCAGGCAAGCCCGATGTCACTCGATCTTTCAGATAGTAGAAATCCCCTGGACATGCATTTCCCTAACAACTACCCAAACGATTCAACTATAACATGGCAAGGATTCTATGTAAAATCTTTTGTTCTCACTTTACCTGATACCTGGAAAACCGGAACAAATCTTACTCCACCAGTCATAACGGCATCTAATTTCGTAATTGATGATATGGGGCTAACAACGAAAATAAAAGCGGTAAACGTTTTCAATTTGCAATCAGGAAGGATAGCTGATTTAAGTGCCAGTCTGGATACGGTTGAGATTTCTATTATCAGTAGCTCTTTAGTTAGCGGAAAAGCCAAGGGCATACTTGTATTGCCAATTAGTGAAGTTACAACTCAAAACAGTTTAAAATACACAGCTACATTCAACCAGGTATCGAGTGGAAATAATTTTCAAATAGCCATACTTCCTGTAGGCCCGATTGATGCCGATATTTTTAAAGGCAAACTAACATTACTACCAACCTCAAATATTTCGGCGAATCTTTCTCCGAACTTAAACACTCTTTCAATTAATTTGAACGGTACTTTTAAGTGGGATAGTCCTAACTTTCCAATTAAAGGTATAAAGATGGAACTGGGTTTTGAGAATGTAGGATTAAACTATGCTCATAATTCAACTACAAATACACTCAATTTTAATCCCGGTACATGGAGCTTTGCGAGTCCCCCAAAATGGTTGGCAAATTTTCCTGTCTCAATTAAAAAAATCTATTATAAATCGTTAACAAAAGCGAGTTTGCCCAGCCCGAATATGGAGCTTTTAAGAGGGGCGCTGATGATTGATATAGTTGCCAATCTCACCGAAGACATAGGCGGGACAACTACATTGGGTGCATCATTTGCTATAGAGCTGAATAAGACTGACAAAAAATTTACTCCCAAATTCATAGAAGTTTTTCTTGACAGTATTTCAGTTCATGCAGATATGCCGGCTGTTAAGATTGATGGTAATATAAGTATTCGAAATGAAGATCCTGTTTATGGTAATGGCTTTCTTGGAGAATTAACTGTTGTATTTACATCTGTTGGTCTTAAAGCAAGGGCATTAGTCGAGTTTGGAAATACTAATTACTTATATGGCAGTTTATACAGGTATTGGCGAGTAGAAGCTGATGTTCTCTTACCTCCCCCGGGCGTTCCTTTTTTAACGGGTCTTGCCTTCAGAGGTTTTGGCGGCGGTGCATACTATAATATGTTAGCAACACAGGCAACCTCAAATAAAACACCATCAGGCAAGAAATTTACTTTTACTCCATTGAAATCAACAATGGGTTTGAGGGTTGCAACTACAATAGCAACTACACCAAAGGAAGAAACTTTTAACGCAGATGTAGGACTATTAGCGCAGTTCTCAAAGAGCCAGGGTTTAACATACATTGCCTTTACAGGTGACTTTTGGGTTGGTGCCGGTTTTGCAAAGCGACCGACGGCTAACATTAGTGGAACTGTTAATGTAAGTTATGATTTTCCCGATAAGCATTTTAATCTTTCCGCAAGTGTTAATGTAAACGCTCCGCCAATTACTACTCCAAGTCCAGCAAATCTTGTGTTGGACATAAGAGGAAAAACAAATAAATGGTTTTTCAAATTTGGAGAACCAGTACCTAACGGATTAAATAATGTAGATGTTTTTGGTGTTCACTTATACGAATATTTAATGTTTGGAAATGATATAGTAGCTCCTTCCGGATTTACACAAACGTTTAAGGATGGTTATCATGGTGTATTTGGAACTGACCCGGGCATTCCTGTAATACCTGTTAATACACTCACGGCAACCGGAAAAGGATTTGCATTAGGTATAGGATTTAAATTTAACAAAGACGTTAATTTTAATTTAGTTGGTAGTTATTCTGCAGAATTGAAATTAAATGCAGGTGCCGAGTTAAATCTGGCATTTGCAGAATATAATGGAAACAACTGTGAGTATCCTTCCGAACGAATTGGAATTAATGGATGGCAAGCCTCCGGAAGTATAGGCTTTTATGCTTCTGTATTAGCATCTGTAAAACATAATAGTACGACCTGGAACATAGCAGATATTAAAGCCGGAGGTTGGCTGCAGGGAAAATTTCCAAATCCGGTATATGTGACAGGCTTGGTGGAAGGTTCGGTTAAAATTGGACATTTTACTACATGGATACATTCTACTGGTGATTGGTACTACAATGCCTGGGATGATTGGGGGTGGTCAGCATGCGTACATCTTCAAGATCATTATCTGGTAAATACATCATTTAATAAGGGTTTTGAATACGGTACTAATTGTTCCGGAATAACCAGTGCAGGAGATGGTGCAACAGTTGTACAAGGAGATGCTGCTCAAGACCAACAACAATTATTAATACAATATGTACATCCTGCACAGCAATATAGCTTCCCATTAATATCTCCATTAGCTGTACAGTATGGATTGATCCCAAATAATGTGTTTGATGTTTCAGAACAACAATCAGATGGTTCTATAAAAAACAGAACCTTTAAAATGGTAGTAACCACGAACTTGAAAATTCATAATGCAAATGGTTCTCTTTCGAACGTGGTAATAAAGAAAAATGAGAACAATCTTGGTGAGTATTTATATACAGTTGTAACTCCAATCGTTATAAATACAACAACAGCAAAAACTATTAATCAAACGCTGGCACAAAAAAACACAGTAAATACAAGCATATTTGCTAATAGCACCCTTACAAAAAATACTGCTACTATTGGACAAAATTTAACTACTACATATCCGCTTCCGCCAGCCACCAACACTTATAATAATTTACCTCCCGAACCTCCGGAGATTAAAAATAATTTAACAGTAAATAAAGATTACACTTTTACCGTAACTGCCACATTAAAAGAATATATAAGCAATAGTTGGGTTGATGCAAAAAACAAGAATAATAGTGTTGTTACTCAAACTGTTAAGAAAAACTTCAGAACGGGACCAATGGTTATTGTTGCCAGTACTAATAATTCAAAAAACACTCTAATAAATAAATAATAAAATAAAGATCAACTATGAAAAACTTATTAAAATCAAATATGCTAAAGCAAAAGAGTAGCTTACTATATATCGCCGCCATGTTTTTATTTGCAAACATCGGCTTTGCTCAAGAGGCAGATACAACAACAATTCCCATTAGTTATGTAAATGTAGTTGGCAGATATACAGAGGGCAAAGGTGTTGAACTACGATTTTTACCTGATAAAAAATCGGTTCTAGAAGTTGCTTTTAAAAATGGATTTAGTATTGAAAGAACACTTTTCGACTCAAAAGTTAAAAGAAAACAAACCGATACTTTGGATTATGTAGAAATAGCAAAAGTATTTTCATATAAAGATAATCAATGGGAAACTACAATGAGTAGTGAGAAAAATTTAGAATCAAGGAATGAACTGGAGATTGCCAGAGATTTTCTAAAAAACATTTCTAAACGAGAAGGTGGAGTTTTTAATTTTGACAAAGGCATTGCAGAATTAAAGGATCAGAAAAGTAAGGAAGATTATGAGTACATGGTTTTCGCGCTAACCGCATTACAAAATGCAAATGTTGCTACTGCATTGGGTTTATGTTATACAGATAACACTACCATAAAAGGAAAATCGTATTTCTATAGAGTTAGGCCATTAGGTACCTCTAGTATGTACAAAATTATTCCAGTCGATTATTTTATTGTAGCTGAGAACCTTAAGAAAGGTTACGATAATCCTGTATATGTAAAGCAGGGAGATACAGAATTATTTTTTGCTTGGCTAGATATACCGGAACTTTCAGGATATTTTGTAGAGCGTGCTAATCCTGGTGAAACCACATTTACACAGTTAAATAAAGCTCCAATACATAGTCTTGAAGGCAGCGGTTATGAAGGTGAATCTAGAAGCGGCTATAATGACAAAAACCTGATCAACTATAAGATATATACTTATAGATTTTTTGGCTACACTTTGTTTGGGGAAAAAGTACAGTTTGCAGAAGTTAAAGGAATGTCTAAGGATTTAACTCCCCCTGAACAACCATTTCTACCACAACCGCAACATGTAAAAGCCAAAGAGGTTTTGGTTACCTGGAAAATGAATCCGATTCCGGCACCAGACTTGAAAGGCTTTTTTGTTGCTCGATCAGATAAAAATGAAGGAGAATTTAAAGTACTGCACAGCGCAATGCTTTCAAAAGATACCAGAACATTTACAGATACTACCTTCATCACCGGTCAGCCAAATTATTATGTAGTTCAGGCAATTGATACTGCAAAAAATGTTAGCTCTTCGTATCCGGTTTCTGTTACGTTAATTGATTCAATACCACCCGTTAAGCCGGTTTTTATTTCCGGAAAAATAGATTCGCTGGGAGTAGTGACGATAGCAGTTGAGAAAAACAAAGAAAAAGATTTAATGGGTTATAGACTTTATAAATCAAATAGTCCCGAACATGAGTTCTCTGTTATTCATGAGAGTTTTATGAATAACGACTCTTTAGTTCAAGAAGTCCAAACTGTATTTAAAGATACCGTTACATTGAATTCTTTAACACCCTTCATTTATTACAAAATTAAAGCACTGGACTTCAATTACAATCAATCAGAGTTTTCGAATGTGCTGAAAGTAGCGCGGCCTGATACAATTCCTCCTGTTACCCCTGTATTTAATGATGTGATTGTAGGAGAAAAAAAGATTGAATTGCACTTTGTACCAAGCAGCAGCGAGGATGTAAAAGAGCATATCATCTATAGAAAAACTGATATGCAGGCTAAATGGGAAATTCTCAAAACAACTGAATCAATTGCAACCAAATTCATTGATACCACTGTAACAACAGGTGTCACTTACTATTATTCAATTAGGGCTAAGGATTTAAGCGGACTGTATTCTAAATATGCTTCAGTAGTATATGGTAAACCTTATGATACAGGCATAAGACCTTCAATTGAAAACTTCACTGCAAATGTCGAAAAGAAAAATATTATTCTTAAATGGGAATATCCTGCAATAAAAACTGAACACACTTTTGTAATTTACAAGAAGGACGATAAAGGACAATTAAAACAATACGACACGACAAAAGAAAAATCATATACCGATAAAAATACCAATAAAGAAAATTACTATGCAGTAAAGGTCATTACGAATGATGGCGGTCAATCAAAATTTAGCAATGTGCTTGGTAAAATTATTGAATAGTAAAATCACACAATCAGTTCATCGGATTAAATAATTCAAAGTGGTATTTAGAATACTATTCATGACATCATTAATATTTGAAGGGAAAAAATGAAAGCATATAAAATAATATTACTTTTCTTCATTGTAACAATAAGCTCTTACGCTCAAGTTACTGTTCATCTTCAACAGCCGCCACCATATCAATTCAAGGTTGAGCAATTCTGGAAAATTGTTCTAATCAACAACAGTGAAAGGGCTGTAAATGTTTATTTAAAAGGAATAGCAACGGAATCTTCGCAAGGGAAAATTATCGAAGCAACTTCGTCAGTAATTAGTTTGCAACCCGGTGCAAGAACTGTCAATGGCCGGGATCTAGGTCCTTTCACTGTAAGTGAATCGAACACTCGCTATAAAAATATTATAATGAATACCGGTAGCCTTCCTTCAGGAAGGTATGATATTTGTGTGGCCGTATTCCAAGCAGTAGATGGAATGCAAATTGCATCCGACTGTATTCAAACTACAGTCGAAAATTTAAACCGGATGGAATTGATAAGTCCATTAGATCAAGAAGTTATCGGTAATATCTTTGCGGAAGAATCTGAAAATCAAAAATTAAAAAATATGAGTGGGCCTCCGATAATTATCTTTTCCTGGTTGCCGCCGGTTCCGGTTCCTCCGAACGCAAGAATTAGTTACAGATTAAAATTAGTAGAAATTCTTGGTTATCAGTCTGTGCATTCGGCAATGGCATCCAACCCATTGTATTATCAATCACTAATGATTTCCTCAACTGTGTTGCGATATCCGGTAGCCGCTCGGCAATTGGTTCCGGGAAAAAGATATGCATGGGAGATTGAATGTTTTCTCGATGATTTCAAAACACAGGAAAGTGAAATAAGATCTTTTGAAATCCAAGGTGGTGAAGCAAAGAAAGAAAAATATTCAGCAAACTACAATGGAGACACTAATCAATACGGTGAAACTTATATTAATGAAAAGTCCGGACTGCCATCAGGTTTGTCATCTTTCACAAACACAAATAAAAATTATGGAACATCTATCTTAAATTTCTTTGGCGCTCCGGCACAGATTGATCTATTTGGTAGTCCAAGTAATTTTAAGTTTTACGGTGATGCAAAGCTTACCCAAATAACAAGCAGTAAACCGGCACAATTCTCACAGCTTCCTTTAAACTACTGGACCTTCGAAATTAATCCGAGACTTTCAATTTATGATATTCCATTCGGGATGAATATTTATCTCTCATCATTAAACAATTCGAATAGGCAAAGTTTGAACAGCGTTTCATTTATGCTGGATATTGATCGGCTGAAATCAAAAATAAAAGATCGTATTTCTGAAAAAGTTAAGGAGATTGCATCATCTGTCGATTCTACTTTAGGAAAACTTACCGATATAGCCGCGTTAAGCGATCCGAATAAACTAGAAGAGAACGCAGAAAAACTTGGACTGATCTCTCCAGCGGAAAAACTCTTTTTAAATATTAAAACACTTGGAATCGGAAGAACATACCCGGATTATTCAGAGTTAACGGTAAGTGGTGTACCGGTTAACGGATTGAACGTGGAGTTCAACCCGGGAATATTATACTTTGCCGTTGCTGCTGGGAATAATTTTGAAGGTATCGATAATGTTTCTTTTAAGAGATCATTTTTAGCCGGTCGAATTGGATTGGGTGAAAAAGAAAATGCACATTTCTTTTTAACTGCATTAAAAATGAAGGATGATCTGAATTCGATATTAGTAAGTTCATTAAATCCATTATTACCGCCGCAGGAAAACGTTGTGTTAGGATCTGAAGGTAAACTTAACTTATTTCAAAAATTGATCGAGATAAACGGTGAAGCAGCGGTATCTGCTTTTACGCGAGATTTAAACGATGCCGATTTTGTTAGTAGTTCAATTCCGGGCTTTGTTAAAAATTTATTAACGCCGAAGTTGAGCACATCATTTGATTACGCTTGGAAAGGGAAAATAGCTTTTAATAATGAGCCGAGTGCAACATTTTTTTCTTTAGGAGTAAGAAGAATTGGTCCTGGATTTATGTCGTTAGCAGCACCGAGTTTAAGACAAGATCAACTCCAATTCGATTTTAATTTCGACCAGAAGTTCGCTGATAAGAAAATAACAATGAAAACGTTCTTCAAAGTTTACAATGATAATCTTATTAATTGGAAGCAATCAACAACAACAACTACATCGTTTGGTATTAATCTCGGTTTTTATTTCCCGAATCTGCCGTTTGTCCAAATAAATTATTCGCCATATTCACAAAGTAACGACAATATTATTGCTACTCAAAAGATGGAAAACACATCCGATTTGTTTTCTTTAATGACTGGCTATTCTTATCGGTTATCCAGTGTATCTGCTTCAACAACACTTTCATTTACAGGCCAATGGCAAAACAATAAGATTGGAATTATATCAAACAAGTTTTCGAATGAATCTTATATGTTAAATCAGAATTTCAGTTTTGAGTTTCCTCTGACAGTAAGTTCGACTTTAAGTTTGGCTCAATCCAACATTCTTTCTATCTCAAGCAGTATAACAGAATTTGATTTGAACGGGAATTATCAATTAAGTGAAATGATTTCTACAAATCTCGGCGGAACTATCTCAAACGAGGAGAATTACACAAAGAAAATAATGATTTATTTGGGCTCAAATATAATTCTTTATCAATGGCTAAGGTTCGAACTTCAAGGGAATATATCAAACTTCAAAGATCTTTCAGGCGGAGGAAATAACTATAACGATGCTATGCTGCAAGCTACGGTGTCGATGAATTGGTAATACCATTAATGAAAAGAGAAAGCAATTATTAATTAATAGAAAGTTTTTGTGTTATAAGTTATTCTGTTTTCCATGAATCAGTTGGTTATGTTTTAAAATAATTTTCGATGCGAAAGAATTAGCAAGCGGAATATATTTCTATACAATCAAAACAGCGGGGTTCACCCAAAGCAGGAAAATGATTTTGATGAAATAACACCAAATGGTGTAATAGTAAACAGTTAATTGTTATGTTCAATTGTAGAAAATCCCGATATATGTCGGGATTTTTTTTAAGAAGATGATAAACATTTCTGAAATTTACTTGCTTTTTACTTTGGTAGAATATCCATATTTTTCGTAAAACAAATTCATCTTATTCATCTTATCGAAGACACATATCATAGATCAACATAAGGGAAAAAATTATGAGCGTAACAAAAGAAGAGGCGCTGAAGTATCATAGTGAGGGAAGAAAAGGTAAAATTGAAGTCGTTCCGACCAAACCGTGTTATACCGCTAGAGAATTATCACTTGCCTACACTCCGGGTGTTGCAGAACCGTGTAGAGAGATTGAAAAAAATGACGACGATGTTTACAAGTATACTGCAAAAGGAAATTTGGTTGCTGTTGTTTCAAACGGAACTGCAGTATTAGGATTAGGTGATATTGGTCCGCATGCAGGTAAACCTGTTATGGAAGGTAAAGGTGTTTTGTTTAAACGATTCGCTGATATAGATGTATTCGACATTGAATTGAAAACACATGATCCAAAAGAAGTCATTCGTGCTGTTCAATTAATGGAACCTACTTTTGGCGGAATTAATCTTGAAGATATCAAAGCACCGGAATGTTTTGAGATCGAAGAAGAACTTATTAAGACTATGAACATACCGGTATTTCATGATGATCAACATGGAACAGCAATAATTTCTTGCGCCGCTTTGATTAATGCTGTTGAAATTGCTGGGAAAAAATTAGACAAGATTCATCTTGTTGTTAACGGTGCCGGTGCAGCTGCCATTTCTTGTTGTAAATTATATGTTGCCGCGGGTGTTAAGAGAGAAAATATTTCAATGTTTGATACAAAAGGGCACGTCAACAAAAAAAGAACTGATCTAAATAAATACAAAGAATTATTTGCCCAAGATAACCAGTATGCAGATTTAGCCGATGGAATGAAAGGTGCAGATGTGTTCGTTGGATTGTCAAAGGGAAATGTTGTTTCGAAAGAAATGGTTAAGAGTATGGCAAAGAATCCGATTGTATTTGCTATGGCTAATCCTGATCCTGAAATAAAATATGAAGATGCAATTGATGCACGCAAAGACATAATTATGGCAACCGGAAGAAGTGATTATCCCAACCAAGTTAATAATGTTCTTGGATTCCCATTTATTTTCCGCGGCACACTTGATGTTCGTGCAAGTAAAATCAATGAAGAAATGAAGATGGCTGCTACAAAAGCTCTTGCTCAGCTTGCAAGAGAGAAAGTTCCGGAGGTAGTTCTTAATGCTTATGGGGGAAAAGAATTTTCTTTTGGTCCGGAATATATTATTCCAAAACCGTTTGATCCGCGCGTACTTTGGAATATTGCACCTGCTGTAGCAAAAGCTGCTATGGATACCGGTGTAGCCAAAAATCCAATTACTGATTGGGATGCATACAAAGTACAATTGCAGGAGCGTTTAGGATATTCAACTGAAATAGTTAGAGTAATGGTTCACAAAGCCCAGCAAAATCCTAAGAAAGTTGTTTTTCCTGAAGGCGAAGAAGAAAAGATTATCCGCGCTGCAAATGCTGCTTACGATGACAACATAGCAAAACCAATTCTGCTTGGTAACGAACAGATTATAAAAACACGAATTGAAGATTTAGGATATGAACTAAATAAATTTGAAATAATAGATCCCGAGACAACGAAAAAAAATGAACAATATTCAGAAGTGTTTTATAAAAAACGTCAACGTAAAGGTATAACTCCGCGAGATGTAAAAGCTTTAATGCACGATCCGAATTACTTTGCAGCAATGATGGTGGAAATGGGTGATGCTGACGCGATGGTTGGCGGACTTACACAACATTATCCTCAGACAATCAGACCTGCACTTCAATGTATTGGTGTAAAAGAAGGATTAAAAATTGTTTCCGGTATGTACATCGTAATCATTAAACGTAAAGTATATTTCTTTGCCGATTGTACGGTAAATGTTGATCCTACCCCAGAACAACTAGCAGAAATTGCTATTAATGCTGCAGATGCTGTCAAAGAGTTTGATATAATCCCTAAAATTGCAATGCTTTCATTCAGTAATTTTGGAAGCGCTCCTTATCCGCAAACAATTAAAGTTTCAAATGCCGTAAAAATTGTAAAGCAGAAAAGACCTGATCTTATAGTTGATGGCGAGATGCAGGCAGATACTGCTGTTGTTGCTGAAAAAATGGGAAAAGAATATCCATTCTCGTCACTTAAAGGTGGTGCAAACGTCCTGATCTTTCCAACTCTTGAAGCTGGAAATATTGCTTATAAACTATTACAGCGTTTGACCGATGCAACAGTGATTGGTCCGATCCTGATGGGAATGAAAAAACCTGTTCATGTTATTCAGCGCGGCGATACTGTTAATGATATTATTAATATGACTGCTATTGCTGTTGTCGGTGCAAAGAGCCATAAATAATTGAATGTTTTATTGATTCGGATAATTGGAAAAAGCCTAACTTCATTTAGAAGTTGGGCTTTTCGTTATTTATATTACGAATAGATAATTTTATCTTAGCCACAGATTAATCGGCAAGATTTATAGTGTTAAAAAATATTTTATATATCTCCGGTAGCGTTGTGATATTTTTTGCCGGATTAATTTTTTACGGGGTAATTCTCAATCTCCGAGAAGTTACCTTAAAAGAAGTATTGATTGAGAAAGGATTGACAAAACTTGAAAACGTACATCTCGTAATAGATAGAACTGATTATCGGATTTCACTTTACTCAAATAAAATTTTAGTTAAAACATATAAAGCGGTATTTGGTAAAAGTTCAGGAACAATAAAATCTTCTGCAGAGGATAATATTACACCTATCGGAGATTATAAAATTTGCGCAATTGATACATTAAATAAGTACCATAAATTTTTACATTTAGATTATCCGAATGAACGGGATGCAGCCGAAGCTCTAAAACAAGGATATATTTTCGATGATGAGTTTAACACAATAATACTCTCTGCAAAGAAAAATGAATGTCCACCCAAAGAAACAAAACTTGGTTCGGAGATAGGAATACATGGTATTGGAACATATAATATTATATTTAAAAATCTTCCGTTCTCTTTTAATTGGACGAACGGATCAATCGCATTGAGCAACGAAAATATTGATGAACTGTACTCAGTGATAAAAATTGGAACTCAGGTAAAAATAATTAATTGAAGGATTAATGTTGAAATTTAAGCTTTCATACATTTTCATATTTCTATTTGCAGCAGGATTATTTGCACAACCAAATAAAAAATTTGAACTTACTCAGATTAACTTTGAAAATAATAGTAATTTTTCCTCATCTGTCCTTAGGGAAATAATATTTTCTAAAGAATCGCCCAATTGGCTGTCGCAGCTCTTAAATAAGATTTCATCATTAGGTGGCAAAGCTGTTTATTTTGATTCTCTGCTAATTCAATCAGATATAAATGCACTCAAAAATTTTTATCATGCCAACGGATTTTTCAAAGTAAAAATTAATTCTAATTATCAACTGGATTTATCAAATAACGAAGCACGATTAACTTACACGATCTTTGAATCTCAACCGGTTTATTTTAATTCATTGACTTTGAAAGGTTTGGAATGGATTGCACCCGAATTTCAAGAATTACTTACCGATTATTGCAGGGTAGATGCGAACAAAATCTACGAAGATGCAATTGTTGATGAGAAGAAAATTATACTTTGTCCTTCCTTCGTGATCATGGTTTTATGTTGGTTAATGTTGAACGTCCTTATGTAGTTATTGATACAATGAAAAATAAAGTTGATGTAGAATTAAAGTTTACACCTGGCAACCGATATAAGATTAGCGATTTGTTTACTCAACGAACGGGTAAAGGAGTTGATTTAGTTGATGATGTTTTGCTAAAAGATATTGTAGGAATAAAAATTGGAAGCTGGTACAGCAATTATGATATTCAGCGCGGACAAGTTAGATTGTTTAGGACAAATCTTTTTACTTCAGCGGCTGTAATGGGTGTTATATCAGATACAGTTGGCAATAACGTTCCACTTAACATTAGCGCGGATATCGGGTTAATGCATGAACTATCACCTGAAATAATAATGAACAACGAGGATAATACTTTTAATCTTGGTTTAGCACTGAACTTTATCAAGAAAAATTTTCTCGGTGATGCAAGAAAATTTACTATCGGTACTTCTGCTGCGGCACAAAATATTTCCGAGTTCTTACGTAATCCTTCATTTGCAGATTCCGCATTTTACGGTTACTTCGACGCACGTGTTTCAATTGAACAGCCGTTTCTATTTGGTGAACCAATAACAACAAAACTTGAAACATATTTCACCACTCAAAAAAGAAAAAATGAATATAACTCTATAATAATAGGCGGCAGGTTAAGTTTTGATTTCGAACTTCCGCAGTTTACATATTTTAATTCTTTCAATGTTTATTTAAATGTTGAACGATCTGAATATGATTACAAACCGGCTTACTTGAAAAATTTATTTAGTCAAAGTTTTCAAATCAAATATGGTGCACCTAAAGATTTTGCAGATTCGGTAGCAAGTAATTATGTTGATCATGACCTTGGTGGCAGATATATTTCCCAGAGTACGAATGCTGCAATCGGAATTAATTTAGGAGCTACCAAAACAAATGATACTTTTTTTCCTTCAAACGGTTATGCTCTTTCTTTTTTGTTAGAAGATGGTAACTCTATTCCATATCTGATCAGCAGATTATTTAAAAGTGGTTTTACCCGTCCATTATTTTTTAAGGGTGTTATTACCTCATCGGTTTACTTACCGGTTTATAATTCCAAAGTAGATGCATTAGGAATAAAATTTAAGATCGGACAAATTTTTACTTACCGCGGTGAACAATCGGCTATTCCACTAAATCAAAGATTGTACGCCGGCGGAAGTAATTCCGTACGCGGATGGGGAACCCGCCAGCTTGTTCCTAAAAAAGTTGAGTTTGATTTAGCTGCTAATCCCACTCAAGATGATCTTGAAGCTTTTCTTGGTAAAGGTGCTGCAACTGGTGGATTCTTTGTGATGGAAGGTTCAATCGAAACGAGAAATAGAATTTTAGGCAGAGTTGGTAGTGCACTTTTTATTGATTACGGAAATACTTGGAACGGATACCAAGAATTTCGTTATGATGAAATTGCTGTTGCCGCAGGTTTTGGTTTAAGATATTACTCGGATTTCGTTCCATTAAGAATTGATTTCGGTTTCAAAATTTATGATCCAAATGACCGTCGTCCCATGGTTAGCAAAGAATTCTGGAAAGAGATTCTTCAATTTCACATTGGAATAGGTGAAGCGTTTTAATTCATTATTTTTTTGAAAACTACACAACAATCCGACTTTGTTTACCAACGCATTTTTAACTAAATTTGCCATCACTTTTTTAGGAACCCCAGATGATTTCAAGTATGACTGGATATGGCAAAGCTATCGTTCAGAGAGACGATATTACCGTTGAAGCAGAATTAAAAAGTCTTAACAGCCGTTATCTTGATCTCTCGCTTCGAATTCCGAAGTTTCTCATGAACAAAGAATTTGAGATTCGAGAAAAAGTTAAGAACCGGATTAAAAGAGGAAAAGTTTATCTGGCGGTTTCAATACGTAAAGGCGAAGTTGAAGAACGATTTAATGAAATTGATCCTGCCGGTGTTAAGTATGCGCTCAGTTTATTAAAGGATATTAAAAAGTACGCAAAGATAAAAGGTGATCTTAAATTAAGCGATGTTCTTCTTTTTCAGAATATGCTATTCAAAGATGATTACGAACAAGCCGGAGAAGAATTTGAAATTGTTGTTGAAGCAATTGATTCTGCTGTTAACGAATTAAACAAAATGCGTGAAGCTGAAGGTAAAGAACTTGAAAAGGATTTACGTAAAAGAGTTCAAATAATAGACGGTGCTCTATCAAAAATTGAAAACTCATCCGAAGAAAGTATTAAAGCTTATTTTGAAAAGATAAAAGAAAAAGCAAAACAATTAGTTGCTGATCTATCTAACAATCAAGACCGCTTGAATATGGAACTGGCATTAATTGCCGAACGTGCCGATGTAACGGAAGAATGTGTTCGTTTACATAGCCACATTAAAATGTTTCTAGATACAATCTCCAAATCAGATGATGCCGGAAGAAAACTAAATTTTATAGTTCAGGAAATGAATCGCGAAGCAAATACTATAAACAGTAAATCGGTTTCGTCGGAAATTTCTCACAATGGAATTTCTATAAAGGAAGAAATAGAAAAGATTCGTGAACAAATTCAGAACATTGAGTAAACCGTGTCAAATCATAAGGCAAAATTATACGTATTTTCTGCGCCCAGCGGTTCCGGTAAAACAACCATAGTTCGCGATGTGCTAAAAAATTTTCCCGAGTTTGTTTTTTCTGTTTCGGCTACTACAAGAAAAAAAAGAAGTACTGAAAAAGAAGGCGTTGATTATTATTTTATATTGGAAGAAGAATTTAAAAAGAAGATTGATACCGGTGAATTTGTTGAGTGGGAAAAATTTTACGATTATTATTACGGTACTATAAAAAGTTTAGTTGATGGTAATCTTGCAAAAGGACTATCAACTGTTTTTGAAGTTGATGTTAAAGGTGCACTAAGTATAAAGAAAGCATACAAAAATTCTGTTCTAATATTTATTGCTCCTCCCAGTATAGATGTTCTAAAAGACAGATTGATAAAACGAAATACTGAAACAGATGGAGATCTTAAGAAACGTATTGAGCGGGCTGAAATGGAATTGAGCTTTAAGGATCAATTTGATTACGTGGTTTCTAATGTGAATCTTGAAGAAGCAAAAAAAGAAGTAAAAAAAATTATAGAAAAAGAAATATAACAGGAGAAGTAAAATGGCAATAAAACCAATTAACCTAACCAAAATAAAAGCGAGCATACCGAATCTTTACGAAGCCGTTATTATTGCAGCAAAACGCGCACGGAAACTCAACGATGATAATAAGCTAGAATTCAATTCGCTGTTAAGCACAATGACAACCGGACACGAAGATGAATTTGAAGACCGGGAAAATCCCGAGCAGATGAAGCTTTCGTTAGAATTTGAAAAACGCGAGAAAGCTCATATCAATGCTGTAAAAGAATTAGTTGATGCAAAGATCGAATACAGATACAAAT
>QYQI01000004.1 GCA_007280825.1 Ignavibacteriales bacterium | reverse complement strand
CCTTTAAATATATCTGTAGTTATGTAACTAAAATCAAAACCATATGTTTCATAACGGATACCTGCACCAAGTGTTATGAATTTTCTATTTCCATGATCCGGATCTTCGTAAAAGAAACCAGCACGTAATGCAAACTGAAATCCTTCTGCAACATTACCGTACCAATATTCCAATCCCATAGAAGTAACAACATCTTTCATTACTTCACTGAATGGCCTGTCTGTCCAAGATGTAAATATTGCTTTGTAAAAATCGGGGCGTTTTCCGGTACTATCTGCAACACCAATCAAGAGTCTACTAAAATCTAATGTGTAAGTAAGGGAGTTGTAGTCATCTTGAAGTATTCTTGCCGCCAACCCCAAACGTAGATTTGTCGGGATCGGATCCGCTTGAGCTTGGTCTATGTAATAAATTTTTGGTCCCAAATTACTTAAATTCATACCAAGACTAAATTGATTTCCAAGATCACCCAAGAGCGGTATTTCAAAATGTTCGGGACGCCACATTGCAGCAACATCAAAGCTCACTGAAGTTGCAACGCCTTTGCCTTGTTCTGCTTCAGTTGGTTTATCTGCCAAACGGCTATGTATTAATCTGAAATTAAATCCAAGTCCCCAACTATTACTTAACTTAGTTGCATAACCCAGAGTCAATGCCGCATCGAAAGATCTAAATGTTCCAATGGGGTCAGGAGAATTTGAACTTGTTCTTACAAATTCACCAAAGTTCATAAAAGTTACACTAGCAGTTACGCTGCCGCTTAGATCTTCTATATATTGACGATAAGTTGCATATTCGTAAAAAAGGTCAAGATTAAATGCCGGAAGCCAATTGCTATGAGTGAAACTGATTTCCGATCCGGTTAAAAATGCAATGCCGGCTGGATTCCAAAAAATAGCAGCAGAGTTATCTGCTAATCCGGAACCTGATTCGCCGATACCGCCAGCTCTTGAATCCGGAGCTAAAAGCAAAAACGGTACTGCTGCTTCGCCTTGAGCTGAAATCTTGTTAAACGACATTATCAATGCACACACAATCAAAAGCATCGATATTTTTTTCATTTGTACTACCTCCAAATAAGATATTTTTTTTATTTCGTTAAGATGTATTTTATCTAATTACTGCCAATTTTCCAAGTACATTATCTTTATACTTACCATCATTTGATTCCACAATTAATTTGTAAAGATAAGTACCGTTGGCAATTTGATTTTCATCGGCATCACGTCCATCCCAATCAATACGAACAAATTTATCAAGAATATTTGATTGCTCTATTTGCTTTATCAATCTACCTGCAATTGTATAAATTTTTATTTTCACATTTATAGCAGTTGCAACATTATGCTGAAAAGTAAATGTTGTATTTGATGAAAACGGATTCGGATAGTTTACAACATCACGCAGAACAATTCCATTATCACTCGATACAACAGAGAAATTAGCTTCTTGAGAAGAAAAATTATTAAACACATCCCAAGCTTTAATTTTTATTTTGTAATCGCCAGGTGTCATCCCGGTAAATTTATATTTTATTAATCCTGATTTACCGCCGGAATTCAAATCGCCAACAAAACTGTTTGTCAGATCAATAGGATGAGTCTCATCATCATTTAATATTGCTTCAAGCTTATGACCGATTCCGGTTCCAGTTGTATTCAATCCGGTTCGGTCCGAAAGTTTTGCTATTAATGTAAAATCGGGATTAACGAGATAAGAACTTTGGAAATTGATATCATCAAAATAGATAGATATATCCGGACCTTTTCCATCATTAACAGCGTTCGGATTAGTTCCGCCAACAATTACATTAGTTGAATAACCAACACCATCGGATGTACTGTTAGATATATATGCAACTATCTTTCCATTTTTATTTTCATAAGAAATATCTTTTGGTACAACAAATTCTGTTTGGAACTCACCGTTTATAACAGAAGTTCTTCCACGATAAATCAATCCGCCCTGCATTGTTACAGTGTAATCCATTTCCTTAAAATAAATTGACCGTTCAGAATCATACATACTGACAATTGCATCGCCATTATATTGGGCTAAAGTTCCATTAGTGTTTCTGACTGCTCCCTTTATCTTGACAGATCCTAATGCATTGACCTGCACCAAAGATTTTAAGGATTTTCCATTAACGGAATCAACAGAAGTAGGATTGAGAGGTTCGTCCAAACGTATAGCCGGATCTCCGAACAAATGAAATTTTTCATCGTTCTCTTCGGTTAATAATTGTTTGGCTAACAGATAAGCTTTGCCTATTCTGATCGGAAGATTTCCTGCCTCTCTGGTCTGGAAAAGTCTACTGTAAAGAGAATCATTTATAGTAGCATTTGCAATAGAATAAACTACTCTTGAAGCTGAAAAAGCAGCTATCGCTCCACTGCTCATATTCATTAATATTTCTGTTGAACTTTGTTGGGTCGGATCATCATACTTTCCGAAATCGCAAGTAGCAGCTGTTAAGAAAAAATAATTTGAATTCTTCAACTGAGGTATTGATGCCGATCTTTCAAATACACTTTCATGAGCCCACACACCTGGATTTCCGTGTCCTACGTAGTTGATAATTAATGTACCGTCGTTAATTGCATTTATTATTGCTTTATTAACTTCCGGTTTTCTTCTGCCCAATCCGGTATAAACTGTTGGATACGCTACTAAATAGATTTTATCAAGATCAAAATATTTTGGAATTCTTTTATTCGCCAGGTTTTCAGATTGCGATGTATGCAAACTTCCATCATCGTAACCAACTGCTTGAGGTCCGTCATCAGCTACCAACGTTATATTATTTCTCCACAATCCTTTCTCAAGTCCGGTCTCATATTTTATTATTTTACCAATTACAACATCGGCTTCAGCTGCTGTTTGTATGTTTAATCTCCCTATCGCTATATCAATTCGTTTATCATTACCGGAGATACGTGCATAAAAGTCATCTGTTGGGTAAGATTGTATTTCATCAAGTGATTCAGCTGTTTCGTATACAGGGACAAAATTTTTATTTAATTTTTCCGTATTGAGATAATCATAATCACCATCGCCAAGAAGTAAAACATAAGAAGGTTTTATTTGCCAGTTCTCATAAGCAAATTTGAGGAAATCTCTTATAGCAGTTGGATCTAAAGAACCACAAGAAAATTCGTTTAAAATCTCATCAACATAGAATATTTGTGTTGATAATATATAAGGTGATTGTTGAGATCTATATGCAGCATACCGCTCAGCTTGAGTCTTAAAATCTTTAGCTGTTATTACTATCATTTCACTACCTACAAGACTACCGCGAATGTTCGAGTTAGTAATCTTAACTCCGTTTATAGGAGTTTTATATGCTGCAGATGTTACTGCAATATATCTACTGACTTTACCTTGAATCTCTGCAGACTGGAATTTGAATTGACCACCGCTAATTATGGCATTAGAAATATTTTTCACATTGGCAAAATCAGTAACATCATAAGTCTGGATTGAACTGCTGGAAAAATTACTTAATGTATATTCAATTGTAGCAGTTGTGTCTTTAGAGAAGAGAAGTAAATTATCAACAAATGATTTTAATTGTCTTTGGTAAGTTATTTCGAAATAATCTAATAATAATCTTGCGCTGGATGATGATGTGTTGATTGAAAATTTTAGATTACTTCTTTCGTCCAATAATTGTCCGCCGTAAATTCCGGAACCAATATCTTCTATTCCATAGATATAAGAATAAATACCCGGAACAGTGGATGAATAAATTCTACTTCCGCTTTCTTCAACACTATAAGGAGTTATAGTAGTTGAAGCATTAGCAACCCGGAAATTATATTTTATAATACTAAATGGAACAATGCCGTTTAGAGTTGTAAGATATGTTCTGCTTTTAGTACTGAGGTCTAACTGGTCTCCAAAATAATCTCTTCCGCTTCTTCCAATATTTACACTGTCTTTGTCAAGACTCTTAAATGCTAATGTAGAAGTCTGCTGATAAGCATTAGTCAAATTCGTTGATTGCTTGTTTGAAATACGTTTTCCATTAACACCACCGTAAGTAAGCCAGTAATAATTTTTTTTAGAAAAAGGTTGTTTCCTCCGGACAATATTTTTTACAGATGAACTATATTCCCAAAATTCATTAGGCCTTCCGTAAAAAATTATATAATCGCTGGGGTCAAATCTACCGTCTTCTTCACCAACAACTGTAATAGCATTCTCAATTAGCCCTTGATTATTCGAAATACTTAGATCTTCAGGAAGCGTGTAACCACCGTTGTTATAAATTTTTATTGTTCTTGGATTAAAATCAGCCGCACTAACATCAATACCAATTGCTTGTAAAAAAGTTTTATCTATTTTATATATACCTTCGTCCAGAGCTTCGAATCGGAACCAATCACCTGCAGCTAGAACTGAAGCTGAAGTCTTGAGTAATTTTTTTTCAGAGATTCCCCAATTCTTCGCTGTCTCCCAATTTAAGACGATGGATTGAAAAGTATTATCCTGTATTAATTCTCGATTAGATGAAGATGATGCAAACGAAATTTTTAAAACAATTTTTTTATAAATCTTAATAACATTAGATGATACATCAAAAATGACCGGGTGAATTTTAATTGACTGAACAGGTAAGTTTCTAAATAATCCATATTCACCAAATGCTACGATTTCTGGAGTAGAAAAATTTGAATACTTATCACCTATGATATAATTCTCAACATATGAAATTGAATCTTTTTGTAATTGGGGAACGGGTACATATTGTCCGTTCAACGTAGAATAATCTGCACTTAAAATTTGAATAGTATTCCCCAATTCTGATGGAACACCGATATTGATTTCTCTCACCGGAATTTGTGGAAGTCCGGATTTAGTAATATTCTCGATGAATCCACCAAGTAAATTTAATTTTTTAAATGAATTGCCTGAAGCTGAAATAGTTAGAGTGTCTTTATAGATGGGGCGATATTCAATTATAATGGAAGTTTTATCGGAAGATAAAATTCTTAAATCCTGTGCATTAGCAATCAGATTTAAAATAAAAAAGAGAATAACTAAAAAGAATTTGTATCTCATCGCTCTGTTGAATGATTTAATAATGTTTTCAAAATTTTTCTTCAGTAAAGGAATTCAAAAGCGGTAAACAAATTCTATATAGTTTTTCTCCAAATTTTCTGGGCAAAATTTAGGTAAGATATTCCAAGATGTCAAGTCAAAACAAAATTACATAAGATCAAATCAGATTTTATTTATGGAGACTATTCTCTTTCATTTACAATGGATCGGAGACTGAGACATAATCCGTTAACATCATAAACCGAGTAAGGCCTTATTCATTTTCATAGCACTTATACAAAACCCTATATGATCTTCCAAAGAAATACCTAAAGCTTCCGCACCTTTTGTAATATCTTCACGGTTTACCGCACGTGCAAAAGCTTTATCTTTCATTTTCTTTAAAACAGACTTCACTTCAACTTCTTCTATTGATCTACTTGGTCTTACGTATGTTACAGCGGTAATTAATCCGGCTAATTCATCGCTTGCAAAAAGAGTTTTTCTTAAAAGTGTATCGCGCGGAATGTTTGTATAATCCGCATGAGACATTATTGCATTTCTGAATTCTTCATCAAATCCTTTTTCTTTTAATATTTCCGATCCTTTGTATGGATGTTGTTCTGCTGTTGGAAACATTTCGTAATCAAAATCGTGAAGAAGTGCAACACAGCTCCAATATTCAACATCTTCACCAAATTTTTCAGCATATGCTTTTACACAAGTTTCTACGGCATAAGCATGTTTTAACAAACTATCACTCTTAGTAAATTCTTGAAGAATAGATAAACAAAAATTTCTGTCTCTCATAATATTAGAACTCATTTTTACTCCTTCTATTTTGATTGCGGATTGAAAGAAGGACAAACATCAGCAAGTACACAATCATGGCATTTTGGTTTTCTAGCAAAACAAATATTTCTTCCGTGCGTTGCTAACCAGTGAGAAGCATTTATCCAATAACTTTCTGATAATAATTCTTTTAAGCGGTACTCAATTTTTTCCGGATCGTTAGATTTGATAAATCCAAGCAAGTTAGATAATCTCTTAACGTGGGTATCAACTGCAATCGCCGGAATTCCGAATGCATTGCCTGCAACAACTGATGCTGTCTTTCTGCCTACACCGGATAACTTTGTTAACTCGTCAAAATCTTTGGGGACTTTTCCGTTGTGAAATTCTATAAGTTGTGCGCAGCAGTTACGAATACTTTTTGCTTTTTGTCTATAAAATCCGGTTGAAAAAATATCTTTCTCAAGCTCTTTTGCTGAAACTTTTAAATAATCCTGAGGCTTTTTATATTTTTTGAAAAGTTTTATAGTAATAATATTTACACGCTCATCGGTACATTGAGCAGATAAAATTGTTGAGATCAATAATTCAAATGCCGATGTATATTCCAGTGCAGGGCGTACTCCCGGGTATTCTTTGGAAAAAATATCAAATATTTTCTTTGCGCGCGATTTATTTTTGTTGTCCACCATTGCTCAAAAATCTCTTGTCTTGAATCAACAATCTTTTTACCAGTTCATTATTAATAATATGATTTTGAATAATTTCTTCAACGTCTTCGGATTTCACCCCACCATACCAAATTTGTTCCGGATAAATTAGAACCGTAGGACCAAACTCGCACGCATCCAAACAACCGGAATTATTAGCCCGAACTTTAGGGTTGAGTCCAAGTTCTTTTAATTGTTTTTTGAATAACTCACGAATTTCAACCGAACCTTTTTCCGAACAGCATCCTCTAGGATGCCCCGCCTCACTTTTGTTCTCACAGATAAAAATATGTTTTTCAAATCTTGGCATATGATTTATTAAAAATATTTTACAAAAAAGGGAAATAATAAATTTCCCTTTAGTAGCGCGTACGGGGGTCGAACCCGTGATCTCCGCCTTGAGAGGGCGGCGTCCTAGACCACTAGACGAACGCGCCATTTAATTTAATTGCTACACAAAAATAACTTAATGAAGTGAATTAACAAATATTAGTTCATCTCGTAAATAAATTTTGATACTTACTTATTATTGAATCCTTAAACTTTTCTTCAATCAATAAAGGAATACATTTTGTTTTATCTTTTACATCTTTCGTAATACCGCTTAGATAATTATCAGAAAAATCTCTTCGTGTAATTAATAATGAATTTACCAAAATATTATCTAGTCCCATTTTAGCGGAAATATCAGGTCCTTTATATTCGTAATATGAATTTGTTTTATAAAAATCCATGGTTATAAATGTTACACCCGGATATTTTAACTGCATCCCACGTGCTGATAAATATATTGTAGGATCTAAAAAAATAATCTTGGATTTATTCTTTTCAACTATGCTGGATAATTCTTCAATCAAATTATCTTCATATTTAATTCTTGAATAAGTCATTAGGTAGGAAGAAAATGTTCTATCAGTCCAAGTTTCAAATAAATTTTTTGCGCGTAAATCAGATTTTATTATACTTTGAATTGTGAGTTCTTTGTACGGTATTAAGATGAAGAATAATATTTCTATCACAAGTACTAATAATATTGCATAATACTTCAGTAATCTTTTTTCTAACAATATTCCGATGAATGCATAAAGAGGAATAATAGAAATTAAAAAATACCCTTTATGATATGCAAAAAAGATAAATGTGATTAAAGACGGAGCCAGCCAAAGCAATAAAATAAGTATTACAT
>QYQI01000161.1 GCA_007280825.1 Ignavibacteriales bacterium | reverse complement strand
TTTATTACATCTCCCTCAAAAGGCTGAATTCTTTCTTTATCGCCTTCAATTACTCTAACATGCAATCTTATATGATCGCCAGGTTTAAATGCGGGAAAATCCGTGCGCATAAAATCTGCTGTGAATTCTTTTAGCTTGTCCATTTCTTATTACTCCATACTATTTATTTTTTTCCAATGTTCAGTTAAAATTTTTGATTGTTCTTCTTTCCACTCTTTAACTTTTTTTTCATGTCCGGATAGTAAAACTTCCGGAACTTTCAAATCTTTGTATTCAGCCGGACGTGTGTAGTAAGGTGCTTCTATTATGTCGCCGTCCATCAGCGAATCGTTAAGCGCAGACTCACTATCATTCAATACTCCAGGTATAAGCCGAACTACAGAATCAATAATTGCAAGAGCAACTATCTCACCGCCTGTAAGTACATATCTTCCGATAGAAATTTCATCGGTTGCAAATCGTTCGCGTACTCTATCATCAACGCCTTTATAATGCCCGGCAATGATCATTAAATTTTCAGTCATTGAAAAATTATTTGCAAGTTTTTGGTCATAAATTTTTCCGCCGGGAGTTGGAAAAATAATATGATCGTACTTTCTCTCACTAATAAGTTTTTCAATACATTCAAAGAACGGTTCCGGCTTAAGTAACATTCCCGGACCACCACCAAACGGTTTATCATCAATCTGTTTGTGTTTATCGTAAGCATAATCACGAAGATTGTGCACAACAATTTCAACTATTTTTCGTTCCTGCGCTCTTTTTAATATGCTTGTATTAAGCGGACTTACAAGAGAGTCAGGCACGGCAGAAATAATATCAATTCTCATCATCGTAAAGCAAATCGCAATCGGGTATTAATTCTAATCTTTTTTTTACCGGATCGAAGGATTGTACATAATCTTTAATTGCCGGTATCATAATTTTTTTTTGATTCACATCTTTAATCAAATAAACATCATTTGCAGGATAAGCGAGAACATCTTCAAGCAACCCGATTAATTTTGATCCTTGAAAAACTTCACTTCCAATCAAATCATGAATGAAATATGTATCAGCAGAAAGTTTAACAGAATGCTCTTTATCAACGTAGATTTTTTTGCCAAGAAGAAATTTAACATCTTCGTTGTTATCAAACCCTTTGAACTTGAGGGCAATATTACCATCAACTTCCATAACATTTTCGACAAAGAACTCTTTCCTTGAGCTAAAGAACTCTAAGTAAACAGAATTTAGCTTAAAAAATCTTTCTGAAAAATCAGAATAAGACTCAATTAAGACGAAACCTTTTGAGCCATAAACAGCTTTTACTTCTGCAATCAGAAAAAAATCATTCACAACCGAAATTTTAATCTAATATTTTTAAGATAGCCCGCTTGCCTTCTTTAGCCGCAATAGCAGTAAGCAAGGTTCTCATTGCCTGAGCAGTTTTGCCTTGTTTTCCTATGACTTTGCCGACATCTTCCGCACCAACTTTCAGAGACAACTCGATAGTTTTTTCATCGGGAGTTGTTTCCTCAAGAGTAACACTATCCGGAGCGTCAACAAGGTGTTTGGCGATAAATTCAATAAATTCCTTCATGAGAGTACCTTTAAATTAAGTGACTACCAGGGTACGTTATTAAGAAGCAAGCAAAACAGAAAATAGATTTATGCTTGTTCGGAAGTAGTACCCTTTACTTCCGTTTCGCTATCTTTCTTTTCAACAGATGCTTTTTTTGCTTTTGCTTTTTCTGATTTTTTCTTTAATGATGCCGCAAGATTAGCTTCCTTAATCTTTTTCCAATCATCTAATTTTACAGAGATCTGCTCTTCGCTCAAACCATTCTTTTTCAATTCTCTTTTAAGAATTATTCCTTGGTTTGACAAAAGATTTTTTACTGTATCTGTTGGTTGCGCACCAACACCAAGCCAATATAAAGCGCGTTCTTCTTTTATTTCTACTGTTGCCGGATTAGTCTTAGGATTGTAAAGACCAATTGCTTCAATAAATTTACCATCTCTTGGTGAACGT
The DNA here is from genome assembly GCA_007280825.1 of Ignavibacteriales bacterium. GTDB lineage: Bacteria > Bacteroidota > Ignavibacteria > Ignavibacteriales > Melioribacteraceae > Fen-1258. Next base: position 13,453 of record QYQI01000161.1, on the reverse strand, counting down.
GAATCTGCAGCAACAACCTTATAGATCGGTTGTTTCTTCTTTCCCATTCTTCTTAATCTTAACTTAACTGCCAATTTGTTACTCCTTATTGATTTTATTTTCTAGTTATACTTTATGTTTTTCAAGTTTGGTACTGAAAACTTTCCGGAATTCTTATTCATCATTTTCATCATTTGCTGCATCTGTTCAAACTGCTTTATCAATCTATTAACATCCTGAACACTATTGCCACTTCCTCGAGCAATTCTTTTTCTTCTGCTTCCGTTTAATATTTTTGGACTTATTCGCTCTTTTTTTGTCATTGACTGAATTATTGATTCAACTCTTACCAATTGTTTATCATCAACATCCGCATTCTTAATAGCAGAACTAACGCCCGGAACCATACCAAGTAAACTTTTCAAGGAACCCATTTTTTTAATCATCTTAATCTGCTTCAAGAAATCGTCAAAGTCGAATTTGTTCTCACGAAATCTCTTTTCCAGATCTTCAGTTTCTTTTTCATCAAACTGAGCTTGAGCTTTTTCAACAAGAGAAATCACATCGCCTTTGCCAAGAATTCTTGATGCCATTCTATCCGGATGAAAAGTTTCGATAGAATCTAAATTTTCACCAAGACTAGCAAACTTAACTGGGCGGTCTACAACCGCTCTAACCGAAAGAACACAACCTCCACGAGAATCACCATCAAGTTTTGTAACTACAACGCCGTCAAAATCAACTTTTTCATGAAAAGCTTTAGCGGAATTCACAGCATCTTGTCCGGTCATAGAATCTATCACAAACAAAGTTTCTGTCGGTTTAACATTCGCTTTAATATGAGCAGCTTCGTTCATCATATTTTCATCAACATGCAAACGACCAGCAGTATCAATGATTACAGTGTTAAGTCCGTTTTCCTTCGCATAGTTCAAAGACTCGGAAGCAATCTTTACCGGTTCTTTACTGCCTTCAATCGAAAAAACCGGAACTGAAATTCTTGATCCTAATATTTTCAATTGATCTATAGCAGCAGGCCGATAAACATCAGCAGCAACTAAAAGAACATTTCTTTTTTTATCTTTTAAGTACTTAGCAAGTTTTGCGCTAAAAGTTGTTTTACCGCAACCTTGAAGTCCAATCAACATTATTACAGTAATTCCGGAAGCATTTAATCTTAACTCAGAACCGGTACTACCTAAAAGTCTGGTTAACTCATCATACATAATCTTTGTGATAAGTTGACCGGGAGTAACTGAAGTTAGAACTTCCATGCCAAGCGCTTTCGCTTTAACATCTTCAATAAATTGTTTAGCAACTTTATAATTTACATCAGCATCTAAAAGAACACGGCGAATATCTCGAAGCGTATCTGAAATATTAGCTTCGGTTAATCTACCTTGACCGGTAATTTTTTTGAGAGCCCTCTCAATTTTCTCGGTCAAATCCTCGAGCATACAGTCCAACTTAAATTAAAGATAATAAAAAGAGTATTCATTTCAAATTCTAACAGCTTAAGATTCTTTGAGAGCATTTGCACCGGACACAATTTCCAATATCTCTTTGGTGATGGATGCTTGGCGGACCTTATTATAAGTAAGGTTTAATGAACGAATTAACTCTTTTGCATTTTCGGTTGCCATATCCATTGCTGTCATTCTTGCACCCAATTCTGCAGCATAAGAATCAAGTAATGCTGTCCACATTTGAGCATTAAGATGTTTAGGTAAAAGTTTGTTGATAATATTAACTTTGTCCGGTTCATAAATGTAATCAGTATCATGAATCGGTTCGTTTACATTTGTTTCAAATGGTTTAATCGGGAACAATTGTTCAACAGTTGTTTTTTGCTGAATGACAGATTTAAACTCATTATAAATAACTAAAACTTTATCCGTTTCACCGGAGATATATTTACTAGTAAGCTCTTTAATAAGTCCGGAAGCAAATTCAAATTTCAGGTTGGAAAAAATACCCGGGTAGGAACCTTCAACTTTGTAATTTCTTTTTGTGAAATAATCATTTCCTTTTTTGCCAACACAGTACAATAATAAATTTCCGCTTTGGTGGTAATCGGCATACTGATCTTTTATAATTTCTTCGGTCTTGCGGATAATATTCATATTAAATCCGCCGCATAAACCACGATCTGATGTTACAACTATTAGAGAAATTTTCTTTACTTCTCTTTCCATTAAAAGAGGATTGCTAAAATTCTTTTCGACATTGAGTAAATGTTGAAGCATTTCGGCAATTTTTCTAGAATATGGTTTTGCATTAACAATATTCTCCTGAGCACGACGCAGACGCGCAGCAGCAACCATCTTCATAGCTTTGGTTATTTGCTGTGTGTTCTTAACACCTTTGATTCTGCTCTTTATGTCGCGTAATGTTGCCATCGTTTAAGATTTAACTCTTTTTAAATTTCTCAACAAATTCTTCAACAGCCTTTTTTACTAACTGTAAAGTATCGTCTTTCATCTCTTTTGTTACGAGAATGTTTTCAAGAATTTGAGGATACTTCAATTCGACATATTCCAAAAATTCTTTTTCAAATCTTTTTACATCTTTAACTTCAATCGTTTCGAAATAATTATTTGTCCCTACAAAGACGCTTAACACTTGTTTTTCAACAGGAACAGGAGCGTATTGACCTTGCTTTAATAATTCAACTAGTCTAGCTCCTTTTCCAAGCGTTCTTAATGTAGATTTATCAAGATCAGAACCAAATTTGGCAAACGCTTCAAGTTCACGATACTGTGCAAGATCAAGCTTCAATGAACCAGCAACTTTTTTCATTCCTTTGATTTGAGCATTACCGCCAACACGAGATACCGAGATACCAACATTGATAGCTGGACGCACACCGGCATTGAATAAGTTTGGCTCGAGATAAATTTGTCCGTCTGTAATAGAGATAACATTTGTAGGAATGTAAGCCGAAACGTCTCCCTGCTGTGTTTCAATTATCGGTAGTGCAGTTAAACTTCCACCGCCAAGCTCATCACTCAACTTTGAAGCCCTCTCTAACAAACGTGAATGTAAATAGAAAACATCTCCAGGATATGCTTCACGTCCGGGAGGTCTTCTTAACAACAAAGAAAGTTCACGGTATGCAACAGCTTGTTTTGAAAGATCATCATAAATAACAAGAGCGTGCTTTCCGTTATCTCTAAAATATTCGCCGAGAGTTGCACCGGAATAAGGAGCTATGTATTGTAACGGTGCGGGTGTGGAAGCTGCTGCTGCAACGACAGTTGTATATTCCATTGCGCCGGCTTCTTCAAGTTTTGCAACTACTTGGGCTACTGTAGAATTTTTTTGTCCGATGGCAACGTAAACACAAAATACTGGATTCACTCCATACTTTTTTGCTTCTTCTGTATGAGTATTTTTTTGATTTATAATGGCATCAATCGCTACAGCTGTTTTACCTGTCTGGCGGTCACCAATGATCAACTCACGCTGTCCGCGTCCGATTGGAATCATCGCATCAATAGCTGTTATACCGGTTTGTAATGGTTCTTTAACCGGTTGCCGTTGAATAACACCTAATGCTTTACGTTCAATTGGCATATATTTTTCAAATTGAACCGTTCCTTTTCCATCTAACGGAACACCAAGTGGATCGACAACTCTTCCGAGAAGTTTTTCACCAACGGGAAAAGATGCAACTCGATTTGTCCGCTTAACAGTATCGCCTTCTTTGATAAGTGTGCTTTCACCAAAGAGAACACAGCCGACAGAATCTTCATCAAGATTCAAAACCATTCCCGTTACATTATTAGGAAATTCAACAAGCTCGCTAGCCATAACTTTTGATAAGCCATAAACTCGTGCAATACCATCACCAACTTGAAGAACAGTCCCTACTTCATAAATGTCGGTTTCGTTTTCGAATCCAGCCAGTTGTTTTCTTAATATCGCAGAAACTTCATCGGGTCTTATTTCCGCCATTGTATTTTTCTCCAATATGGATCCCGATTAATCGGGATTAAATTTTTAATTATTAGATAAGATTATTTCTTCTGAAAACTTCTTTCTTAACAAATTTAATTGATGTTTTACTGAAGCGTCATAAACCGTATCTTCGATACGAACAATAAATCCGCCAATTAAATCTGTGTCAATATTATAATTTGCAGAAACTTTCTTGTTTGTTTTCTTACTAAGATCATCAATCATTTTTTGTTTCGATTGATCGTTTAGATCAAAAGGAGAAACTACTCTTGCTTTAACAATGCCATTTTTCTTATCTGCAAGTGCAATAAATTCTTTGAATATGTCAAAGAGAATATCCTCGCGATTCTTTTCAACAACAAAGTTGATAAAGCTAGCAGTTTCGTTGCTGATTTTCTTTTCGAAAATTTTTTGCAGTAAAGATTTTTTATCATTTAATTTTACTACAGGACTTTTCAAAACAGATCTCAATTCCTTTGATGAATTTAAAGTGTTAAAGATTAGTTCCGCATCATCAGAAACTTTCTTGAATATCTTTTTCTCTTCAGCTAACTGCATAAGAGAATTTGCATAGCGATATGAAATTCGATAAACACTCATTCTAATTCTTTAGATCATCCAAGTACTTGTTAACCAATTTTACTTGTTTATCTTTATCAAGATTCTCTCTTAAGATTTTCTCGGCAGCATTTACTGCAATATCTGCAACTTGATCTTTGAGTTTGTTAAAAGCTTCGGCATTTTTTCTCTCAATTTCAGAAGTTGCATCAACAATCATCTTTTTTGCTTGAGATTTACTTCCTGCAAGAATCTGTGTCTTAAGCTTTTCTGCTAATTCCCTGCTTTGTTCAATGATTTTATGTGCTTCTTCTTCTGCTTTAACAAAACTAACTTTATTATCCGCGATCAACTTCTCGGCTTCTTTTTGCGCCTTATCAGCTTTTTCAAGAGAATCTTTTATGAAATTTTCTCTTTCACTTAAGGAATTTAATATCGGCTTCCAAGCGATTTTCTTTAGAATTAGCAAAAGAAAAACAAATGTAACAACAGTCCATAAAATTACACCGGGATTTACATCCAACGGACTGCCGCCTTTTTCACCGCCTTCTGAAAACACAAGAAGCAGTAAATAACTTATTGTATTCATTTCGAATCCAGTTTTTGAAAGAGATCTATTTAAAAATTATTTAAGAGCTAAAAGAATACAAATAACAAGAGCAAAAAGAGAAATACCTTCAATAAGAGCGGCTGCAATAATCATTGATGTTCTAATATCGCCAGCAGCTTCAGGTTGACGACCACTTGCTTCCATTGCAGAACTTGCTAATTTACCAATACCGAAAGCACCACCAATAACTGTTAATGCAGCACCAAAACCAGCTGCTAAATATGCAAAACCCATTCCTTCCATTTGATTACTCCTTTATGACTGTTAATAAAATTAATGTTCTTGATGTACAGCCATTCCGATAAATAAACCGGAAAGCATTGTAAAAATATACGCTTGAAGAAGCGCAACAAGTATTTCTAATAAAAAAATAAAAAGTGCAAATGAGATTGATACCGGAACAACAACATAAGTATGAAGAATAAATATCAATCCAAGTAATGCCATAATCACAATATGTCCTGCAGTCATATTCGCGAAAAGACGAATAGCCAATGCAAAAGGTTTAGTAAATAATCCTAGTAATTCGACCGGTATCATAATTGGTAATAACCACATAGGAATTCCATGCGGGACTAATCCTTTAAAATATCCGAACACACCATTCTTCATCATTCCACCGACTTGAATTACGATGAAAGAGATTATTGCTAGTGTTGCAGTTACTGCGATGTTGCTTGTGGCAGTTGATCCGTAAGGAATCAATCCTAAAAAGTTACAAGTCAAAATGAAGAAGAACATAGTTAATAAATACGGTAAAAATCTTTCATAACCTTTACCGATAGTTGGTCTTGCAATCTCATCGCGGACAAATACAATTAAAACTTCGGTTAAATTTGTTACACCACGCGGAATTAATGATTTCTTATATGATCTTGCAACAAAAATAAACGTAACCACCAGAATCACTAACGCCAACCACATAAATACAACATGTTTCGTAATCGAAATATCAATTCCAAAAAGATGAAGTTGCGGTAAATGGATTACTCCGAATGGTGAAAAATCAAGTTCGCGAGCATCAAGAACATGATGCATAATCCAGCTAGTATCTTGCTTTTTTGTCGCCTCTACGGCAATCTTTACTGTATCTGTAACGATATTAGGATTGTTAATCCACATTTTTCATTATTGTTGTGTTTTGCGCCCTTCCAAACCAAATCGGACGATGGATATTTCATAAATTAATAGAAAAACATACCAAATAAAGAATCCAAATATAAACCCAACCAAGTCAACTTTCAAGAATTTTATGCTTACAAAAACAGCGGCAAGCATTAGCAAAAGCCGGATTCCCATGCCTCCTACTGTAAAAAGGAGGAAGATTTTGTTTGATTTTTTAACTGAATAATTGAATGAACCCAAAAAGAGAAGAAAATTAAGAACAGAAATCACAATAGCAAGAATAAGAGCATTACCAATTTCAACGGAAAGACTATTCATAAAAATTAGAAGAGATAAAAACATAATAGTAATTACCGAGATAATTAATGCTATTTTAGCTTTTTTTTGCATCTTTCTTTTTATTATTTAATTGTAGAACTGTTTTGATGAAGTTATATATCGCTGCGAAACCGCCAATAAAGGAAAAAAGAATTAGTAAAAGAGGGAAAGTTTTAAATTGAGAATCTAACCATCTTCCTAAAAAAAACATTAATACAATTGTAGCTGCAAGCTGAGTCCCCAGACCTAAATATGGTCCAACATCTTTTAAGGAATTAGAAAGTTTTTCGGTGGACTTGTTTTCTGAAATCATCCTTCATTAATATTTAGCGAATTGGTGTTATTCATATGACTATAACCTTCAAAATATGCACCTTCATCAATCACAAGGAATTTTGTAATAAGGTCGCCTTTTAGAACAGCCTTAGATTCTAATTTTATTTTTTCTTGAGCAGTTACTTTTCCTAAGACTTTTCCGCTCATAGTTATATTTTTGGCCATTACTTCGCCTTGTATTTCACTTCCGTCCCCAATAGTTAAATTTCCATTCACTGAAACGTTACCATGAATAATTCCATCTATTCGAACATTTCCTTCACTAAAAAGATTTCCATCAATCTTCACACTGTTACTAATTATACTTACATCTTCAGCTAAAGAATCTTTTTTACTTGTCATGAAATATTTCTCCTACTTTGATAAAATTTTTTGTGGATCAATCGGTTTGCCGTTCTGCCAAATTTCAAAATGAAGGTGTGGACCTGTGGTATTCTTACCTGTATTTCCGCTAAGTGCAATCAATTCTCCTTGAGCAACACGTTCCCGGATTTTCTTTACTAACGATGAGCAATGTTTATACATAGTTAAGTAATTATCATCATGTTGTATCATAATTTGGTAACCGGATTCAACTGTATATTCTGCAAATATTATTAATCCACCAGCAGATGCATAAACCGGAGAACCTGATGCAACGCCGAAATCAATTCCCATATGTCCATTAGCTGAATTAAAACCTTGAGTAATAACTCCGTTTGTTGGTTCAATAAAAAAGAATGATTGAAGGTTATTTTTTATACCAAAATATTTTTCTATAAAAGAAACAAAAACCGCATAAATATTACCGCCAATGTTAATTTTTTTATCTATCTTTTTTCTCATAGTATCATAAAGTGCGTCGTTAGGTTTGATAGAATCTCTACCGGCTAATTTCATTGCATAACGCATCCGTTCATTAGTAGAAGCAAGTTCCTGAAGTTGATCTGTGAGAACAACAACTTTGTTTTGTAATTCTTTGATTTTTTCTGTTTGTGCTTTTAGATCGTTATTATCAATTACAAAGACATAATCTTTTAGAGGTGTTACGGTTAAAATAATAATTAATAGAAACCAAGCTGCTATAGTGTAAATGCTTAAATATGCTGCAACCCTAAGTACGCTAAACTTGTAACGTTTAGTTGTTATAATCGGAAGATTAGGCGTAATGAAGAATGATGAATTCTTAATATTCTCTAAATTAAACCATTTCATTTAGCGCTCTTTTAAGTAGGGCAAATATATGAATTTGCAGTTACTTTTTCTTACTACAGATTCATTTTATCTAAGGAAGAGAAAACTGCTTGAGGTAAAAGTTTATAACCGCAATCAAAAGTTTGTATCGGGCATTGATTCCTACCATGGATTCCACACGGTTTACAACTTAGATCATCATATGAAATGTAACTACTCTTTGCATTATAAGGTGAAAATCCAAAAGCCGGTACTGTTGAACAGTATATTGTCAATGTTGGAATATTAGCAATCATTCCAAGATGGGTTGGTGCGCTATCATTGGAGATTAGAACTGAACATTTTTTTAACAAAGAAATAGATTCAATAATGCTCAATTTTCCAGCAAACGATTTTACCGAGTCTGCAAATCCTTTTTCAACTCTGCTGCATAATGACTCATCGTCTTTACCTCCAAGTAAAACAACAAAAAAATTTTTCTCAATTAAGAACTTTATTATTTCAATATAACTTTCTCTCGGATATATTTTAGTTTTCCAAACAGAACCGGGAGCTACAGCAGCTACCTTTTTATTAGTAAGATTTCTGATTATGCTCTCAGTATTATTTTCAAGTGATGAATTAATATCTACAATTGGTAATATTTTCCAATTATCATTATTTGTATCAACCCCAATTAAATCAAGATTACGCGCTACTTCATGTTTATTATTATGGTACTCGATCTTGAACTTGTAAATAAAACTCCAACTTGCGTTATTAAAACCATAAGTAAGTTTACAACCGGAAAGTAAAACGATTAGAGACGTACGAATTGAGCGATGAGGAGAATATATTCTAGTAAATCTTTGGTGTCGGATAAAATTACTTAATCTAAAAAAACTAGATAATGATTTTTGTTTCCCTCTTTTATCATATACAATTACTTCATTCACTGATGGAGAATGCTCAATTAATTCTTTGGTAGAAGGGATACACAATACACTTATTATTGAGAACGGATTTAATTCTTTAAGTTTCTGAATCATTGGAAGGGTTAACACAGCATCGCCAAGAAATGCAGTTTGTATTACAAGTATTTTTTCTTGCACTAATACTTCCAAATTTTATGCATCCAAAAATATTGTTCGGGATAATTTCTAATATGCTTTTCTAAAAAGGAGATATACTTTTGTGTTATTTCTTTAACTTGATCGTTTTGATTCTTACCGATATCATCAATAACTAATTCTTCAATTTCTGTTTTATAAGAATAATCGCTTTGTCGTATTATTACACCCATAATAACATTGCATTTTACTTTTAAAATTATTGAAGCAGTACCGGTATAAAAAGCAGTCTGTCTGCCAAAAAAATTTACTCTTGGACTATCCATAGGACCACGCTGATCAGCAACTACACATAATATGCCATTGCTTTTTAACACTTCAAATATTTGACGAATAGAAACACCGAGCCAAATTTCTTTATTGCCGAACATTTCACGAGTATTTTTCCACCACTCTGTTATATATGGATTTCTTTGCGGTTTTGCAAGAACATGAAAAGGATAATTCATTAGAAGAGCTGCGGCTAAACCTCCAATTTCCCAACTTCCAAAATGGCCGGTTAAAAAAATCATACCCTTTCCTTCTTCCATTTTATTTTTCATTAAATCGAGATTAGGGACTTTCAACATCGTTTTAATCTCTTCAGAATTAGAGTTGGGATAATACATGAATTCAAAAAAAGTAAGAAAGATGTTCTGATAATTCCTTTTTGCTATCCGCTCTATCTCTTTATTACTCTTTTCAGGAAAGGCAGAAGTTAGATTTTCGATTACAATTTTTTTCCGGATAGGTATTATATAATAAATAAAAGAGCCCAGAAGTTTCGCAAATTTTCGTGTACTTCTAAGCCCAATAACTTTAAATATTTTAGAAAATAGAATGAAAAAAAAGAATTCAATTTTATTTTTGTTAAACATAATTGTTAATTAACCTTAATCCTTGCTTCCCAATTTTCATCTTTAATCTCACCCCTTATAGAATAATGGAGTAATTTAAAATTATTAAAAATCTGTAATATCTCAGAAATAAAAAATCAAATCTATGTTTAATTCGCATACTATTATTTATTTACTACTAATTCTTCGTATCCAATTCTCATCTTTCACTTCACCTCGTTTCGTGGAATGTAGTAATTCATAATTTCCAAAACCTGTTACATCTCCGAAGATAAAACTTACGCCGCCTTCAATTTCATTATAGAACCATACTTCATATGGTTTGACTTCCGAATCACTCGGATAAAAATCACGTTGATCAGGCTCGCCGTACAATAATGCAACTCTACCTCTATCGGTTAAGAATCCTTCTCTAATCATCGAAGTAAAATTTTTATTTGCATAAGCAACACGTTTCATGTACTCTTCCTTAAATTCATTCTGAGGTGTAGAAGGATCAGTATCTCTATTTCGCCAGAATTCATATAGAAATTCTCTTTTTGCTTTAAGTGAGTCAAAACTTTTATATTGACTTATTTCACGATCGCTTGCAATATATTTTACTTGCAAAAACATTTTATCACATTCATCTTTTGTAAATATTCCAAATTCACTTCCTAATATACCGCTATTAACTTTGGATGATCTGCTTGTGTCTTTTACATTCGGATTATAGAAATAAAATCTTTTTGAAGATACATAAGCTTGATTTGTTGCCGGGTCTATTAAACTCAATACGAAATTATATGAGTCCGTTGGATATTTTGAAAGATTGACAACATCATATTCAATTATTGCATCTTTACTTTGCTTAATATTTTTTGTTTTTTGATAAACAGGAAGACCGGAACTATTATATAATATCTTTTGCAAAGAAAAAACAGTCTCTTTTTTTTCTAATATTAGATTATACAACTCAGCATAATAAAACATAACTGGAGAAGCATTCGTGTAAAGCATAGCAGGATTAGCCATTACTTCCAATGTGTTCTTATAAAAAAGAGAATTTGGATCAACATCTTCTGTTTTAATATTATTTGCTAATTCAATATCGCTAATTGAAAATTTATCTAATTTTACAGGTTCAACTAGAAGTGTTTCATTAATTGTTTTGCTGAAATTTTGATTTTTAGAATCCCCTACTTTTACAAGAAATGAATATTTCGCAATCGGGACTTCAAATCTTAAAACCCCGCTCAATAATTTTGGCACACTATCATTACCTGTTGTAGCAACAAAATCTTGAACTTTCCAATCTTTCTTAATAAAGAATTCATTAGTTATTAAATTCTTCATTTCAATATGAACTATCGCCTCAATCATCTGATTTTTATCGCTACTGAAAACCTGCATGTTTTTAGGATTAAGTTCATAATAAAACTCAAGAACAGAAGTGGAATCATAATTAAATTTTGCATAATCGAATTCAAAGCTTAATTCATTCTGTGCAAAACTTAAAATAGGTAATGTTATTAGCACCATAAATAATGAAAATATCTTTTTCATTGAAAGTATTCCCGTTTATTAACTATTAATTTTCTTTACAAAGATAATTACTTATTTACAATAATAGAATCAAGGTATTCAGTTTTTCACAATATACATAAATTATGGTACTATGTTCCTAATACTATTTATCCAATGATCAAAAAAAAACCCCGACAATTGTCGGGGTTTTTGCAATAAAAGAATATGATTTTAGAAACCGAATTGAATAGCAATAACATGGTTATTGTTGAAGAATTTAGTTTGTCTAAAAGCATAATCAAGTTTTAATATTGTTCCACCTACGTCATATCTAACACCCATTCCGGCAGTAAGACCATAAATATTATAGTCGGTATTATCGGAAAAAGATGGGGTGAATAAATATCCACCGCGAACAAAGAACATATTATTTAATGAATACTCTAAACCAACTTTGTATTCATCAGCATAATAGTTTGAGTTCTGATAAGTACCATCAAATTGAAACGAGTTTGATGAATTAAAGTTGTAGGTATAACTCATACCGATTTCAAGAGTTGATGGAAGATCAAATGCTGCAGCATCACGTTTGTATAATACTTCTCCTCTTTCAAGAGATGAAGGAGTAGCAGCAATATATAATCCAGACCCATCATATTTCATTTGCGGTCCAAAGTTCTTTAATACCATAGCAAGATTTAATCCATTAATGTTTGCTAAGTTTCTGTATGTAACACCAAAGTTAAATGCAAGACCGCTGGTACTTACTAAATCTAATTTTTCAGAGATATAATTAACGGTCAAACCAACGGAAATTCTATCACTTAACATTCTGGAATAAGTTAAACCAAGTGTCATGAAAGATGGTTTAAATACTTGACCAGTTCCATCGGGGTTGTCAACCGTTGTAACATTAATATCTCCGATTGCTAATGATTTTAAATTAAGAGCAATTGTACCAAAACCTTCTAATGAAGTAGATACACCAAAGTATGTAACTGAAATGTCTGCAATGTGAGTCATAGAAGAAAACATAACATTAGTTCCGCCATCAATAGCAAGGTTTGCTGGATTCCAATATAGTGCTTCTAATCCGCTTGATCCGGCAACAGAAGAACCACTCATAGCAATTCCGCGGGCACCAACAGGTATCAAGAGCTGAGAAGCAGCACCTGTACCGTTCCTAACACCGCCGTCTGCAAACGCAACACTGGCAGTAAGAATCAGTATAAATAATTTTAAATATATTTTTTTCATTTTTTTCTCCAATCTTTTAGAAGTGATCAAGAACTTGTTGTTCTTGAATGACAGCCAGTTTTAATGTTTTTGTCTGACCAAGATCAGGCATATCTATGTAAACTATATACAATCCGCTCGCAACAGGGAATGAGCTATCATTTACTAAATCCCAGGTAATAAACTGGCTGGGAGAATCCTTCTGTATAATTCTTACAAGCTGTCCAGCTAAGTTAAACATGCGCAGCGTTGCTCTTTGAGGTAAATGACTGAATGTTACGAAACGCTGATACTTATTAACTTCTCGCGGATTCACACCGTAATAAGGATTCGGGAATACATTGATCTTATCAACATCTTGTTTTGCTAAATCAATTTGGTAACTAACTGCACTAGGAGCAGTAAAGCGGAAAGTATCAGTACCGGGTATTAGTGGTTTTGCATATTTGATATCGACTATATCACCAACATGATAATAAGTAGAATAAAATACCCATACCCATGTAGCAAGTGCATTGTCAGCATTTGGACCAGCACTTACTGTTATCACTTTATTTGGATCATAATCCGAATTCACTACAATAGCATAAATCCTTGCTGCATCATTCCATGATTTAAATATTGTAGCAGAATTAGCTTGCTCGCGGTCTCTGTATGTAAAATTTACCTGGCGTGGATGAGCAGGATCAGATACATTCCATACTTCG
>QYQI01000096.1 GCA_007280825.1 Ignavibacteriales bacterium | reverse complement strand
GTTTATTAACAAATACAAATTATTATTCCAAACTTCTGGCAGCTAAAATCCGGAGATCTTTCCACCAAATAAATATCAAACAAGCTGCATACCCGCCGGAAATGGGTGCAATTTTGTTAGCGAAAATATCTGATTCATAAGAAAGTTTTTATAAATTTGGCGAAGCTATAATTCAATTGCTTTCAAATGACCGACGAAAAAATAAAAACTCAGAAGAATAAAAGTCCATGGAGCTGGATCCCGACTCTCTATTTTGCAGAAGGGTTACCATATGCAATAGTGATTTCGGTTTCAGTGATCATGTATAAGCGTCTCGGACTTTCTAATGCAGATATTACATTGTATACAGGCTGGCTTTATCTGCCGTGGGTGATCAAACCGTTGTGGAGTCCCTTCGTTGATATTTTTAAAACAAAACGATTTTGGATCTACTCAATGCAGCTTCTTATCGGGGCGGGAATGGCCGGTGTTGCATTCACAATTCCGATGCCCGATTTTTTTCAATTTACACTTGCATTTTTTTGGCTGATCGCATTCAGTTCCGCAACACATGATATCTCCGCCGATGGTTTCTATATGCTTGCTCTTTCCGAAAGTCAGCAATCATTTTTTGTCGGAATAAGAAGTACATTTTATCGAGTCGCTATGATTGCAGGACAAGGATTGCTTGTAATATTTGCCGGGTATTTGGAAAGCACGTTGGCACTTGGCCCCGCGGAACTTAAAGTAATTGCCAATCCAAATAAATTTTTTGAACAGACGATTAAAGTTGATTCAATTGGAGCGAAACAGTTAAGTGGAAATTTAAGATTGATAGCGAATCCTTCTTATTTAGAAATCAGCACTCGTCCTCAAACAAAAGAGTCTGCGGATTTCTATTCAAACTTTGCTCATAATTTTAATATCATGAACGGTTTTATAAAAGAGCCGAGTGTTATTTCAACTACAACTACGCGGACTGATCTTGTTGGAAATATTGGGATAGTGAAATTTTATCTTTCAAAACAGCCGGATAAAGATGATGAGTACATAGTAAACTTAGATTATATAGAAGGGAATCACGGAATAAAAATAATAGAAGGTAAAACATTAAAATTTACCGCCAACAATTGGAATAAACCTGCCTTTGCAGTTTTCCAGCTGGATTCCACTATTGCAAAAAAAACTGAGGCATCATTTAAAGCTCAGGTAGATAAAGTACCTCTCGCCTGGGTTTTCACATTTTCAGTAATTGGAATTCTTTTTGTTCTCTTTTTTATTTATCACAAAGTAATATTACCTAAACCGGTCTCTGATAAACATGTTGGAGTAAACAGACAAAGTTCTGTAATGAAAGAATTTTTCCGTGCATTCGTCCGCTTTTTTGAAAAGAAAAAAATTATTCTGGTCATTTTATTTCTTCTTTTTTACAGACTTGGAGAAGCACAGCTTTTACCTATGGCAAAATTATTTTTACTCGATTCTAGAAATGCCGGAGGGCTCGGATTATCGCTTACTGAAATCGGATGGGTATATGGTACAATCGGAATAATTTCTTTGATGATAGGCGGTCTTCTTGGAGGATTTGCAATCTCAAGAAAAGGATTGAGATTCTGGATGTGGCCGATGTTATTGGCAATCAATATTCCGCATGCGCTTTATGTGTATTTAGCTTATGCGCAACCATCAAATATTTGGATTATCGGGTCATGCGTAGCGGGCGAACAGTTCGGATATGGATTCGGATTTACAGCTTATATGATGTATATGATGTATCTCGCCGACGGTGAGTATAAAACTTCTCATTACGCTATAGCAACAGGATTCATGGCGCTCGGAATGATGTTGCCTGGAATGCTAAGCGGATTTATTCAAGAAGCAATCGGTTATAAATTTTTCTTTGTTTGGCTTCTGATCACTATTATTCCATCGATATTTATAATTAAATTTCTTCCGTTAGAATATCAATTCGGAAAGAAGAAGCTGACAGAATAATTTGTTTAATTGCAGGACGGTCATTACAACATTAACACCGTCCATTCGTCTTAATCATCAAACAAATGGAGTTATGTTGAATTCCGAACAAGTAATTGAAGTTCGCGGACTCACTAAAAAATTTGGCAGTCTAATTGCGGTTAATAATCTTGATTTAAATGTTTACCGCGGAGATGTGTTTGGATTTTTAGGACCGAACGGAGCCGGTAAAAGCACAACAATTAGAATGCTGCTCTCGCTAATTAAACCAACAAGCGGCGAGATGAAAATTTTTGGTAAGTCAATTACAAAAAACAGAAAAGAAATTTTTTCAAAGATCGGCGCAATTGTAGAAAAGCCTGATTTTTATCTTTATCTCTCTGCATACAAGAATTTAGAAATTCTTGGTAAACTTTCCGGCGCAGATACTTCAAAGAAAAAGATTATGGACATGCTGGCATTAGTTGGTCTTGAGAAGCGATACAAAAGCAAAGTGAAAACTTATTCCCATGGTATGAAACAGCGGCTCGGTCTTGCGCAGGCTCTTCTTCACGATCCGGAATTGATCATACTAGATGAACCAACAACCGGTCTCGATCCTCAAGGAATGAAAGAGATCCGCGATTTGATAATTTATCTAAGCAGAGAAAAAGGAAAAACAATTTTTCTATCATCTCACATTCTTCACGAAGTTGAGTTGATTGCAACAAGAATGATCATCATTAGCAAAGGAACCGCACAAGTAGAAGGAACCGTTGAAGAACTACTAAAAAGCGAAAAGGTGGTAGTAACATTTGAAGTGGATAAGATTGAAGATGCAATTAGAACAGTAAATGAATCTAAGTGGAAAGAAAATTTTAAGTCAACATCTAAAAGTGAAATTAATTTTGAGTTAACAAAAAATGAAATTGCCATGCTCAATAAATATTTAATTGAGAAAGGAATATTAGTCAGCGCTGTTGTGCCGGTTCGTTCTCTTGAAGATTACTTCTTAAGAATTACGGAAGGAGGCGCTAAATGATTACATTAATTTGGCTTGAACTCCAAAAAATGTTTAGGAAGTGGAGAACTTACATTGGTTTTATCGCAATCGGATTCCTTGCAATATTAGTTCAAGTTGTGCTTTATTTTGCCGGCACAAAGATGATTGATTTTCAGATGCGCGGGATGGAACAATCATTTGTAATGGTTGGAAATCTCTTCAACGGTTATTTCATCGCTCGTTTTATTCTGATGGCACTGATCATTAACATTCCGTTTTTAATTGTGCTTGTCGGCGGAGATCTTCTTGCCGGCGAAGCTACTGCCGGAACATATCGAATGCTTCTTACTCGTCCCGTTTCCCGTCTTCAAGTTGTTACAGCAAAATTTATTGCAGGATGGATCTCTGTACTTTTACTCTTAGTGTGGTTATTGCTCTTAAGTCTTGTAGTAAGTCTGCTGCTTTTCGGTTCCGGTCCGCTTCTTTCATTTCAAGGAATGAGATTAATCATTTTTGCTGAGAATGATATTCTTTGGAGATTCCTCTGTGCATATTTATTTGCATTTATAAGCATGTCAACCGTTATTTCAATTTCTATATTCTTTTCTTCATTTGTTCAGAATGCAATTGGACCAATTGCAGCAACTATGGCTGTGTTAATTATATTCTTAATATTATCAGCAATACCGGTTGATTTTTTCCAAACCATTAAACCATATCTATTTACCAATCATATGTCGCAGTGGGATGGGTTTTTTGGCGACCCTGTTGATTACAAAGAGATATTTCATTCAATGTGGTATCTGCTTGCGCATATAATTGTTATTTACGGTATTACAACCTACATCTTCATTAAAAAAGATATTTTAAGTTAGAGAGAAACAAATGAAAAAGATTTTGTTAACACTTTGTTTAATTACAGCAGTATCCATTTCACCACAAACAAAAGATCCTAATAAAATACTTGATGCTGTACGCCAAAAATTTAATCAGGCAAAAGATTATCAAGTTGATGTAAGTGTAAAACTCGATATGAGCTTTATTAAAGTTCCGGATATGAATGTGAAAGTATTTTTTAAGCAGCCGGACAAAGTAAAAATTCAGTCGGAAGGATTTGCAATGGTTCCCAAGCAAGGATTAAATTTTTCTCCCGCTCAATTGCTTAAAGGAGATTTCACAACTATTTATGTCCGCTCGGAAACAGTTGATAATCATAAAATTGATGTTGTAAAAATAATTCCAAATAATGATTCATCGGATGTTATACTTTCTACATTATGGATTGATGCTGTAGAATTTGTAATTCGCAAAGCAGAGACTACTTCCAAAAAAGGCGGAACAACAAAAGTTGAATTGAATTATGACAACACTAAATTCGGGCTGCCCTCACAGGTAAAACTATTTTTCAATTTAGGTGAAATGCAAATACCGCCAGCACTTTCTAATCAAACAACTGAAAATAAAGAATCAGATGAAAAAGGCAGGAGAAGAAACAAAGCAATCGGCGAAGGAATGTCTCTTAAAGGCACGGTTACAATGAATTACAAAAACTATCAGGTCAACAAGGGAATTGCAGATAGTTTTTTTGTGGGGAAAGAAAAAGAGAAGAAGAAAAAAATTGATTGATATTCGCGAAAATAAAATCCCAACTTCTTTAAGAAGTTGGGATTTTTTTAGTTCCAACCATATTTAACTAATTAAATCACCGCAACAATACAGTTATCAAATTGAATCTTACTATGAAATGATTTAATTTTTCACCACAGTTAATTAAAAATCGAAAAGGAATTAATTTTAAAGGGTATTATGAAAATTCATGAGTATCAAGCTAAAGAGACATTAAAAAAATTCGGTGTTCCTGTTCAAGACGGTGTAGCGATAAAAAATTTATCTGAATTTGACAATGCAATTTCACAACTTCAAGCGAGAGGAATAAATCAGTTTGTAGTCAAATCACAAATTCATGCCGGCGGAAGAGGAAAAGGAAAACTTTACAATCCAAATAATAGAGAAGAATTGGTTTTTGAAGGCGGAGTAAAATTTACTACATCGGTTGATAAAGCCCGTGAGTACGCATCTAAAATGCTTAGTAATTTATTGGTAACTCATCAAACCGGAGCTGAAGGGAAAATTGTAAAAACACTTTTCATTACCGAAGGACTCGACTATAAAAAAGAATTGTATTTGGGAATACTTCTTGACCGCGGCGTTTCAAAGAATGTGATAATGGCATCAACAGAAGGCGGAGTTGAAATTGAAAAAGTTGCCGAAGAAACTCCGGGAAAAATTATTAAAGAATGGATCGAACCATCTGTGGGTATTCAATCTTATCAAGCACGTAAACTTGCATTTGGACTTGGGCTTGAAGGAAACGCTTTCAAAAATTTTATTCCTTTCATGATGAAACTCTATAAAGCATACGAAGAAACAGATGCATCCATGCTTGAAATCAATCCGCTCATCATTACAAACGATGATAAAATAGTAGCACTCGATGCAAAAATGAATTTTGATGATAACGCATTATATCGTCATCCCGAAATTGTTGCTTACCGTGATCTCGATGAAGAGGATCCGCTGGAAATTGAAGCATCAAAGTTCAATCTCAATTACATTAAACTTGACGGAAATGTTGGATGTATGGTTAACGGAGCGGGATTGGCAATGGCTACAATGGATATAATAAAATTAGCAGGCGGTGAACCGGCAAACTTTTTAGATGTCGGCGGCGGAGCCAACAAAGAAACAGTTGCAAATGGTTTCAAAATTATTTTGTCGGATCCAAAGGTAAAGGCAATCTTGATAAATATTTTCGGCGGCATAGTTCGCTGCGATCGCGTTGCTCAAGGTGTTATTGATGCTGTGAAAGAAATTTCAGTTACTGTTCCGGTTGTAGTTCGTCTTGAAGGTACAAATGCAATAGAAGCAAAAGAACTTTTAGAAAGTTCAGGATTAAATTTTGAAGTTGCAACTACATTACAAGATGCAGCAAAGAAAGTTACATCTGTTCTTACTGCTGAAGTTGTTGCATAAAATAATTGTAAATTAAACCCGACTTCCTAAAGAAGTCGGGTTTATAATGGGATTTATAAAAGCAAAAACATGATTGAAATAAAAATTACAATTGATACTGCTTTAAGTCTTTTACTGGATAGAATGAAGTTCGAATTAAAGTTACGCCAGAAGCAAGGTGTTCTTAAACCAGGACTAAGACTGGAAAACCTATCATATAAAGATCTTCTTAATTTAATTGAAGCATCGGTCTTCGATACTGTCTTTCTTCTGCCTGTAGATTTGATCACATCAGAAACAAATCTTATACAAATAATTACCGGTACTGTGCGTGCACTTGCAAAAGTTCTTCATCGAGAGGAATTTTTACTTTACACATCGCAGCAAGCCAGGAAACTACTTGATCCAATCTATAACTGCTTTCAGGATTCACCGAAAGAAAACATATATTCTTACAATTGAGTTTGCATCGGTTATTACAAACGCTTTAATGAAGGATTAGTATTCTCATAACCTCAACTTTCAAACC
>QYQI01000010.1 GCA_007280825.1 Ignavibacteriales bacterium | reverse complement strand
CTAACACTATTGAGTTAGGCGATCATAAAAAATGGTTTTCCGAGAAAATAAAGAAAGAAGATTATATATTTCTGTTAGCTTTTGATAAGAAAAACAATTTTATAGGGCAAGTACGGTTTGATATTAATAAAGTTGATGCGGTAGTAAGCATCAGCATTGTAAATGAATTTAGAGGAAAGGGTTTTTCAAAAAATATTTTGAAAGAGGCGGTCACAAAAATATTTTCTGAGAGGGATATTTCAGCTATTACCGCTTATATCCTCCCGGATAATATCGCTTCGATTAATGGATTTAAATCTGTCGGATTTATAAAGAGCGATGAATCAATAATTAATGAAAAACGATTTCTAAAATTTATTCTAAACAAAAAATGAATTTCAAAATCGGGAATTTCAATACTGCGGAAGAGAACAAAGTATTTATTGTTGCAGAACTCTCTGCCAATCATAATCACAGTTATGATATTGCAGTTCAATCTATAAAAGCAATTAAAGATTGCGGCGCCGATGCCGTTAAAGTTCAAACGTACACAGCAGATACTCTAACAATAGATAGCGATAAAGATTATTTTAAAATCGAACAAGGCACAATTTGGGATGGCGCAACTTTATATCAGCTTTACCAAACTGCATATACACCCTGGGAATGGCAGCCGAAATTAAAACAACTTGCTGAAGAACTCGGACTAACATTCTTCTCAACACCATCCGATATAAGCTCCGTGGATTTTCTAGAGAAGATGAATGTGCCCGCATACAAAATCGCATCATTTGAAATTGTAGATATTCCTTTGATCGAATATGCAGCATCAAAAGGAAAACCAATAATTATTTCTACCGGAATTGCAACAGAAGAAGAAATTAAAGACGCAGTTGAAGCGTGTCGCCGTGTGGGAAACAATCAAATCGCTTTATTAAAATGTACATCAGAATATCCTGCTCGGATTGAAGATGCAAATTTAAAAATGATTCCGCTTCTTGCATCAAAATTTAATGTGGTCACGGGCTTATCAGATCACACACTAAGCACAACCGTTCCAATTGCCGCCGCCGCTATGGGCGCAAGAATAATTGAAAAACATTTTATATTAGATAAGAAAATCGGCGGACCGGATTCTTCATTTTCTATAGAGCCTGCTGAATTCAAAAAAATGGTTGATGAAATAAGGCAAGTAGAAAAAGCTTTGGGTAATGTTAGTTTTGAGTTATCGGATAAAATAAAAAAGAGTAGAACATTTGCCCGTTCCCTTTTTGCGGTAATTGATATTGCCGCCGGTGAAGTGTTTACGGAAAATAATATTCGATCTATTCGCCCTTCTAACGGACTTGCTCCAAAATATTTAAAAGATATTCTTGGCAAAAAAGCTTCTGCAAATATTGAAAAAGGAACGCCATTAAACTGGGATTTAATTGCTTGATAGAAAAGAAAATATTAGCGTAGTTGCAATTGTTCAAGCGAGGTTTGGTTCAACGCGCTTTCGGGGAAAAATATTTAAAAATTTGATTGACCAACCGATGCTCAAACACGTTGTTAACCGACTTTCTTATTCAAAATATATTAACAAGATTGTTGTTGCTACAACAACAGAAGCGGATGACGATCAAGTTGAAGCTTATTGCAAACTGAACACAATCCCCTGTTACCGCGGAAGTTCTAACGATGTATTGGCGCGCTACTTTGAAGCTGCAAAAATATTCCGCGCTAATACTATTATAAGAATTACAGCTGATTGTCCTTTGATCGATCCGGAAATAGTTGACCGGATGATAGAGACGTTCAACAAATTAAATGAGCTGAGGTTTTTCGATTATCTCAGTAATACTATTCACCACACATTTCCGCGCGGACTTGATGTAGAAATATTTTCATTCAACGCACTTCGAAAAGCTTTCTATCATGCATCAAAAGAATATGAACGGGAACATGTTACACCGTTTATTTATGAACATTCAAAATTATTCATGATTAAAAATTATCCGAATCCAAAAGATTATTCTTTTCATAGATGGACAGTAGATACTGAAGAAGATTTTAAATTAGTTGAAGAAATTTATAAAGCTCTGTACAGCATCAAGAAAATATTTCTCTTCAATGATATCCTAAAATTATTTGATGAGAGACCCGACCTGATTTCCATAAATCAGAATATCAAACAAAAAAAGCTGGGAGATAAACATGAAGATCACACGCCGTGATTTTGTTAAAACAGGTGCTATTGCCGGCAGCGGTTTATTGTTAAATCAATTATCTCCTACAAATATTTTCTCCGATTCAAAATTATCTAATGTTCCAATAGTTGTTTCCACGTGGTCGCCTAATTTGAAATCGAACGCGCGGGCAATGGAAGTATTGCTGCAAGGAAAAAATTCTTTAGATGCTGTTGAAGAAGGAATTAAGATTACCGAAGCCGATCCGAATGATTCCTCGGTTGGATACGGCGGATTACCGGATGCTGACGGTAAAGTAACTTTGGACTCTTCGATCATGGATTGGAAAGGAAACGCCGGCTCAGTAGCATTTATTGAAGACATAATGCATCCGATTTCTGTTGCACGGCTCGTAATGGAAAAAACAAAACACGTTATGCTTGCAGGCGACGGTGCAAAAAAATTCGCTCTTCAAAACGGGTTCAAAGAAGAAAATCTTTTAACTGAAAATGCAAAGAACGCCTGGTTAAAATGGAAAGAGAACCAAGTGAAGAAAGAAAATCATGATACGATCGGCATGCTGGCAATAGATAAAATGAATAATCTTAGCGGCGGTGTTTCTACAAGCGGATTAGCTTTTAAATTACATGGAAGAGTTGGTGATTCACCAATTATCGGCGCAGCTTTATTTGCTGATAATGAAATCGGCGGAGCTGTTTCAACGGGCAACGGCGAATATGTTATGAGAACGCTTGGAAGTTTTTTGATTGTTGAAAAAATGCGCGAAGGGTTGTCTTCACAGAAAGCCTGCGAGTTTGCTATTAACCGTCTTTATAAATCACTAAAAGATTTTACTGATATCAACATTAGTTATTTGGCAATATCAAAAAGTGGGGAAGTTGGTGCTTACTCATTAAAGGGCGGATTTACTTACTGCTTCACAACACCAACTGAAAACAAAACAGTTACAAGTGATTACCTAATGAAGTGATTGGTGGCTATTATAAATTTTAACTCGCTTGAAGTTTCTCGGCACGGTCTGCAAGTTTTAATTTTTCTACTAACTCATTCAGATCGCCTTCAATAATTTCCGAAAGGTTGTAGAGAGTTAATCCAATTCTGTGATCGGTAACTCTATTTTGAGGAAAGTTGTAAGTTCTAATTTTATCGCTTCTGTCGCCACGTTTTACAATTAACTTTCGAGCCGCGGCAATTTCGCTATTCTGTTCTGATAATTTCTTATCGTATAATCTTGCTTTCAAAACTTTCATTGCTTTCTGGCGGTTCTTCAATTGCGAACGCTCATCCTGGCATTGAACAACAAGTCCGGTTGGAATATGTGTTATGCGAATTGCGGTTTCAACTTTATTAACGTTCTGTCCGCCGGCACCGCCGCTTCTAAAAACATCAATTCTCAGATCACTAGGATCAACATTCACTTCAACATCTTCAACTTCGGGAAGCACAACCACAGATGCCGCAGATGTATGAACTCTTCCGTTTGCTTCAGTTGCCGGAACGCGCTGTACACGGTGAACGCCGCTCTCAAACTTCAGGTCTGCAAAAACACTTGAACCGGTTAAACTAAAAATTATTTCTTTAATTCCGCCAATGCCTGTATCGCTCGAATCAATGATCTCTTTTTTCCAACCGCGGACTTCAGCATACCGGGAATACATTCTATATAAATCTGCGGCAAACAATCCGGCTTCATCTCCGCCTGTCCCGGCGCGGATTTCCATAATTACATCTTTATCATCGTCGGGATCTTTTGGTACTAGAAGAAATTTTATTCTCTCTTCCATCGCATCGCGTTTCATTCTTAAATCACTAAGTTCACCCTGTGCCATTTCCGTAAGCTCTTTATCATCACCGCTCTCAATAATTTCTTGATTACCATTTATATTTTTAACCAGGTTGTCGTATTCGTTGAAAGTTTCAACGAGATCTATAAGACTGCTTCTCTCTCTGCTGAGTGAAATAAGTTTAGATTGATCGGAAAGATTGCGCGGATCTGATAAATCCTCATTGATCTTATCGTACTTCTCTTTTATAGATTTCAGTTTTTCGTAGATTTCCATTTTTCCTCTTATAAATCCCAACTTAGTCGGGAAAAAATGCGGGCAAAATATAATCAAGTTTCGATTGAGATTCTTAGATGAGATTTATGTTTGTTCTCTAAGTATATTTAGATGTTTCAGTTGATCTTCGACTGAGGGAATTATTTCTCTTCTCTTAAATTGTAATTTATGCTTTGTAATTTCAAAAATCTCATCCAGCGCCTCAAACATATTTACCAATGGAAATCCGTTGTCTCTTAGATAATGAATTAATTTCAGTGTGCGAAATCCATCGAACCAAATTTGTTTCTGTTTTTGTTTTTGTTCATCGGATTTGGAATTCTTTAGAATCTTATTCCAACTATCTTCGAAAGAATTTTGTACAAGAAAATCATAAAGCGACTTATGGATTGCTGTGGCAGATTTTAAATAATATTCAGCATCAAAAATTTCCTCCGAGTTATAAATTTTAAGCCATGATTTCAGAACATCGAACGACTTTGGATTATATAAAAGATATTCTTTATGAGTGCCGGCAAAAAATCTATTTACTCTTTGTCCGGTTCCAAACGGCACACGCCATGAGCCGCGGTTTGATGGATAAACTTTTGCGTCACTAATCTCTTTGATCTCAGTAATCTTAGCCAGTTTTTCCATAAAATAAAAATCTTCGGCCGCTTTCTTTTTGTTCATTCCGCCAACCTTAATATAACTTTCAAAATCGCAGATCATTGTTGAACCGATCGTTGGAAAAGCAAATGGTGAGTTCGCATATTGTAAACCTAGAACATAATAGCGGAGAAAAATTTCGTAGCAGATTATCGCAAGTTGTTCGCTCTCGTTTTCCGGAAGCATGTGCTCATACTGAACATAGGCAGCGTGGATGTTCGGTTGCTTGAATGTTTGAATGATTGATTCAAGATAATTATTTGAAACTGTGCAGTCTGCATCAAGACAGATCAAAATATTTTTACCGGAATTCGAATAATTAAATTGTGTAAGAGCAAGGTCCATTCCAATTTTTCTTGCCAGACCAACACCGCCGTCTTTTTCCGGTAACTCAAATCCGCTGCTTGATGCATCTACCAAGCCAATATTTATTTCGGGATTTTTTTTCTCTAAAATAATCTTTCTTAGATGTTCTATGCTCTTCCAGTTATCTGTCTTTGCTTCTGCATTCGAACTTTTCAAATTGTTAATAACAAAGACAGAAAGACTCTTGTCTAAATATTTTTTATCGTTGTCAAATAATGAAGCTAACAGTCGCTTAATGTTTCCGAATTCTTGAATTGCCGGAATTACAATTACGTTATTAAATTTTTTATCGGATGATAATTCAAGCGACCAGTTTTTAAATCCGTATTTATCTAAATAATTTAAAACTGCGATTGATGGTTGATTGGTTGTGATTGAATTGCTCCTGCTATTTGTTTACGAAAAATGTTGAGAAATGATTTGGTCTGCTTCTCTGTAACTAGGTCCTTCAATCCAATGAATAATTGTTCCCTCGCGTTCCATTTTTCTAAACCAAGTCATTTGCCGCTTAGCAAAACTGTGGATCGCGCTATTCAGTTTTTGATACATGTCGTTATAGCTTAATTCTCCACTCAAATATTTCCCGATGAATTTATATTCAAGTCCGAATAAGTTAAGCCGTTCAAATGATATTCCTTCATCAATTAATTTTTTGATCTCTTCAATCATTCCATTTTGCACACGATGTTGAAGGCGAACAGTTATTCTTTTCTTGATTTCTTCTCTATCAAGCCGAATTCCGATCGTAAAAGAATTAACGTTAGATTTATTTAACAACTCTTTATCATTCTCTTTTTCGGCAATTATAATTGCGCGGATTACCCTTTCTTTAACAAGCAGATCTGTTGTGTTGTGTAAAGACGGATTAATCTTTTTCAATCTCTCTCTTAAATCTGCTATTTCATATTCATCAAGTTCCTTAAAACGCGCTTCATCAAAATCAACTTTGTTTAATTCATAACTATTAAGAATGGAATGCAAGTATAGTCCCGTTCCGCCGACAAGAAAAGGGATCTTTCCGCGTGAAGTTAAATTGCTAAATGATTCATAAAAAAATTTATTAAAAAGGAAAAGATTGAATTCCTCTTTCGGCTCTATCACATCAATCAAATGATGCGGGATAATTTTTCCATCAATATTATAATCACTAATATCTTTTCCCGTACCAATATCCATCCCTCGATAGACTTGACGGGAATCAGCGGAAATAATTTCTCCATTAAAACGATTTGCTAATTGTGCGGCAAGGTGAGTTTTACCAACTGCTGTGGGACCAAGAATAGTTATCAGATTGTAATTCATTGATATTTGTCATTCCAAATTCTTGACCGTTTCATTCATCACGATGACAGATTAGATTGCAGATGCTATTGGTAAAGTTATAATAAATGTGGCGCCGTTGTCTGCTGGGCTTTCAACATCAATAGTTCCGTTATGTGCTTCCACTACTTTTCTTGTGATCGAAAGTCCAAGCCCGGTTCCTTCTTTTTTCCCATGCGTCATAAACGGTTCAAATATTTTTTCTTTGAATCCTTCAGGAATACCGAGTCCTGAATCCTTAAAATATATTCTCACTTTTTTATCTTCGCGTTTAGTAGAGACGTGAACAATACCGCCGTCCGGCATGGCATCACATGCATTTTTAACAATGTGAGTGTAACATTGAAAAAATTCTTTCTGATCAAGTTTAACTGTAACATCCTTATCTGTCTCGGTTACAATTTTGCAATTCCGGCTTTCAATACTTTGTTCTATTCGCAAAGCATAATCTGCAAGAGTATTATTCAAGCTTACGTTAATTGTACGTAGAATAGTCTTGCCTTCCGAATAACTGGAAGTTGATTGAACTAAATCTGCAACTTGTCCAAGTTGTTCAAGCAGCATATCAACTATTTGCGCTGTGTCAGCCGGCAGTTGTTTGCTGCGTAAATGTTCCGCATATCTCTTACTAACAAGAATCGGTTTTTTAATATCCTGAATTAAAAAGTTTGCCATTTTACCGAGTGATTGAACTCTTTCTGCCTGTAATAATTTTTCAACAAGTTCTGCATTCTGAAGAGCAATTGCGGAATGAATTGAAAGCGCTGTTAAAAATTCTTCGTCGCGTTTATTGAATTCTCCTTTAGAACTGTTGAGCAATTGAAGAACTCCAATGATCTGGTTTTTATTATTCTTAATTGGAAAGCAAATCATGTTTCTTGTTGTGTAACCGCTTGCACGGTCTGTTTCACTTCTAAACCGAGAGTCTTTTTGAACATCTTTTATATTAACTGTCTCTCCGCTCTTAGCAACAAATCCGGCAAGTCCTTCTCCTATCTTTAGGCGGATCTCGCGCATCTCATCGCCCATCGTAATTAGAGACCAGAGTTCGTTCTTTTCTTTATCAACCAAATAAATTGTTCCGCGATCTGCTCCTGTTAGATCTGTTGCAACATCAATTATGTTTTTTAATACTTCATCCACACGGATATTTGAGTTAACCAGCTCTGCCGCCTTAATAATCAGTTGAAGTTCATCGGTATTCATAACTTGTTCAATTTGAACTTCTGAATTTTTGTTTACGGATTGTTTAGTTTTTTGATGAACGGATTCGGAACTTGCTTCAGTAACTTTGTCTGCTTCGGAAGTGTTTTTCATTGTTTCTTTATCAATTACTTCTGGAAAAAAATCTAAATCGCCATTAGTCAGATCCGATTTTTCTACTGATTCTATTTCATGTGTGGATTCATCTTTTGATGGAATAATTTCTTCATCAAAAGTTTTCTTTTTTGTTTCAAGTTCTTCATTAACTCCTAGAGATGATAAAAATGCTTCGTCGGTTTCTTCGATCTGTGGTTGATCTTTTTTCTTCTCAGGTTCATAGTGAGTTTCATGAGTGCCGCTAAGAATGCGGAATAATGCATCGTTCAAACCATCGTCGGATTTTTTTGTTTCTTCGGGTTTCAACGGAAGATCGGGTAATTCAAATTCAGCTTTTGGAATTCCGTCTTCGTTCAAAGATGAGCTCTCATCAAAGAAAAGAATTGGCTGTCCCGACTTTTCTTCCTGGGTTTCATCTTTTACTGTTGAGTTTATATTTTCATCACTGGGTGTGTTAAGATGATCTATGCTTAAATGAGAAATTTCTTCTGCTGATTGTTCTTCAAAATGTTTTGATTCTTTGATAGGTATAAAATTATCTTTAAGCGGTGGTGCCCACGTTGGTTCTTCTATTTCATGAACTTGCCCGGTTTGAATGTTTCCAGCCCTAGCCGATATTTTTTCTTCATCAATTTCGGCAACCGGTTCTCTAAGGTTTATTAAAATTTCGTCGTCTTGCTGTATTAACAGATCAACTTCTTCGCGTGTTAATGAAATTATGTAAGAATCTCTAAGGGCAACCGCTGTTGAAGTGCGCGATGTTTCTTCAAAAAATTCTTCATGGCCGAAGAAATCATTTTCCGAAAATAAGTATGACTTGGTTTTTCCTAACAGACGTTTCTTAAGAACATTTATCTCACCGCTTATAACTAAATAAATTATCTCTGCAATATCTCCTTCGCGGTAGAGAATTTCACCTTCGCCAATTGTAATTAATTGACCTCTAACATTTCTTAGGTCAATCTTAGAAATGTCTGCATTTTTAAGTAATTTGTTCCGGCTTAAAGTTATTAATAATTGATTTTCCATATCACCGACAAATATTGAGGTAATCTTTAATGCAAAATGCAGAAATTAAACGAGCTATAAAACACCTTTCCAAACATGATAATACTCTTTCAACAATAATAAAAAACATCGGTATTATCAATTTAATGCCTCACAAGAAATACTTCAATGCATTGCTAGATGCTATTATAGGTCAGCAATTATCAATGTATGCCGCTGACAAGATAGCTTTTCGATTTATGAATTTATTCAACAATAACCCTTTGCCTGAACAAATCCTTAAAGCAGAAGATGCTTCATTGCGTGCGGTGGGATTATCTAATGCAAAAGTAAAATATGTAAAAGACCTTTCTGAAAAAATACTATCGTGTGAAATTAATCTTAAAGGACTTTCTAAAAAATCGGACGAAGAAATAATTTTGGAATTAACAAAAGTAAAAGGAATCGGTGTTTGGACATCACATATGTTTTTGATTTTCACATTGGGACGGTTAAATGTACTTCCATATTCCGATCTTGGCATTCGTAAAGCGGTAATGTTAAATTATAATTTGAAAAAACTACCGGATGAAAAGAAGATTAAATCAATTTCAAAAAAGAATAATTGGAATCCGTATTGTTCCATTGTTAGTGTTTATCTTTGGAGAAGCTTAGACACTAGTTTACTCCAACGTGATGAATAACCAGAATCCTTACCGGAATAAAGACATCAAATAAATGAATGAATTAAAACTAATAGAGCAAGCACAGCGAGGAGACAGAAAATCTTTAGCTGAGCTTGTAAAGATTTACGAACAGACTGTTTATAATTTCTCTTTTAAGATTTGCAGAAATAAAGATAAAGCCGAACACACTATGCAAGAAACTTTTTTAAGCATGGTGAAAAATTTAAATCAGTTCAGCGGACAATCTAAATTATCTACATGGCTTTATAGAGTTGTAAGTAATCATTGTTTAATGCTTGCACGTTCTGAAAGCAAATACGCTTATGCATCATTTGAAGATGAGGACGCTGATATTAACGAAAAAAATATCGCCGATTGGAAAGTAACGCCGGACAAAGTAACTGAGAACAATGAACTAAAGGAACACCTTGATAAAGCAATAGAAAAACTTCCAGCGGATTACAGAATTGTTTTTATGTTAAGAGATGTTGAAGGTTTTTCCACTGAAGAGACAGCAAAGATGACAGAACTTTCAGTGCCAGCCGTTAAATCGAGACTACACAGAGCAAGATTTTTTTTAAGAAATGAATTAAACGGAATATTTGAGCATGAATGAGAACAAACCAAATTGTAAAGATGTCATGATGCACATTTGCGATAATCTCGGCGAACAGCTTGATTCGCCGAATTGTCTTATGATAAAAAAACATCTTGGCGAATGTGAGAATTGCAACCATTATTTCAAGTCTGTTGAAACAACAATTGAGTTCTACAAAAAATACAACGTTAACCTTTCCGAAGATGCACACAATAGGTTGATGGAGTGTTTGGGGTTGAAGGAATAATAAGAATCACAAAATTAATCCTCCAATTAAATTCTCAATGATTTTACACTTTTTGTATTCTCCCTCACCGAAATGCACTTTTTTACATCTATCCAAGTTGAACAAAACAACCAAATCATCCTTTTAATCCTACCCCTT
>QYQI01000089.1 GCA_007280825.1 Ignavibacteriales bacterium | reverse complement strand
GTGAAAACTCTCGCCTTTGAAACTCGGCCGGTTAATCCAGGCAATTGTGTAACTTCGTTTGATCTTCCTTCCGAGATGAATACAAAAAGTTCTTATCAAGAAGGAAATTTTACTAAGCAGATCGAAGAACGATTGCGCGCCCGAGCCGGAAATCCTTCAACTAATCCTTTAGGAAATGTTAGTAGAAAATCTGTTAGTGAGAAGAATAGCGCTCTTTTAGGAAGCGGGATTAGCGAGGATGAAATTCAAAAAATAATTAGAGAGTTTAATAAATAATATCTGAATCAGTACAGAATTACTATTACACTGTTAATTGTTTTTCATCAACGAACAGTATTAAAAAATTATTGCACTGTAAATTTAGATTTGTTTAATCTAAGAATATCGATCAAGTTTAAACTTCTCTCCCAGATATAATTTTCTTACATCTGTATCTTCAGCAAGATCAGTTGCGGTTCCTTCCTTAAATATTACCCCGTTAATTAAAATATATGCGCGATCAACAATGCTCAAAGTCTCGTGAACATTGTGATCAGTAATTAAAATTCCAATTCCTTTATGCTTTAGATTGGCAACAATATTCATAATATCTTCCACAGCAATCGGATCAACACCTGCAAATGGTTCATCAAGAAGAATAAATTTTGGATTTGTTGCAAGAGCACGTGCTATTTCGCATCTCCTTCTCTCGCCGCCGCTTAACTGAAATCCTAAATTTTTCCGGACATTATTAATTCCTAATTCCTCTAAAAGTTTTTCCTGTCTTTCTTTTCTTTCTTCTTGAGTAAGCTGCATCATTTGAAGGACTGCCATTAAATTATCTTCAACACTTAATCTTCTAAAAATGGAAGCTTCTTGCGGCAGATAACCAATCCCCATTTTTGCTCGCTTGTACATCGGCTCATTTGTAATTTCTTTATTATCGAGAAATACTTTTCCTTCATTTGGTTTTATCATCCCTACAATCATGTAGAATGTTGTTGTTTTTCCTGCACCATTCGGTCCAAGCAATCCTACTACTTCTCCTTGCTCAACTCCAACAGATACATGATTTACAACTGCTCTTTTTTTGTAAACCTTTTTTAGATTTTCACTTCTTAGTACTAAGTTTTCCTGCATAATATTGTACGTCCTTCATTAAATAGGTAAGAATATCTTTTCTCTTAAAGAGAAGATTTTCTTTTGTAGGTTTATCCGAATATATTCTAAAAGTTGGAATTGTGAAATCTTTTTCTTTACCAATAATTAAATTTTCGGGATGATACTCGCTTACCGGTTTTCCGTATAATCTAACATCCGCAACAGCTTTATCTTTAAAATATATTTTTGCCTGCTCAGAACTGGATTTGAGTAATCCGTTTGGTTCTTTGTCTTCATACATATAATAAATGCTTAGAACATTTCCATAAACTTCTGTTCTGCTTAATCCTTTATCATCAAAAAACATTTTTATTTTTTTACCTGAGAGCTGATCGAACCGGTAAATGGAATCTTTATGTGAGGTAATTATTGATGCATTAGCGTTAATATCCATACGGTCTAAACGATTATCCTTTAAAAAAATATTTATAGAATCGCCTATAAGTTGAGCTTCTTCGTTCCAAAATACCGGTGGAGTAATATCAGATTCTCGTTTGAAAGTTTGTATCTGATCATTTTTCTGATAAAATATTGTCTGCCCGTTAACTGAAGCAAAATTTTTACGTACAATTTTTACCGAGTCAGTGGCAATTAGTTTTTTCAAACTGTCGTCAAAAGATTCTAACATCTTAGCAGAAACAATCAAAGTATCAAGAGCGCCGTTTGAAAGTGTATCAATCCGGACTAAGAACGGTTTATCTGTTATCTTCGAATAATTTTTCTTTCCATAGTCTTCAAGTTTGTTTCCAAAAATTGCTAACCGGTTTGACAGATTATAAATTCTAATATTATTAAATGCGAAAGTGATCTTCGTGTTTCGATAATGAATCAGACTATCGGCAAAAATTGTAGACGAAGTATCGTTAACTTGCACATTCCCTGCTGCAACAGCTTTATCCTCATCATCAAAGTAAGTGAGCCGGTTAGTTGAAATGTTGGAAAGTGAATCTTGTAATTTTACATCTTCATAAAAATAAGACCGTTTTTCATCGAAATAATAATAACCATTTTTAGAATTCAGATTAATATGGCCGTCAGTTAAAAATATTCCGACTTTAGAAAATGCAATTTTAGTGTCACCATAATAATAACCGCGTGTGGTTTTGATTATAATGCTGTCTTGAACAACAACTACTCTACCGATCAGTTCCACTTCATTACGAGCAATGTATTGAATCGCTTTATCACAAGTGATCCTAACAGCGCCTTGCGTCATTACAACATTGCCGTGTACCTCACGAATGCTTTCACCATTAATTGTTTTTCCTAAGAGACTATCACCAACAACTTGAATTCTATTATCCTCAGTTTGAGCATATAGATTATTTTCGATGAAGATTAGCGATATGAGAATTAGTAAAAACCGTTTCATTGCTTTTTCTTTTGGGAAAGCGAGGAGGAATAAGTTACATTATAAATTACATAGTTATTCAAATGCTGGTCGGATTCAAACCCATATCCTTGTATTATTTCTTTTGGTGATGAAATTGTAACAAATTTATCAGTAAGAATTCTCTGATCTTTTTGCCGCCACATCAGTTCATTTGTTGTGAGAACTGTACCGCTGTCATTCTTAGCAACTACGCTATCAAAAGCAAACATATTTTTTGTAACATCATCAACTTTACCTCTAAGTGAAGTAAGCCATGAAGTATTTTTTTGATTCTTATCGTAAAAATTAATTTTAACTCCATCAAGTAAAGTTGTTTTCTGCATTTCATACATCTTTAAGTGATCGGTAAATAAAACAGCTTTTATTTTCCCTTCATCAGTAAACATCACTTTAGAATTCCAACTTTCATTTGAAGGGATTTCTCCCTGAACTTTTGTTTTATCAATGCTGGGTTGAATTTTATCTTCAGAACAAGAAATTACCAAAATGGAAAAAAATATTGCGGCAAAGATTTTTTTCATCTTGATTGTAAACCTAACTTTACCAGATCGTGAAGATGAACAATCCCTTCCGGTTTATTTAATTTATCAACAACAACAATTGAAGTGATATTAAAATTTTCCATCTGCTGAAGAGCAAACGATGCAAGAAAATCTTTATTAATCGTTTTAGGTTTCTTCGTCATAATATCTTTTGCAGTCAAATTTTTTATATCCAAAGTCTTTTCGAGCAGACGCCTTAAATCACCATCGGTAATAATTCCTGTTAAAATACCTTCACTGTTAACAACACACGTAGCGCCAAGACGTTTGGAAGTTATCATAAGGATAGAATCCTTTAACGAAGATTTTTCTTCAACAATTGGAATATCTTTTCCCGCTATCATAATTTCTTCGATCTTAAGGGAGAGACGTTTTCCTAAGCTTCCGCCTGGATGAAGCATAGCAAAATCTTCAACAGTAAATCCCCGCTTTTCTAATAGAGCAATAGCAAGAGCATCACCCAAAACCAGAGCCACAGTTGTAGATGTGGTCGGTGCAAGATCAAGTGGACAAGCTTCTTCTTTAACGCTGACATTTAATACGATATCACATTCTTTAGCAAGTTTTGAATCAGTTTCACCAAGCATACCAATTATTGAAACATTAATGCGTTTGAACATCGGAATAAGTTGAAGTAATTCTTCCGTATGCCCGCTCTTAGAAATTAAAATTACAATATCATTCTTGCGAACCATTCCAAGATCGCCGTGAAGAGCATCTGTTGGATGCATAAAAATTGCAGCTGTGCCTGTTGAATTTAACGTAGCTACAATTTTGCGTGCAATGATACCGGATTTTCCCATTCCCGTGAAAACAACTCTTCCGTGAGAGTTAAAAATCATTTCTACAGCCTGAGCAAAATTTTTATCAATACTATCTATCAAGTTGAGAATTGCTTCCCCTTCTATACGAATTACTTCTTTCCCTTTTGCAATTATTTGTTCGCTAGTCACAACTTCCTCAATTATTTAAATAATTCTATAAATGATTTTTTCTTTAGATCACTTTTCATTCTTCACTAATTCATCAATCTTTTTGATCAGTGTTAATAATTTCCGTAACTGTCCAAGCGGATATTGGCTTGCGGCATCACTGAGAGCTTTAGATGGATGTGGGTGAACTTCAAGAAACAATCCATCAACTCCAACAGCAACGGCAGCTTTTGCTAATGTAGAAATATATTTTGATTCACCTCCTGAAACATTTGAATTACTTGGCAGTTGAACTGCGTGCGTTGCATCCATTATGACCGGGTAACCAAGATCTTTCATAATTACCAATGAGCGCATATCAACTACAAGATTATGATAACCAAAAGTTGAGCCGCGTTCCGTAAGTAGAATTTTTTTATTCTTAGCGGATTCAATTTTTTCGATAATGTGTTTCATATCTTGCGGCGCAAGAAACTGGCCTTTCTTTACATTAATAACTTTTTTTGTTTTTGCTGCTGCGATCAATAAATCTGTCTGTCTGCAAAGGAATGCAGGTATTTGTAATACATCTGCTACATGAGCGACAGATTCAATTTCTTGTTCGGAGTGAACATCGGTAAGAATGGGGACTGAAAATTCTCTTTTTACTTTTTCCAAAATTTTTAATGCTTTATCAAATTGAAGCCCGGAAAATGATTTGATGCTTGTTCGATTTGCTTTTCTATAACTTGATTTGAAAATGAACGGAATATTTAAATCATTTGTGATCTTCTTAATTTCTTCCGCTGTTTTTAAAGTAATTTTTTCGTTTTCTATTACACACGGTCCGGCAATTAATACCAGCGGTGCGTTATCTCCAATTTTTATTTTATTAACATATACCATAACTAAGCCGTTTTAATTTATTCAAAAAGATTTTCTTGCTCTTTCTGTATTCCACGTTTCTTATTGAATCTTATATATGCGAGATCTGTCGCTTCTCTTCCGCGAGGTGTACGTTTAATAAATCCTTGCTGAATTAAAAACGGTTCATAAACTTCTTCAATGGTTCCGGGATCTTCATTTACTGCAACCGAAACAGTATTCAAACCAACGGGACCACCGCTAAATTTTTCAATAATTGTTAGAATTATCTCCTTATCCATTTCATCCAAACCGTACTCATCAACTTCTAACGCATTCAATGCTCTCTTAGTTAAAGAAAGATCAATTACTTTTTTATTATCAACATCCGCAAAGTCGCGCGTGCGGCGTAAAAGACGATTTGCAATTCTAGGTGTTCCGCGTGATCGTTTTGCTAATTCATCTGCAGCATCATTGTCAATTTTAATTTTAAGAATTTCGGCGGAGCGGTGAATTATTTTGCCGATCAAATCTCCTTCATAATAATCGAGACGGGATTTAATTCCAAAACGGTCTCTTAACGGAGCTGTTAACAATCCGGCACGAGTTGTTGCACCAATTAAAGTGTAGTGAGGAAGTTTAATCTGAACTGTCCTGGCGTTTGGACCGCTGTCAATCATTATATCAAGTTTATAATCTTCCATTGCTGAGTAAAGATATTCTTCAACAACAGGACTAAGTCTGTGAATCTCATCAATAAATAAAACGGATTTCTCTTCAAGGTTTGTTAGAATGCCGGCAAGATCGCCCGGCTTTTCAAGAACGGGTCCGGATGAAACTTTTATTTTAACACCAAGTTCATTTGCAATAATATGAGCAAGTGTAGTTTTGCCTAATCCGGGCGGACCGGTAAGAAGAACATGATCAAGTGCCTCACCACGTATTTTAGCAGCACCAATAAAAACTTTTAAATTATCTGTAATTTTAGATTGGCCGGTAAATTCATTGAAGGATTTTGGACGAAGTGTTAGCTCTATCTTTTTCTCTTCTTCATTAATAACTGGATTTAAGTTCTCCGATTTTCGCTTCACTCAATTCTCCCTTAAATCTCAACCGCAACAATTTTCCTTCTGCGATAATTCTTCATTCGTTCAAACAAAGATACAAACCAAAACATAAAAACAATTAATAATATTGCAGCAAGAATTGAAAGAGGAATGTTCAAAGTTTTAGAATAAAACATTCCAAAACCTGGAATCCAGGCGCTGCCGTAAAGAACAACAACATGAATAACATAAACGAGCAAAGTGTTCTTTCCAAATTTTGTTATTATATCCGGAATTTGTTTTAACCGTAATGAAATAAATGACATTAAACTATTCAGCATTAAAATAAATCCCAAACGATAAAAGATGAGTGAAGTGTTATCTGTCCAAAAAAAATTTTCTCCGTAAAGAAAATCTTCAAATTCATGGATTGAATAACAAACCACCAAAGAAATCACGCCAAATAAAAACAATTTATAACTTAACTGTTTTGAAGAAAATGAAAGCGGATTTTTTGCGAGATAACTTCCAAGCAAAGCGCCGCTAATTACATATCCGGCCCAAGGAAATAACGGAAAGTAAGAACCGGTTCCTTGATAAAAATATGCCGCAAACGGAATCGGTAAAAAATTTGCCCAATTAATTTTTTCTGCTAATGGAAACATGAAGAAAAAGAAAACAGCGCCAAGCGAGAATATTAAATAGTCGCTACGTTTATATTTTTCAGCGATATAACTCAAGAAGAGTATAATTAAAATTCCAAATGCGATCAGATGTAAAGCATCAACTGTAAAAAATGTAAGCCATTGACCATGATTGACTTCGCTAAAATCAAACATACGGGGAGTTGGGAAACGTAAAAGGTAACCGATGACGAGTAAGATAATAAAACGGTGAACTCCCTTGTTTACGCGTGGATTTTCAAAAAAGGGAACCGACTGAGATCGCAATAAATATGTAAATGTAACACCCGAAACGAACATGAATATCGGAGCTGTAAAACCACGGAGAGTAAACCAAATATCATAAATATTGGAATCGAATGTTCTGTATTGATCGCCAAGAAAAGTATCTATCGTATGTCCTTGAATCATCATAAGAACGGCAAGTGCACGCATTAGATCTAAAAAAATTATTCGTTGTTTAGAACCTGAAGACATTAATATTTCCTAATAAATTAATTCCGCGGGTGTTTTTCTGCCCACACTTTTAAATATTTAATTATTTCTTGAGTTGAAGTTCCGGGTGTGAATAATTCACCAACACCCAATTCTTTTAATTTCTTCAAATCTTCTGCGGGAATTATTCCGCCGCCGAAAAGAAGGATATCATTTACGTCTTTCTCTTTCATCAAATTCAAAATTTTGGGAAAGAGAGTCATATGAGCGCCGGAAAGAATACTTATTCCAATAGCATCTACATCTTCTTGAATAGCGGCTTCAACAATCATTTCCGGAGTTTGACGCAGTCCTGTATAGATCACTTCCATTCCGGCATCGCGTAAAGCCGCAGCAACAACCTTGGCTCCTCTATCATGTCCGTCTAATCCGGCTTTTGCAACTAATACTCTTATTTTATTATCCATAAATATTCTCCCGTTTCGATTCCAATGGTAAATGATTCACATCCTAAAAATAACATTGATCTCTCGAAAAGACAATCAATCAATTCTTCTCTTATTTGGTTTTTCCGGATGATTTCGAATGCTTATCATAAAATCGTCTTGCTAATTCAAGATCTTTTTGTGTATCTACCGATAAACTGTCATAATCGGTAACAACAATTTTCATTTTGAATCCATGTTCCAGAAATCTTAATTGCTCTAATTTTTCTATCTGTTCCAGATCAGTCGGTTTAAGCTGAGTAAATTTTAATAAAGCTTCACGCCGGTAAACATACAAACCAATATGTTTATAAATTTCTGCTGTTTGTATTCTTGCAAGATTTGTTTTCGCTTCCCGCACAAAAGGAATTGGGGACCGTGAGAAGTATAATGCCATATTATTATAATCGAAAACTACTTTAACGACTGAAGGCGATTTCATATCTTCAACATTAGAAATCCTTCGTGCAAGCGTTGCAACATTTACTTTCCTATCAAACAAGAGAGGTTCAATTGCCTCATCAATCATTTTACCTTTTATGAATGGTTCATCTCCTTGAATGTTTACAATGATAGAAGCTTCCGGAATTTTTTCTGTTACGATCGCAATGCGGTCTGATCCGCTTGTGCAATTTTTAGGAGTCATGTAAACTTCAGCACCAAACTTCTCTACAACTTGAAATACTTTTTCATCATCAACTGCAATAACAACTTTATCCAGTAATTTAGATTTCTTTGCATTGTTATAAGTATGTTGGATCATCGGTTTGCCACCGATATCGGCAAGCGGTTTTCCCATTAGTCGTGATGATGCAAATCGGGCTGGTATAATTCCTATAATCATTAAGTATGCTATTATTG
>QYQI01000111.1 GCA_007280825.1 Ignavibacteriales bacterium | reverse complement strand
TTCTATATCATTGAAAGAAGCACGCGAAACAGAATACTGGTTGAAATTGCTTAAGGAATCATGTGTTATAAACGAAAAAGAATTTATTAGTTTAATAAATGATTGCGATGAATTGATTCGGCTATTAATTTCTATTATAAAAAAATTAAAAGAAAATTAATTCTCCATTCTCAATTCGCAATTCTCAATTATTAAAAAGATTATGAAAAAAGAAATAGAACTTGTACTTCCTCCTGAATTTGTAAATGATTATTCATATCAAAAAAATCTTGCTGCAAAAGAATTAAAACTAAATGTTGAAGAAATCTCCGCAGTCCAAGTCATTCGTCGCTCAGTTGATGCACGAAGTAAAAATCCTATTTATAGAGCAAAAGCAATTGTTTATCTGAATGAAAAGCCGAGTGACATTTATTCCCCAATAGATTTTAAGTCTGTAAAAGGGAACAAAAAAGTATTAATCGTAGGAATGGGTCCAGCCGGAATGTTTGCCGCACTAAGATTGATCGAGCTGGGAATTAAACCAATAATTTTAGAACGCGGGAAAGATGTCCAATCCCGCCGTAAAGATTTACATGATATCCAGCAATTTGGAAATGTTAATCCCGATTCTAATTATTGTTTTGGTGAAGGCGGTGCCGGAACATACAGTGATGGAAAACTTTACACTCGCTCGACAAAACGCGGCGATGTAAATAGAATACTCAACATTTTTGTTCAGCATGGTTCTCAGAAAGAAATATTAATTGATGCACATCCGCATATCGGTTCGAATATTCTTCCGAAAGTAGTTCAAGCGATTCGCCAAACAATTATAGATTCCGGCGGAGAAATTCATTTCGATTCACGCGTAACTGATTTTATTCTTGATAAAAAGAAATTAAAAGGATTAGTAGTCAACGCCGAAAAAGAATTCCTTGGTGATTCGGTAATACTTGCAACCGGACATTCTGCGCGTGACATTTACTATCTCTTGGACAAACATAAAATCAAACTTGAAGCAAAACCTTTTGCGATGGGAGTGCGTATTGAACATCCGCAAAAACTTATTGATGAAATTCAGTATCACTCAAAAGAAAGGAATCCTAATTTGCCGGCTTCAAGTTACAACTTAGCTTGTCAAGTTGATGACAGAGGAGTTTATTCTTTCTGTATGTGTCCGGGTGGAATAATAATTCCGGCATCAACAACATCAGAAGAACTTGTTCTTAACGGAATGAGTGTCTCCCGCAGAGATTCTCCGTTTGCTAATTCTGGATTAGTAGTTTCGGTTGATGAAAAAGATTGGAAGCGATATAAATCATTTGGAGTATTTGCCGGATTAGAATTCCAAAAAGAAGTTGAAAGAATTGCATTTGAAGCCGGAGGAAAAACTCAACGCGCACCATCTCAGAGGATAACAGATTTCGTAAATAATAAAGTTTCGGCGACACTTCCAAATTCATCATACATTCCGGGAACAATCAGTTCGCCGCTTCATGAAATTCTTCCGAAGCAAATTGTTGAAGGAATTAAAAAGAGTTTACTAATCTTCGACAAAAAGATGATAGGATATTTCACAGAAGAAGCGCAAATACTTGCTGCTGAAACACGGACTAGCTCGCCGATAAGAATTCCACGTGATAGCGAAACGCTCATGCATGTTGAAGTTGAAGGATTATTCCCGTGCGGAGAAGGTGCCGGTTATGCCGGTGGAATTGTTTCCGCAGCGATTGATGGTGAGAGAAGTGCTGATGCTGTGCTAAAATTTGTTTTAAGCAAATCGTGAACTTGTCATTGCGAATCCCTACGTAGTATGGATGAAGCAATCTAAAAGGCAGACAGATTGCTTCACTTCTCCCGATAAATCGGGATCAGTTCGCAATGACAGTTAAACCTTTGTAGAAAATCCAATCTCTTCAATTACTTTCTTTGCTCTCTCAGCATCACCTTCACTTTCAAAAGCAATACGGAATGTTCCGCCGGAACCCTCACGGATTTTCAGAAGCTCAATTTATTTGTCCTAACATTTTTTGCCATAAAAAGTTATATTTGCATCAGTTAAAAGAAAGGAATAAAAATGATAAACTTAGATCAGGCATTAGACAGTGCCAGACAGTTATCACTCGCCGATAAAGAAATGCTGATTGAAATTCTTAAGAAACAAACAATAGAAGAGAAAAGGAAAGAGATAGCAACAGAAGTGAGAGAATCTAGAACTCTTTATGCTACGGGTAAACTGGTGCCTTCAGATTCAAAACAAATTATCGACGAACTTCATAGCTCACTTTCCGAACCGGGAAAAAATTGAATAACTCAAGTAAAGAAATATTGATAATAAAATAGCCACGACCTTCAGGTCGTGGAGAATAAAGCCCCACTATCATTGGCTTTAGCCACATATAAAATCTGATTTGGGCTAAAGCCCATAATTCTTCTAAAAAATTTTACCCACGACTTAAAAGTCGTGGCTATTAATTTTTTGTAGAAAACCCAATCTTCTCAATTACTTTTTTTGCTCTTTCAGCATCACTTTCACTTTCGAAAGCAATTCTAAAAGTACCGCCGGAACCTTCACGTATTTTCAGAAGCTCGATGTCTTTGATATTGATCTTGTTTTCAAATAGCGCAGTTGAAATTTTGCTTATCACTCCGGGTTCATCTTTAACAAAAACAAAAACATCGTAGATCTGGTTTATAAATCCTTTATTGGATTTCGGAATTTCATCTCGCTTTACTCTTGCACTTTCAAATTTATCGGCCAGCTTTTTATAATCTTCATTAGAAATTGATTTCTTCATCTGCTCTAAATCAAAAATAAAATTATCAATCGCTTGAATAATATTTTTTCGGTTCTCACGGAGAACGGGTTCCCAAACATTGAATTCGCTTGAAGCAATACGAGTCATATCTCTAAATCCGCCCGCCGCATAATCGAAAAAATTTATATCGCTTCCTTTAAGTCCCGCCGAGTTAATAAGCGAAACAGAAAGCAATTGTGGAAGATGGCTAACGGATGCAACAATTATATCGTGCACTTTGGGATTTAGAAAAGTAATTTTGGCACCAAGCTGATGAATTATTTCTGTGAATGAATCAATCACCGGAAATTCTTTTGCCGATTCGTTAAGAATGTAAACGCAGTTTTCAAAAAGAAGAGGATCGGAATTTTCAAATCCGCCTTTTTCTTTTCCGGTCATCGGATGTCCGCCGATGTAAAATCCTTTCCGTTCTTTCTTATCCCAAATTTCTTGGAAGACGGATTTCACTCCGCACACATCGGTAATAATTTGATTTGAATTAATTTTTTCTGAGAGTTTTTCAAAAACATTTATTGATGCATCAACAGGAAGACAAATAAAGATCAAATCTGCATCAAGACTTTCTTCAAATGATGAAAGTTTTTTATCAATAACTTTTTGTTCGAAAGTTTTATCAAGAATATCCGGATTGTCAAACCCGCTGATGAAATGAGTTGAAGAAAAATTTTTAATTGCCTTTGCAATAGAACCGCCGATCAATCCTAATCCGATTATTGAAATCTTTCGGATTTCCAATTATAGTTTCCTTCCAATTGCTTGAGCGATCAATCGTAACTCTTCCATCAATTTTAGATAAGTGTTGGGAAGAAGCGCTTGAGGACCGTCTGATAAAGCGTTTTCGGGATCGTCGTGGATCTCGATCATAATTCCATCGGCTCCGGCAGCAACTGCGGCGCGGGCCATCGGCGGAACTTGATCGCGCAATCCAGTTGCGTGCGAAGGATCAGCGATGATTGGCAAATGACTTTTTTTATGTACGACCGGAATAGCCGATAGATCGAATGTATTGCGTGTATAATTCTCAAACGTTCTAATTCCGCGTTCGCATAAGAAAACATTTTTGTTACCGCCGTTCAAAATATATTCTGCAGACATCAGCCATTCTTCAATGGTTGCGGCAATACCGCGTTTAACCATTACCGGTTTTGTTGTCTTACCTAATTCTTTCAGCAAAGAAAAATTCTGCATGTTGCGTGCGCCAAGCTGAAAGATATCGGTATATCTGTCAATTAATTCTATCTGTTCGATCTGCATTACTTCTGTTACAACGAGCAATTTATTTTCATCAGCAGCGCCGCGGATTAATTTTAATCCTTCTTCACCAAGACCTTGAAATGAATAAGGAGATGTGCGCGGTTTGAAAGCACCACCTCTTAAAATCTTTGCACCGGATTTTGCAACAACTTTTGCCAAACGGAAAATTTGATCTTCATTTTCAATTGAGCACGGACCTGCAATCATTACAATTTGATTTCCACCTAGCTCAACATCTTTTATCTTTATAACTGTGTTAGCTTCGTGAAAACTTCTGCTTGAAAGTTTGTAAGGTGTAGTTACTCGGTAGACTTCATCAACTCCGTCAAGGATGCTGATGTTGCGTGTATCGAAGTTTGGTTTAACGCCAATTGCACCGATTATCGTTCTCTCGGCACCGATGGATTTGTGAATCTGAAATCCAAATCCTTCAAGGTGTTTGATTACATTTTCTATCTGAGAATCTGTCGCATTTTTTTCTAAAATTACAACCAAGTTAAACTCCGTAATTAGTCGTGAAATTTTTTCTCACCCGCATTAATTGCGAACGGTATGAAATCTTCTTTTGTAGGAATTGCGCATGAATAATCCGGACTGTAAGCGCAATACGGATTGTATGCTAAGTTAAAATCAATTTCATATTCATTGTTCGGGTCATCAACTTTTTCAAAATCAATATAACGTCCAACGCCGTATGATTCATTGTTCGTGGTTTTATCTGTAAACCAAATTGAATAATAAGTTTCACCGCTTGCTGTGGTTCCTTGATAAACATTTATGTTGTACTGTTTGTTTTGATAAGTAATCACAACATAACCGTATCGAACTGCTTTTCTTGGCTCACCTTTAGTCCCGTAAATTGTAACTGTGTCTTTCGGTTCATATTCATAAAGCATACTTTTGAAGACGAACGAAGGATCAACCTCAAAGTAATTCAAATCGTGGAATTCAACTTTTCCTTTTTTATTAAATGGTGAAGATGGATCGTTTTTCATTTCTTCATTTTTCTCGGTGCGGTATTTTTCAATCTTGGTAATATATGTTTTCTGTTCGGGTGTAAATTTTTTCCCGCAACCGGTCAATAATAAAGTTAAGAATAAAACGCTGACGATGCGGATTCTCGCTGATTTATCTGTGTTAATCAGTTCCATCTGCGTCATCTGTGTGCTATTGATTTTAATTTTTCTTCTCATCAATCTTCTTCTTCAGTTCACTTAGTTTATTTAGCGCTTCAAGCGGAGTTAAACTGTTTATCGAAATATCAGAAATTTGTTTTCTTAATTCATCGTCCTTCATTTCAAACAGACTAATCTGAAAATCATCAGTTCCTTTAAGCTTTGCAAGTTTTGCTTTCTTCATTTCATAAGGAGTTAATTCTTTACTCTCTAAATTAGCAAGAATTTCTTTAGCACGGTTAGTAACAAACAGAGGCAAGCCCGCCATTTGTCCAACTTGAATCCCATAACTATGATCGGCACCTCCGGAAGAAACTTTGTGTAAGAAAATTACTTTATCACCGTACTCACGGACTTCAACCTTAAAATTCTTGATACGCGGGAATAAGGTTGCCATTTCATTTAACTCGTGATAGTGAGTAGCGAACAAAGTCTTTGCAGTAAGATTCGGATTCTCATGTAAATATTCTGTTAT
Organism: Ignavibacteriales bacterium; assembly: GCA_007280825.1. GTDB lineage: Bacteria > Bacteroidota > Ignavibacteria > Ignavibacteriales > Melioribacteraceae > Fen-1258. Next base: position 984 of record QYQI01000111.1, on the reverse strand, counting down.
TGCCCATGCGATTGATATTCCATCAAATGTACTTGTTCCGCGCCCGATTTCATCTAATAGAATTAAACTTTTACTAGTTGCATTGTTCAAAATATTTGCAGCTTCCTGCATTTCTACAAGAAAAGTTGATTCGCCTGCTGATATGTTATCGCTCGCTCCAACACGCGTAAAAATTCTATCAACTAAACCGATCTTTGCAGATGTTGCGGAAACAAAAGAACCAATCTGCCCCATCAATACTATCAATCCGACTTGACGGAGATAAACTGATTTACCTGCCATATTCGGTCCGGTAAGAATAATTATCTGCTCGTCTGATGAAGAAAGTTTAGAACTGTTTGGAGTAAATTTTTCTCCCGGCGGTAAAATTCTTTCAACAACCGGATGACGGCCATCTACGATATCAAGTGAATCGGATTCATCAAGCTGCGGACGGACATATTTATATTCGTCGGCACATTCCGCAAATGATTGATAACAATCAAGCATCGCAATTAATTTAGCATTTTCTTGAACTGCTTCTGTCTCCGAAGCCACATCTAATCTAACTTGATCGAAAAGTTGATATTCAAGATTAGCAATGTTTTCTTCTGCATTCAGAATTTTATCTTCATACTCTTTTAGTTCAGGAGTAATAAATCTTTCGTTATTAACTAAAGTTTGTTTGCGGATGTAGTTCTCCGGAACTTTATCCTTGTTAGCATTGCTAATCTCAATATAATAACCGAATACTTTATTGTAACTGACTTTGAGCGAAGAGATCTTCGTCCGTTCGCGTTCCGTTTTTTGAAGAGTTGCAATCCAATCTTTTGCATTTGTAGAAAGTCCTCTTAATTCATCCAGCTCAGGACTAAAACCGTTACGAATAACACCCCCATCTGAAATTGCAAGAGGCGGATCATCAGAAATTGCCAGTTCAATTTTCTCTACAAGTTTATCAAGAGAGTTAAGACGTTGATTTATTGCTGTGAGTGTTTCTACTGA
>QYQI01000153.1 GCA_007280825.1 Ignavibacteriales bacterium | reverse complement strand
TACAGTAGGACAATATGGGAATGAAAAAGTGATTAAAGAATATGTTCAGAAACAAGGCAATGAGTATAAACAAATATATAGATCACAATTAGATTTGTTCGAAGTTTAGATACCCCGACGCTTGCGTCGGGGAGCTTCATTAGTGTATTGATTTACTTGACCGCATCCTTCTTTATAATATTGATAATTGTAATTAGCAACCGGGCAATTGCTGAACGCATAATAATGTTTTCTGCAAAAATACCTTTCTTAAAAAATCAAATTTTCAATATTCAAAATCTTTATGAAAGCGCTTATATATTACTGCAACCTAAAGCAATCTTCTCGATGCTCGGTGTAAGTATTTTTTCATGGTTCTTTGAGTGCTTTGGATTTTATTTGATTCTCTTTAACTTTGAACAAGGTTTTTCGATTCTATGGACTACATTTGTTTATGCTTTTTCAATAATAGCCGGTGCGGTTTCTATGTTACCGGGTGGATTAGGTGTAACAGAAGGTTCATTAAGTTTGATCTTAATAAAAGGCGGAATACCAAACGAGTCGGCAATCGCTACTACGATTATTATTAGGATGGTGACATTATGGTTCGCGGTAATTCTGGGTTTAGTCGTTTTGTTTTTTCTGCGCAGGGAGTATAATAATTCATTGAATAAAACACGGAGTAATAATGGCTAAGTACAAAAAAATAGTAGTCCCAAAAGAGGGCGAGAAGATTACGATTAAAGGTGGCAAGTTATCTATTCCAAACAATCCGGTTATTCCTTTTATTGAAGGCGACGGAACAGGTCCTGATATTTGGTTTGCATCTAAAATGGTTTTTGATGCCGCTGTTGAAAAAGCTTACAATGGGAAAAAGAAAATTGTATGGATGGAAGTGTTTGCTGGAGAAAAAGCTGTAAAGACTTACGGAAAGAATCAATGGCTTCCGTGTGAAACTCTTGATGCTATCAAAGAATACATGATTGCAATTAAAGGTCCGCTTACCACACCTATCGGTGGCGGTATTAGAAGTTTAAATGTTGCTCTCAGAAAAGAACTTGATCTCTTTGCTTGTGTTCGTCCTGTAAAATATTACAAGGGAACACCAAGCCCGGTAAAACGTCCGCAAGATTTAGATATTGTAATTTTTAGAGAGAACACGGAAGATGTTTATGCAGGAATAGAATTCAAAGCTGAATCAAAAGAAGCAACCGATCTCATCAAGTACATCAACAAAAAATTTCAAAAAAAAATTCGTATGGAATCCGGTATCGGAATTAAGCCGATGAGCAAGTTTGGAACTGAAAGACTTGTAAAAAAAGCAATTGAATATGCAATAGCTAACAAAAGGGAGAGCGTCACTCTTGTTCACAAAGGCAACATCATGAAGTTTACTGAAGGTTCTTTCAAAGAGTGGGGATATGAAACTGCTAAAAAATATTTTGGAGATGTCACTGTTTCTGAAGATGATCTCTGGAAGAATTATAATGGCAAATTACCTCAAGGGAAAATTTTGATAAAAGATCGTATCGCCGATAGCATATTCCAACAAGTTTTGTTACGCCCAACCGAATATTCCATTCTAGCTACACCAAACTTAAATGGTGACTACCTATCTGATGCAACTGCCGCACAAGTCGGCGGTTTAGGAATTGCGCCTGGTGCTAATATGAGTTACTTCGGCGGAGTGTTTGAAGCTACACACGGAACCGCACCAAAATATGCAGGACTTGATAAAGTTAATCCTGGTTCTGTTATTCTTTCCGGTGTGATGATGTTTGAATACATGGGCTGGAAAAAAGCTGCTCGGTTAATTGAAAAAGCTATTGGCAAAGCTATCAAATCTAAAACAGTTACTTATGATTTTGCCCGTTTGATGAAAGGTGCAACTGAATTAAGCTGTTCCGATTTTGGCAGAGCAATAATTAAAAATATGTGACAAAAAAGCCGTGAGAAGTGAAAGGTCAGAGGTGAAAAGAATGAAAGATTTTACTTTTACCTCTCACGCCTGCCCGTCCGGTAGGCGGGTTTCACTTTTCACCTTTCACGTTTGATTAACACCCGTTCACATCAATTTTTCTTACAGACCTTTCTATCCTTGATTTTAGAGCACACTGTTTATATTTTAACACCACTTCAAATAAAACTGATGGAGGTTTGATATGAATAATGAAGAAAATGGAATCGGAAAAGGATTACTGATAGGTTTTTTGACTGGTGCCGCTGTAGGTTCGATCATCGCTCTTCTTTTTGCACCAAAATCCGGTAAAGAATTACGCGAAGAGATTAAAAACAAATCGCAGGATTTTATGGAAGATGCAGAGAACTATGTAGCAAACGCTAAAGACAAAGCATCGCAACTCATAAATGAGGGTAAAAAAAAATCCGAAAAATTGGTATCTGATACAAAAGAAAAAGTAGATACTCTTTTAGGTGAAGCGGAAAAGATTTTAAGCGATGCAAAAAGTAAAACCAGTAATTTTACAATTGCCGGAAAAGAAAAAATTGAAAAGGAAAGTGAACGATTGAAAACAGCAATTAGAGCAGGAATGGATGCTTATAAAACAGAGAAGGAATCATAAAAATTTATGAATGTAATAGATATTCTTCTCGTCGTATTAATCGTATCGGCTTCTGCTTTATGTCTCTTCCTTATTTTTTATTTGAAGAAGTTAGTTGATCATGTAGAAGCTGTACGCAAAGATGTTCGCGAGCTGGTAGAAAAAACAACTCCCGTTCTTGAAAATCTTGATAATGTTACCCGGAAAGCTAACCGTATGGTCTCGGAAGTTGAAAATTATTGGAATGAAATTGACAGCTCGATCAAAAAAGTGCGTGAACGGATTTACGGACTCACTTCTCTAAAAAGATTTACTGATGCGGAGAATCCAGTCTCAGAACTCATCAAAGATGTAAAAGCTTTTACAAAAGGCTTCATTGCTTTTTGGCAGGCGATTAAACATAGGTAATTTTTCTTGTTCAAACATAAGGAGAATCAATTTTGAAAGAGTATAACGCAGATGCTATTAGAAATATAGCGTTCATTGGTCACGGTGGAAGTGGGAAAACTACAATCTCTGAAATTCTTTTATTCACTAGCGGAGAAATTAATCGTATTGGTAAAGTAGAAGAAGGCAACACTACTTCCGATTTTAATGCAAACGAAATTGAGAAGCGGATTTCAATTGCAGCTTCAACTCTTCATCTGGAATGGAATGCTACAAAAATTAATATCCTCGATACGCCGGGTTTCCCGGATTTTATCGGACAGGTTATTTCTTCTCTGCATGTAGCAGATTTGGCTGTTTCAGTCATAAAAAGTTTTGAGGGAATTGAAGTAGGTACAGAACAAACATGGGAGTATGTAAGAAAGTATAAACTACCGGCGGCAGTTATTATTAATAAAGTAGATAATGAACATTCAAAATTTTTTGAAACAATAGCGCAAGCTAAAACTCGTTTAAGCCATGATATAACTGTTGTTTCGTTCCCGGTAAAAGAAGGTTTGAATTTCAATTCTGTTATTGATCTGGTAAAAATGAAAATGATCACGTATGCAGATGCAGGTTCTAAAAAATTTACTGAAGAGGATATTCCTGCTGACTTAAAAGCACACGCAGATAAACTTAGAGAAGTTCTTGTTGAAAAAATCGCTGAGGCAAACGAAGAATTTATGAATAAATTTTTTGAAGAAGGAGCTCTGAGCGATGAAGAAATTCAGAAAGGATTGAAAACTTCAATTCTTAGCGGTGGATTGATTCCGGCTTTTGCTTTTGCTGCAACCAAAGGAGTTGGACAAAACACATTACTTGATTTTGCAGTAAAATATTTTCCAGCACCAAATGAAAGAGAACCAATCGAAGCATCAATGAAAGATGGCGGTAAAAAAGTTAAATTAGCTTGTGATGTTAAAGGCGAACCCGCTCTGCTTATTTTTAAATCTTTATCAGAACAGCATGTTGGAGAACTTTCAATATTCAAAGTTTACTCAGGCTCACTTTCACCAGGGCTCGATCTTCAAAATACTCACAGAGATAAAATCGAACGGCTCGGACAAATTTATGTATTGAACGGACATAACAGAAAAGATATTACAAAATTAAACGCTGGCGATATCGGCGCAGTTGTAAAATTGAAAGATAGCCACACCGGAGATACTCTTAGTTCGAAAAATTTTACAATCCTTCTACCGGAAATTCAATATCCAGAACCTGTAATACGTTTTGCAGTTAAACCTAAAGCAAAAGGTGATGAAGATAAAATTTCTGCAGCTTTACATACTGCACACGAAGAAGAACCAACACTGAGAACAAAATTTGACCCGGAAATTTCACAAACTGTAGTTTCAGGACAAGGTGAGCTCCAACTTAATCTTGGTATCAAACTATTGAAAGACCGGTATGGTGTTGAAGTTGAATTGGTCGAACCGAGAATTCCGTACCGCGAAACAATTAAAGGAAAATGTGAAGACTCAGAATACAAACACAAGAAACAATCAGGCGGGCGAGGTCAGTACGGGCATGTTCATTTAAAATTAGAACCAATGCCGCGCGGAAGCGGATATGAATTTGTTGATGACATAGTCGGCGGTGTTGTACCGGGTCGTTTCATCCCTGCTGTAGAAAAAGGTTTGAAAGAAATTATGACCAAAGGAATTCTTACGGGCAGTAAAGTTGTGGATGTTAAAGTTTCTTTGTTCGATGGAACTTACCATGCCGTTGACTCTGACGAAGTTTCATTTAAGATTGCCGCATCAATGGCTTTTAGAAAAGGATTTATGGAATCTAAACCGATGCTTCTTGAACCGATCTATGATATCAATGTTAAGATCCCTGACAAGTACATGGGCGATGTGATGGGAGATATTTCAGGAAGACGCGGTAAGATCCAAAACATGGATTCGGAGAATTCATTTCAAATAATTAAAGCTAAAGTACCCCTGGCAGAACTTCACAAATACTCTACTCAACTTCGCAGTTTAACTTCAGGGCGCGGAATGTTTTCGATGAGTTTCTCTCATTATGAAGAGGTCCCTAAGGAAACAGAAACAAAAGTAATCGAAGAATATCAAAAACATAAAGAAGAAGAAGCAGAATAAATTTATTCTGATTAAATTGCGGGCGGAAGTAACATCAACTTCCGCCTTTTTTATTTATGGATAAACTCTGGTCACCTTGGCGGTCTAACTACATCGAATCTTTCAAAACAAAAAAGGATTCTGATGCTTGTGTCTTTTGTGAGGCGTTCAAGTTTCCAATCAAAAGCAACAAATCGCTTATTGTTTATAAAAACAAATTGTGTTATGTGATGCTGAATTTGTATCCTTACAACAGCGGACACTTAATGGTTATTCCAAATAAACACATTAGCGATATCCATACTTTGAGCCAGGATGAAATGAATGAAATGATGAGTACAGTTCGTCTTTCGATGAAAGCTTTGGAAAAAGCTATGAAGCCGCAGGGGATGAACTTCGGTGCAAATCTTGGTAAAGCCGCCGGTGCCGGTATTGATTCGCATCTTCACTTTCATGTTGTACCGAGATGGAGCGGCGATATTAATTTTATGCCTGCTATCGGAGAAGTAAAAATTATTTCTCAAGATTTATTGGTAACGAAGAAAAAACTTATTAATTCTTTTAACGAAATTCTAAAAACAGACAAATAAAAATAATGGACGTAAAAAAATTTAATATCTTAATTGCCCCGAACAGTTTTAAGGGATGTGCTGACTCGGTTGAGATTACTGAGTATATCAAAGGATCGCTGTTCAAATTACTACCGGAAGAAATTAAATCTAACATTGATTTTTTACTGAAGCCAATATCTGACGGCGGCGACGGCTTTCTGCAAGTATGTCAGAGAAACTTTGGCGTAGAATTTCTTCATTTTGAAATCTCAAATCCCTTTAATGCAGACAAATTTTTCTGCCCGGTTGGATATTTTCAAGAAAGCAAAACAATTTATATTGAATCGGCTGAAGTTTTAGGAATGAAATTAATTCCGGAAGAATTTAGAAGACCAATGTCACTATCATCAAAAGGGATGGGTGATTTGTTACTTCAGATATATGATTTTGTGATGGACGGAATTATGG
>QYQI01000075.1 GCA_007280825.1 Ignavibacteriales bacterium | reverse complement strand
CAAAAAATCCTTCCAGCCCGAAAAAAGTTATTTTGTAAACGGTTAATCCTCTAAAACTTTTTGAAAACAATTGTCCTCCGATTACAATATTCCAACGAGTTGAAAAAATTCCAACTTGTACAAGAATTGCAGAGATAAAATAAACCATTTTCTTTAAATCCGGCGGTGATTTTAAAATTTTAATGAGCGCAATCATAGCAAGCGGAATAAGCATGCCCATGAAGAGTTGAATTACTACTAAGCTGATGAATAATTTATTCGAGACAAGATAAGCTAAGATTTTAATGGATTCTTCCGATTCATAAACACGGTGCACAAAATCCAACGCTTCCAATGAAAAATCTATGATCATTACATAGAATAAGTAACTTGCTAATTTATCCAGACACAAAATATCTAATTGTTTTCCGCGGACGGGTGTTATGATCATATAGAGAATTAAAACCATAGCAATACCGGAAACAATTGCAGAGAACAAGAAGACAATTGGCATTAGCACGCTTGACCACCATGGGTTTGCTTTGATCGAACCAAAAATAAATCCTACATAACCGTGTAATAGAAATGCAGAAGGAATTCCTATAATTGTAACAATCTTTACCCACTTTTTATCGAAGAGGATTGCTTTTTCTGAAATATCTTTTGAAAAGAGAGAAATGATTTTGTGAATCCATTTTTTGATTCCTGTTTCTTTCTGTGCCCAAAGAATTATATCTCTTCTATACTCAAACCAAATTTCTAAACACAATACCGCCATCAAATACCAAGCATAAACAAATCCAAACATAGCCATAGCAGATGTACTATTTGGTGTAATCAAAATCTCGTAAGCTTTTTCAGGATGACCTAAGTGAGCAAGTAAAGGAAGCGGTGCTATAATTAAAAATGCCATCGCTGTAAGCATTGCTAAGCGGTATGTTGGTTGAAGTTCTTTTACGTTGAAAACTTTTACCAGCGATGCCAAGATAAAAGCGCCGGCAACTAATCCTGTTAAGTAAGGATATAATACTATAAGAATGCCCCAATGGAGTTCAATTTCGTTTGGAAAAATGTAGCCCCATACTTCTTTTAGTATTGGCGTCAAATGTTGAATGAGCTCTTCCAATTCTATCTAACCTCCATATCTAAATTAGAGTAATAAACTTTTGGTTCTGTGTTGAGCGATGGTTTAAGAATTCCGATTTTATTCATTCTTAAGAAACGTACTAATGGACTTGATTTTTTGTTCAACTCGCCGAAAACTCTTGCTTGAGTCGGGCACGCTTCAACGCACGCCGGTAATTTATCTTGAACAATTCTATGATAACAGAAAGTACATTTCTCGGCAGTATGTGTTTCGGGATGTAAGAATCTTGCACCGTAAGGACATGCTTGTATGCAATATCTGCAGCCGACACAGTAATCTGAATCCACAAGTACAACTCCATCCTCACCTTTAAATGTTGCACCAACAGGACAAACTTGAACGCACGGAGGATTGTCACAATGATTACAAATTTTTGGAACAAAGAAACTTCTTAACATTTTTTGATTTGTTGTACGAGTATTATCAAAACCGTCTATTGAACCATTTGGACTGTCAACTTGTACATCGCCATCTTCATAAATTCTGTAACGTTCAACCCATGTTCTGAAGAAGAATGGTTCTTTTGGAACATTGTTTTCATTTTTACATGCTACAGCACATCTTCCGCATCCAATACATTTATTAATGTCTATTCCCATTCCCCACTTGTGGTTGCTGGGTATATAACCATTTGCGAGCATCCATTTTTTTATAGTCTTTAATTTGTCCGTTGCACCAAGAAATCCAAATGCAATTGGTGCAAGCGCAAGTATGGCAATTTTTTTTAGAAAATTTCTTCTCTCAACTTTTTTACTTGTTCCAATTATATTGTTTTCCATTATTGTGCCTCCGGTAAATGTGGATAGTGACATTGCCAGCAAACATATCTCGGCTCGTGCGTAGTCATGTTGATCCTTGGAATAAACTTATCACCTTTAGCATCTTGGGAATGACACTGACCGCAAAATTCTCTATTTGCAGGTTTGGTTGGTAAATATTCTCTCGGGTGCAATTTATGTTTCTCCGAAGCTTCATGACATTTAGTACAAGGAATATCCATGTGACTCGAAACCGATTTTGCATTTGAAATTTCAGCGTGACATGCTGAACATTCTTTTGGTGTTTGCGGTGGAGTTGGATTGTGCGGGTTATGACAGGTTACACAAATTCTTCTAGGATTGTGTGACGCTGATAGAATTTGTGGAAATCCGGTAGGTCGAGAGGTATTATATTCATGACAAACAGGGCAAAAAACTCTATCCCTCGGTTTATCAGGTTTGAATTGATCCGGCTCATTAACATGATTTGCCGAAGGTCCGTGGCAAACTTCGCAAGAAAGATTTTTATGATAACCTGCATTTTTAGTTTTCCAAATATCATCATGGCAATCAGCGCATGCTTCCTGTCCTGCATATTGCATTTTTTTATCAGCATTATTTTGAATAGCGCCAGCACGATAATGACCTACCAAGCCAAAATCTTTCGGGGTGAGAAGCGAAGTGGCTACAATAAATACAATTACCACTACAAGTAAAAGTATCGACAACCGTTTAACCTGTTCCGGAATTTTTTGTAAAAAATTTTTCATGAATACGCTCGCCTTTACTTTAAGTATTTTTATTTATTTCTATCGGTTCAATTGTTTATTAACTCGCTTCCTTTCTTTCGCTTTGCGTATAAAATTGAAATTGCCAGTAACACAATTCCTAAAAACATGAAAGAAATAATCCGGTAGCTTGGATCTAAATTTGTTGTTCCAACAAATAGAATGTACACCACTGTTAATAAAAATGTTAAAAGCGCCAGCCACCGGTATTTTTTATTCTTAAGAATAATACTCATTACATAGTAACCGATCGCAACTATCGTCCAAGAGAGCCCGACATAATCTTTAGGAACTATATGATAGAGTGCATAAGGAAAGATGATAAACGCGGAGCCGAGATAGGATAATCTCATCGCATCAGTTGTTAAATCGAGTCTATGCTTTTGCCAATTTAAAATACGAGCGCTTATTAATGCCACAATTCCAAAACCGAGTGCGATTGCACCAATTTTTTCTTCCAATACTAAATAGGAAAAGAATATCATCAGATACATTATGAAGTTTGCTACAATTATTATTTTCGAACGGAACCAGAGCGCGGTAGCCACTACAACTAAACTCTGCCAGCTTAACCAAACAAAGTATTCCGGCTTAGGAAAATTATTTACTATTGCAACGCTCAATGCCGTGTAACCAAGAATAGCATAAAAGAAAGTTGAATATTTACTTTTTTGTCTTTCATAAAACATAATTGAAAGAAGCAAGAAAACACTCGAAGCTATTAACTCAGATAAAGCCACCGTGCTGCTGAATTTCGAAAGTGCGATGATTAGTAATAGAAAAAAACAGAGAAATGAATTCAATAAAGTATTTAGTATTGAATTAACAGATTCTTTTTCGTTTCGATTCCCGGATAAATTGCCGTAAGCATAAATTAAGCAGTACAAAAGAAGAAAATAAATATTAATCAATGGAGAACTTTGGAGAGCAATTTTATTACCAGCAACAGGATTACCGATGAACCAAACAAAGTGAGTTATATAGACCAAAAGTATTGCATAGGTATAGAACGAATTCCAGTCTAAAATTCTTTTTAAGTAAACCGACCACCCGCTGATCAAAACTAGAATAAAAAAGATCAACCAATAAAAATCACCGATCAAAGCTGTAATGGAAATTAGCGAGATGCCAAAAGCCATTAGATATATAGATTTTCTCTTAAAAGAAAAAGAAATGTGAAAGATCGATACTGCTATCAGCATAAGTAATTCAAGTGTCGGATTTTCAACTGTGGGATTGCTTGAGAAAAAGTGTAACCGTAAAGTTGAAAAGAAAAGAAGAAGTAAAGCTCCGCCAAAAATATATTGTGAAATAAATTGAAGCGAACTTTTCCAATAATTCGATAACCAGAAAAGAAATCCAACTAAAACATATCCTATAAGACTAGGAAAAAAGGAAGGTAAATTTTGATACGGAAATGTCATTAGAAAAATTATTCCGATCGCAAGAATAACTATTCCAACTTTTGCAAACCAGAATTGTCCTATCTGAGTTTCTAATGAATCCGCTCGTTCTGAAATATTTTGAGGCATCAGTGGAGGTAATTCAAAATTATTTTCTGAAGGTAGATTCTCGAGATTAAGTTTCTCTTCAACCCGGGAAATTCTTGCTTCCAAATTTTTCAAATATGTAATTAATTGATTGTTTACTTCATGTTCGGAGGAAGAATCCATTATGATACCTCCAAGGTTATTATATTTATTTTATCCTTTCTAAAATTATTTGGGTGTGAAGTTTGAATCATTCTAATGAAGTATTCTTATTTTAATCAGATATACACACACGAATTCCGATTTAAAAATAATTTTATCTGCTTCTGAAATCAACATAAAACTAAAAAACATTTACTACAAAAAGATGTTTAGTCTGAAAAAAATAATGAAAAAATAATCATAAATAAAAAAGGGAACCTTTTGGATTCCCTTTTCTTTACTGTAAAAAAATAAAAGATAAAATTTTTATTTCTTATCTACTTTCTTTTCAACCTTTTCAGATTTTTCATCGTCTTCTTTTTCTTCAATTATCATATGCTTCGTATTCTTACCCATGGAATGCTTTCGCATCATCTTCTCGCCGCCACAGCATGAACATCCGCAATTGTTTCCGCCCATATGCTTAAAGAACATTAATTTCTCTTTCGGCATGTCTTCATCGCCATCAATCTGAATATTAAAATGTTTCATGCCATTTTCATCTTTCAAAAACTTCTCAGCTTCATCACCTTCGTAAGTTTTTGTTTCTTCTTTACCGTCTTTCATAGTTGTAACAGTAATTTTTTTGCCGCTGTCGTTAACTTCTACTTTTACATTCTTTTTGTTTTCACCATCTTTTTCATCAGCATCATTATCTTCAGATCTAAACATCATAACGTTGCCGCCTCTCATCTTCATCATTTTTCCGTCATCACTTTTAAACATAAATCCTTTACGCGAACTACTTCTTAACATACCGACTAATTTTTCAGCATCCTTTCCTTCAAAGACAACATCTTTACCATCAGCTTTAATCGTAAGTTTTTCAATCTTACCTTTCAAATTATCAAGTTTAGATTTTGTTTCGTCTTTTTCCTGAGCTAAGATCTTCATTGAGAAAAATCCGAGTATCAGAATAATCATTATAGCTAAGAACTTTGATTTGTTTGTTTGAAGTAATTTCATTTTATTCTCCTAATTGTTTGTGTAAATATACTTTTCGTACAACCCAAATACGAAAAACGATCCCTAACTATTAGTTAAAAATTGTTAAAGTAAAGATTTCTTATTTAGATTAAGTTAAATTTGCGATTATGAAAGAACGAAAATTAAAAATTATTATCGCTTTGATGACTATTTCGGTAATTGGACTAATTGCCGTACAGTTTTATTGGATGGCAAATATTATCAAAGTTGAAGAGGATCGTTTCCGTAGAACGGTTTTTCATTCTCTAAGAAAAGTTTCTGAAGAAATTGAAAAGAAGGAAGCTGCAACTACCGTTGTTAAAAAAGTCTCTAACGGGAAAGGAAATGTTTTATTCTTTCTACAGGATCAATCTAAAAATAAACCGATACATCTAGATTCTCTTAGAAAAATGAGTTATCTAAGGATTGATACAAACAACCATGGATTTAATTATGAAGTAAAATATTTCTCCGATAATGATACAATGGTTGAGCGGTTAAAAGCATTCTCAGGCGGCAGAAATGCACGTTACTTTATTCCCCCTTCCTCCTTCGATAAATCAGTTAAAGACACTTCCATTCAGAAACGTCATTTGTTGGTGCAGAATGTTGTTACAGAACTTATGGCTATTAATGCTCGGAAAAAAATTGAAGAGAGAATTAGTGCTGATCAACTCGAAAAAGATTTATCAACTGAATTTAACGGCAACGGTATTTCCTCGGAATTTTATTTTTGTGTAAATAGAACCAATAAAGACAGCTTAACATTATTAAAAGCAGGAGCCGACACTACTGAACTAAAAAAATCTATTTTCAAAGTAAACTTATTCCCCGACGAAATCTTTTTTAATCCCAACCAACTTATTGTTTATTTCCCTCACCAGAAAAGGTATATTCTTGCAAGCGTTGGCGGAATGCTTGTTCTCTCAGTTGGTTTGATTTTAGTAATCGTTGGAGTTTTTTACAAAACAGTTGAAATGTTTTTAGGTCAGAAAAAAATTACCGCTGTGAAAAATGATTTAATAAATAATATTACTCACGAATTTAAAACTCCAATTTCAACTATTTCGATTGCTTGTGAAGCTTTAAACGAGCCCGGCTTATTAATCGAAAAGAATTCCGTTACCAGATATTCTAAAATTATTAAAGAAGAAAATGACCGCTTGAAAATGATGGTTGATGCCCTTCTTAATACAGCGGCGCTTGAGAAGAGTGAGTTTAATCTGACGAAAGAGAAAATAGATCTTCATGAACTAATCCTTTCCGCCGCGTCAAAGTTTGAAAATATTATTAATCAAAAAAGCGGTAAAATCATTTTAGAACTCAATGCTTCCCGTGCTGTTATAACCGGCGATAAATTTCATCTTACTAATATTATAAATAATCTTATTGACAATGCGATCAAGTACAACGAAAGACCGCCGGAAATAAAAATTTCAACCAGAGATGAGAACAAAGCAATAATAATTACCGTAAAAGATAACGGCATTGGTATTTCCAGAGAACATTTATTTAAGATATTCGAAACATTCTACCGAGTCTCCAGCGGAAATATCCAAAACGTACGCGGAAACGGAATTGGCTTGAGCTATGCTAAAAAAATTGTTGAGACATTAGGTGGTGATATTTCCGTAACAAGTGAGCTGGGTAGTGGCAGTGAATTTAAGATTATTCTTCCCAATAATGGTGTTGAGTGAAACAAATTGCAAAAATACTTTTAGTTGAAGATGACACAAACCTTGGAACAATTTTAAAAGAATTTTTATCCGTTAAGGGATTTGAAATCGTTCAAGCCATTAATGGAGAAGAGGGATTCGAGCAATTCAGAAAAAAGAAATACGATATTTGTTTGATAGACATAATGATGCCGAAAATGGACGGCTTTACACTCGCAAAAAAAATTCGAATGATAGATAAACAAACTCCGTTTCTTTTTCTTACAGCTAAAGCAATGCTTGATGATAAGATCGAGGGTTTCAAAATCGGCGCCGATGATTATGTTACTAAACCATTCAGCATGGAAGAATTGATCTTGCGTATCAACGCTATACTAAAGCGAAGTAAAACACCGCAAGACGAAATTGAAAAGATAGAATTTAAGATCGGTTCTTATTTATTTAATTATGATAGACGTACATTAGTTATTCAACACATTGAACAAAAACTTACACCAAAAGAATGTGAACTGCTTCGGTTGTTATGTTTATATGAGAATAAAGTTCTTGAAAGATCTGAAGCGTTGACAAGGATATGGCGCGATGATAATTATTTCAATGCCAGAAGTATGGATGTGTATATAACAAAACTTCGCCACTATCTTAAACAAGATAAATCAATTGAGCTGGTAAATGTTCACGGGACCGGCTACAAATTAATGACCAAATAAATTATTTATCCACCGCCAGTAATTTATTGACTGATTTAACTCTATCAAAAAACAATTTCAATTTTTCTTCATCAAGTTTTGAATTAGTTCTAACACCGGAACAAATATCAACGCCATACGGTTTTACTTGTAAAATTGCTTCAACAACATTTTGCGGATTTAATCCGCCTGCTAAATAAACCGGAATTTTTACTGACTCAACTATTTTTCGGCTGATACTCCAATCATGTGTTCTTCCTGTCCCGCCAAGTTCTTTCGTAACTAATTTTTGATTTCCGGAATCGAGTAATATTGCGTCAACTAAATTTGATGTCTCTATTGCTTCGTTAATTGATTCATCATTTGTTACATGAATAACTTGAACTATTTTGATCCTTGGTAAAGCTTTTTTTAATTGAAGATGAGAGCCGGTAATTATTTTGTCACAAAGTTGAATTGTGTTTGTTCCGCAGCGATGATGCTGTTCGATAATTTCATCTACATTTTGCTTGCTCGTAAGCAGAAATGTTGAAATCGACGGTGGAGTTTGTTCGGCAATCTCTTTTATAGTCTCCTCTGAAATTACTCCCGGCCCGCTTGGCATTTCCGAGACTAGCCCAATGGCAGACGCCCCATACTTGATCGCCAAGTTAGCTTCTTCAATACTTGCAATGCAGCATATTTTTACTTGAGTCATAATTTTTTCCATTCACTTTTGAGAATGGAATACATTTTCATCGAGCGAAATCTTTCTTTAATAAAAACTTTTTCTCTAAGCGTGCCTTCATATTTCATTCCGCATTTTTCCATAACTCTCCACGAACCAATATTTTCTTCTTCGCAATGAGCTTCAATTCTATTCAAGTGTAATTCTTCCAAGCCAAATTTAATAACTGTCTTCATTGCTTCTGAAACGTATCCTCTATTCCAATACTTTTGGGAAATTACATAGCCAATTTCACCGCACTTATGAATTGCATCCCAATTACGAAGATCAATAGTCCCGATTAATTTATTTTCGCTTTTGATTACGATTCCCCAAATGAACGATATATTATTATTGAATTGTTCCTCAGTCAATTTTATAAAATCGATCGAGTCCTGTTTGGTTTTATGTGTATCCCACAAAACAAACGTTGTAACATCCGTAATAGATGCGTATTCATAAATATCATTTACATCATCAATAGTAATTTTTCGGAGAATCAATCGCTCCGTTTCCATTTTAGGAATTTCCTGCGGTCCCAAACTTTGTAGCATAAAATGGTTAGTCTATTTGTAAAAAAATTCGTTAGTTTTATTAGAGAAAATCTTAACATAAATTTACCAATTAAACCGATTAGTTTGGAGAGGTGATTATGATTTCAAAAGAACTTTTAGATATTCTCTGCTGTCCTGAGACAAAAGCAGATTTAGTATTAGATGATAATTATTTGGTATCAACGGACAAAGTTACTCGCAGACGATACCGGATAGAAAATGATATTCCTATTATGCTTATTGATGAATCCGAACAGCTTGATCTTGATGTTTGGAAAAAGATAATGAAGAAACACGGCAACCCAATTGAATGATTATTAAAAACGATCCTGAACTATTTCAAAACTATCTTTCTGACGCTTCCAATTATAAAGGTAATGCCGATTCAATTTATTTCCCGGAAAGTGAGGATGAGATAGTTGACCTTCTTAAAAAATTTAATAAGGAAAATATTAGAGTAACCGTTTCCGGCAACGGCACCGGATTAACCGGCGGTCGTGTACCAGAAGGCGGAATAATTATTTCTCT
>QYQI01000015.1 GCA_007280825.1 Ignavibacteriales bacterium | reverse complement strand
GTGGATAAGAGGGGGTTTCATCTTCGATTAATGTTTTCCAGTGTTGATAACGCTGACTGATAAATAGCAGGAAGTTCATTGTTATTAGTAATGCAAATATTCAAATCATTTAAAAGTCCATTATACAAACCGTAGATCCATCCGTGAACAGATAGCTCTTGCCCGCTCTCCCATGCCTGTTGTACAATTGTAGTTTCGCTTACATTAACAACTTGCTCAATAACATTAAGCTCACAAAGTCGGTTTAACCTTAAATTCTCATCAATAATTTTTGATAACAACTCGTTATGTTTTTGCATAATATCTTTCGTATGACGAAGCCAATTGTCAATCAATCCCAATTTTAAATTCTTAAATGCAGCTTGAACGCCACCGCATCCATAATGCCCGCATACAATTATATGTCTCACTTTTAAAACTTCAACAGCGTATTGTATAACGGATAAGCAATTTAGATCGGTATGAACAACTATATTCGCAACATTTCTATGAACAAATAGTTCGCCTGGCTTAAGACCAACAATTTGATTTGCCGGAACGCGGCTATCCGAACAGCCGATCCATAAATATTCCGGCGATTGTTGTTGAGAAAGGTTTTGGAAAAAATTTGGATCAACGGATTTAATTCCGGTTGCCCAATTCCGATTGTTCTCTATTAATTTTTTTAAAGTCCGCATTTTCTGTTTAATATTTTTCTCAATTTATTTAAGAACAACCCAATTCTCAATAAATAACTCTTTCGCTAAAGGATTTAATCAAGCAGATATAAATAGCTCGGCAATTTTATTTTTATTCATGTGTTGCCGCCAACAAGATCGCTCCACTGATCACCGATGCAAGCAATTATGTTGTAACCTTTAGACACTAGTTCTTCGCGTTTTGCTGCCTTCCATTCTGCAGCAAGAATTTTGCGTTCACTATCCGATCGTATAATCAACGTATCAAATTTTACGTAACCCTGTTCGATAAGATTTCTCTTCGTTGCTTCACCAACTTCTGCATAACGTCCGGTAATAAAAATTACGTGTATGTTCTTTAAAACGAGATAGTCATAAAATCGTTTTGTGTCTTTAATAGCAGGCGCAATTCCTTTTTGCTGCCATTCATTCCAAAGTTTATAAACGTATCCGAATCCGATTTCCTTTGTGTATTCATAATTGGAAAGAGCAGTCTCATCAATATCAAACACTACAGCAGACTTTCCCGAAAGGTTTATTCCATCTATTTGATCAATAGCATCATCAATAATTCTTGAACACTCGCGGTCGAATGCACCAGATTCGTAATATGCTTGAACAGCATTCTTAGCCGCACCGAGATTCATTATTTGAAGAGTAGGATTTGTTGAAGTGCAGCTTATAAAAAGAAGAGCCGCTAATATTATAGATAGAAATATTAATTTTCTCATGAAATTACTTTAAACTATATACTGCAAACGGCATACTAAAGAATATATTTACTCAAATCTCTGTTCTTAACAATTTTATCCAGCTTTTCATTTACCATCTCTCCCGTGATCTCGATTGCAGCTTCAGGCATTTTATCCGGCACTTCAAATAAAATATCTTCAAGGAGAGTTGTAAGAATTGTGTGCAATCTTCTTGCGCCAATATTTTCCACCTGATCATTCACGGTAGCAGCGGTTTTGGCGATCTCTGTTATAGCATTTTCCTTAAATGAAATTTGAACTCCCTCCGTTTGCAGCAGCGCCGAATATTGTTTGAGCAACGCATTTTGCGGAAGTGTAAGAATCTTTACAAAATCGTCTTCACTCAGACTTTTCAATTCAACGCGAATTGGAAATCTTCCTTGAAGTTCAGGAATCAAATCGCTCGGTTTTGAAACATGAAATGCGCCGGAAGCGATGAACAAAACATGATCGGTTTTTACCGGGCCGTATTTTGTATTTACTGTTGAACCTTCAACTATCGGAAGAAGATCGCGCTGTACTCCTTCGCGAGAAACATCTGGTCCTTGCTGGCTTTTGGCTCCGGCAATTTTATCTATCTCATCAATAAAAACAATTCCGGATTCTTGAACGCGTTTAATAGCTTCACGCTGAACCGCTTCCATATCAATTAATTTTTCTGCTTCTTCCTGCGCAATAATTTTTCTTGCTTCGCGTATCGGCGTTTTGCGTTTCTTTTTCTTTTTAGGAATCATACTGCTCATCATCTCTTGTAAGTTCATTGTCATATCATCCATACCCATTGGGCCAAGAACTTGCATGCCGAATGCAGGTGCAGATGTATCGAACTCAATTAACTTATCATCCATCTCTCCTTTGCGGAGTTTTTCTCTCATCCACTCGCGTGTTTTTTCATTACGCAGTTCTTCGCTCTCGCCATTTTCATCTTCAACTGTTGAAGTTTTTTTCTGCGGAGGAATCAGTTGATCTAAAATTCTTTCTTCCGCCACCCGCTCTGCTTTTTCCTGTACTTCGTTTGTCTTTTCGGAACGAACCATACTGACTGCAAGCTCAGCAAGATCGCGTATCATTGATTCAACATCACGACCAACATAACCGACTTCTGTGTATTTCGATGCCTCAACTTTAATAAACGGCGCTCCGGAAAGTTTTGCAAGACGGCGTGCAATTTCGGTTTTGCCAACGCCGGTGGGACCGATTAGAATAATATTGTTCGGCATAATTTCTTCTTTGATACTTTCTGCAACTTGCTGTCGTCGCCATCTGTTGCGTAATGCAATCGCAACCGCGCGCTTTGCATCATCTTGTCCGATAATATATTTATCCAACTCTTTAACAATTTGTGTTGGTGTAAGATTTTTAATTAGATCATTATTCATTCTTTGTTTCCTCATTTGCCGATCACTTCGACTGTAATTTTTTCGTTTGTATAAATGCAGATATCTGCCGCAACTTTCAGTGCTTCTTCTACAATTTCTTTTGAAGAAAGGTTGCTATATTTTTTTAACATCTTTGCGGCGGCAAGAGCATACATTCCACCGCTTCCGATTGCGACTATATTATCTTCCGGTTCGATCACATCTCCGGTACCCGAAACAATGAATGCTTTATCTTCCGAAACAATTGCCAGCATTGCTTCAAGTTTCCGTAAATATTTATCTGTCCGCCAGTCTTTTGCAAGTTCAACAACCGCGCGGTAAACGTTACCGCTGTACTGTTCAAGCTTTTCTTCAAATCTTGCTAGGAGTGTGAATGCATCTGCGGTAGATCCTGCAAATCCGCAAATAACTTTTCCGTTAAGAAGCTTGCGGATCTTCATTGAGTTATGCTTCATCACCGTGTTGCCGAGCGTAACTTGTCCGTCTCCGCCAAGTGCCGCTTGCCCGTCTTTAATTATTCCTAAAATTGTTGTTGATCGAATTTTCATTTCTCTCTCCAATTTAATAATGTCATTCCGGACTTGATCCGGAATCTATTTTGGATACCGGTTTTCGCAAGTATGACTTCGCAAAAGGGATCAATCGCGGAATATTTTTTTGATATTCTATGTATTCATCGCCAAATTTTTCTACAAGCTTCCGTTCTTCATAAATCGAACCGATATAAAAATAAACAACGCTGCAAATGAACATGATAAAGTAAAACAAACTCATCGTTGGACGCAGACCCAAAAACAAAATTGAGAACAAGTAAATCGGGTGACGTACAAATTTAAACGCACCTTCGATCCTTAAAGTTTGTCTTTCATCTAGATCTTCAACTTTGTATTCACCATGCAAGTAACGTTCTATCTGAGCAGTTCCGAAAAATTCTTTTAAGACGATCGGTCGCGTTGCCCAGACTAATCCTATTAGCGAAAGAACTTGGAGTGCAAATGTAATAATATCGAAAGGAAACTGTAAGTCGTAAACAATTACATTAGGTTTTGGTGCCGCCGCATAGAAGACAATAAAAAATAACAATGAGGATAAATTATAAAACAATCGGTAGAAAGCTATCTTTACGCCGAGCTTTTCTGCAAGCGCAATTTTTGTTTTATTCGATGCTAGCAGTGTGTGTGAAAAAGCAAATAGTGTGAAGAGTAAAATGATAATAAAAACATCAATAGCAATCATAATTCCCTTCGCAAACGCGCGACGGATATTTTGAGCGCCTCGCGGTATTTAGCAATCGTTCGGCGAGCTACGTGTATTCCTTTTTCCTGAAGTATGCCTGCAATTCTATCGTCACTATAAGGACTGTCCTTCGGTTCGTTGTCGCAAATTTCTTTTATCAGTTCTTTAATATGTTTGTTCGAAATATCATCGCCGCTATCTGTCGAAAGTCCCTCGCTGAAAAAATATTTTAATTCATGAATACCTTGCGGACTCTGAACAAATTTTCCATTTACAACGCGGCTGATGGTGGAAATATCCATTCCAATTTCATCGGCAATATCTTTATAGATCATCGGCTTTAGAAAGCGCGGACCCGTTTCGAAAAATTCATATTGCTTTTCAAGAATGGCGCGCATGATCTTCATTAATGTATGTCGCCGTTGTTGAATTGATGCAATAAACCATTTTGCAGAATCAAACTTTTCCCTCAAGAACTTATAAGTTTCTTTTTCGCGATTGGAAATTTTTCTTTTCCGTTTGTTCGTATCTATCATTTCAAGATAGGTCTTGCTGATAGTAACCGAGGGAACACTTCTATCGTTTAAGGTAACAATATAATTCTCTTCAACTTTTTCTATAAGAAAATCCGGCGTGATCTGATTCATCTCTTCGGAATCAATGTTACCTTCTCCTGGCCTTGGATTTAATTTCTGAATCACATCAATTGTTGTGCGTAAAGTTTCTTTTGAAAGATCAAGATCTTTCTGAATAGCATCGAACCGCCTATTTGCAAAATCCTCAAAATGTTCCGATAGAATTTTCTCTGCGATATAAGAATAGTATGGATCGTAAGATGAATTTCTAATTTGAACAAGAAGACCTTCCTGTAAATTTCTTGTAGCAATGCCAACCGGTTCAAGCGTTTGGATCTGCTTAATTATTTTTTCAGCATCCTCAACGGTTACTTTTATATTTTCAAACAAATTTAATTCGTGAACCATCTTTTCTAAACTCTGTTTGAAATAACCGTCCTTATCCAATCCGCCGATTATATTTTCGCCCAAGATCGTTTCTTCTTCTGTAAGATCGAGCATATGAAGCTGGTCAATCAAATTTTCTCGTAAGGATTTTTTCTGAGGAGTGATCGGACGAATCTTTTCATCATCGCGGCTTCTATTCATACGGTCAAACTCATGTTCCGATTCTGCTTCATTCATATAATCTTCAAGATCGAATTCATCATCTTTGCTGTCGTATTTTTCTTCTTCGTCGGCAGTTTTTAATTCTTCGCCTTCATCTGAATCTTCATTCTCTTCTTGTGATAATTCAAATTCTTCATCAAGAGACTCTTCAAGTATCGGATTTAACTCAAGCTCTGTTTTGATCCGCTGCTCAAGTGCCATAGTATTCAACTGCAGCAGTTTCTGATATTGAATTTGCTGCGGAGAAAGTTTTTGCTGTAAAGACAATCTTTGATGAAGTGACAACATAGTTAATTATCAACCGCTTTTTTTGTTTCCTCAAACCATTCTTTTCCGAATTCTCTTTCAAGAGCAGTACGGCAAAAATCTAAAATTTTTATTTGAGTATTATTTCCTTTTTCCAATGCTGGTACACACTCTGAATATCTTTCATAACGCAATACAGGTCCGCCAAAATTTGAAATTCGAATTGGAAATAAATGACAAGATACAGGCTTTATAAAATCAATCTTTCCGTCGTTATGTGCTTTCTCTATCCCGCACTTTGCAATATCACTATCCCAAGTTACGAAAACGCAGGCTCTCTTGTTTAGACTTCGCGTCATTAACTCATCATTCACATTCATCCAAAATCCGTTCTTGTTGATCTCTTCGACGTGTTCCTTTGGTAAATATTCTAATATAACAGGAAGAACTTTATTGATCTCTTCAATTTCGTTTTTAGAAATTGGCGCGCCGAACTCACTTTCCATTGTACAACACGCACCTCTGCATTTTACAAGATCGCACGTAAAGTTTGTATCAACAATCTCTGCGTTGACGAACACATTTTCTATTTCGAGAAATTCGCTATTCATAAATTTTAAATTAGAATTGTGAAAAGATACAAATTTTGTTCTATCTAAAAAAACTGTTGAGTTTTTGGTTTAGGATTTAAGAATGACGATTTTGAAATGGAAATATTTTTTTATATGAGTCATTATGAATTTTAATAACAAAGTTGTTTTGATCACCGGTGCCTCTACCGGAATTGGAAAAGCGATTGCTCAAAAGTTGATGAATGAAAATTGCAAACTTGTTTTGCTTTCGCGCAGAACGGAATTGATAGAAGAATATTTAAACCAAGCACAGCTCACCAATAACAAACCGTTAATTTTGAAATGTGATGTTAGCAAAAAAGAAGAAATTGTTTCCGCATATAAACAGATAAAAGAAAAGTTCGGCAAAGTTGACATAGCAATTTTAAATGCCGGTATTGGGCATCATGTTACTGTTGAAAATTACAACTCACAATTTGCGGAAGAAACTTTCGGCACAAACATTTTTGGAATAGTTTATTGGGTTGAACAACTGCTTCCTGAATTTGTAAAAAGGAGGGAAGGAATAATTGTCGGGGTTTCATCTCTTGCCGATAACCGCGGATACTCGGGCAGCGGATTCTATTGTGCAAGTAAAGCCGCCGCATCAATTTATCTTGAAGGATTGCGCGTTGAATTAAAACCATACGGAATAAAAGTAATTACAATTAAGCCTGGATTTGTAAAAACCCCTATGACTGACAAAAATGAATTTAAGATGCCTTTGCTAATGCCGGCAGAAAAAGCCGCACATATAATAATAGATGGAATAAAAAAAGAGAAACGCGTTATTCAATTTCCATGGCAAATGGTTTTGATATCACGGCTTGTCGGACTTCTTCCGGGAAGTTTGTATGAATGGTTAGCGATGAAAACCAAAACTTGATATAGAGTTCAATAAATTGAACCCATAAAAAAAATTTATTTCTTTTCCTTCGAAGGAATTTCTTGTTTGGTCAAAACTTTTGCAACGGGATACGGCAAAAACATTCCGCCCCATTGAGGCACAAGATATTTATCCCAATAATTCCAGAACAAAAGTCCGTCATCTGTTTCGGGCTCTAATAAATAAGCCGCTACATTTGCCAATCGTTGAGATGTACGCACAATTAAACTTCCCACTGCAAATTCTTTTTTCTCGTTAATATATTCTACCTTGATAGAATTATTATAATGCCCTTGATTCAAGCGCGCCGCCGGTTTTAACTCTTTTGTTTTTATTGTTTGAACATCGAGCGTTACCGGTTTTTCCAATTTTTCAATTTTTATTCCATGCATCTTAAGAAGATTTACAACTTGTGCATCCGGAATCGTGATAATGTATGCATAAGGAAATTGCACACTTCGTTTGGAAAAATAATCTGCTAAGTAAGGCACGGTAATGGTCTTAACTTTGTCGGTTGGTCTTAACCGGTCTCTTCCGGTTGCATCTTTGTACGGCTCCATCTCGAATGCATTAATTATTTCCGGTTGAGGAGTTGGCGCGTAAGAATAATCAACAGAAAAAGAATCTTTCTCTGCCGGATTCATTCCTCGTGCAATTGTTTTTGCATCAACTTCTTTCAACATATTTTTTATTTCATCTTTATTAGCGGAGACATAATCCAAAAGAGATCTTAACAAATTGTAACACCCCGTAACACGCATCTTAAAATCTGCATAAACATAGTTCTCATTCAAAATAGAAAGACGGTTTCTCAAACCGACATAGTTTACAATGTAACGCGGTTGAACGGCATCATAGTACCATCCTTTTTCCGGTGAGCGTTGATCTAAAAATTCTCCGTAAAAAACATTTTGCTGTTTATATTTTTCAGTTAAAGTAGTTTTCATCCACGGCATCATTTTATCGCGCATATAATTTATCAAACCTCTGTCACCGTTTGGATTAACCATCCATGTGTATGTTAAAGGTTCTTGATGATAAGAACCGTTCGTTGTGTGAAGATCAATAAATAAAGATGGATCCCATTTGTTCATTGCCGCAACAAATCCGCGGTCTTCGGGAGTTTCAAGTTTCATTGCATCGCGGTTCAGATCAAGCATTTGTCCGTTATGGCGTAAGCCCACACCGTTAACAGGTCCATTCTGATTGGTTCTATTTTGTTTGCTGATCTGTTCGTTGCCATCCGAATTGAATATTGGACAAATGAGAAGAACAACATTTTTTAAATAATCCGGTGTTTCTTTTAACAAAATATCACGTGCAATCATTTGAATTGCTTCTTTTCCTTCAACTTCTCCTGCGTGAATATTTGCCTGAACATAAATAACAATGCGTTTATCTTTTGCTAAATCTTTCGGCAATCTTGGAAGCGGTTTTCCTATGATGATAAGCGGGACACCTCTTCCCTCGATACTCTTTGCAAGAGATTCTATTCTAATATTATTAGGATAATTATTTTTTAGCTGTTTGAAAAAAAACATCACTTCGCTATAACGTGAGGTAGATTCAAAATTTGTTTTCTCGGCAGTTGTTAGAATTTTCTGTTTAGAAGAAGCAAATGTATTGATGGAAATTAACATCACGATGAATAAAAACAATTTGGTTGATTTCATAATGTACCCGAAATATTAAGTTGTGTGAATAATCGTTTGTTTTCCTTTTGTGGAAATTACAAAAACTTATTCTGGGTCAAAATTTAATTTTAGTTAATTTTGTAATAATGATATTTATTTAAAAATTTCACAATTGAATAACCAATTTCCCTTGCAAAATTTACAGGTACGGCATTGCCAATTTGTTTATATTGATTTGATACAGAGCCGGAAAATTCCCATTCATCCGGAAATGTTTGAATCCTTGCATACTCCCGAACAGTAAAAGGCCTGGTTTCATCGGGGTGGCATCTTTCTGTCTGCTTTTGAGCAGGGCTGCATGTTAATGTCAGGCTTGGCTCATTCCAGCTC
>QYQI01000090.1 GCA_007280825.1 Ignavibacteriales bacterium | reverse complement strand
CACAACTGCGGCAAAGAGTATTGTGAATTATGTTTGGTAGAAGGGAAAGAATATTATTACTGCAGAGATCCGTTATGCCAAGAGTCACTTAAAAAAGGACAATCTCCAATTTTACCATCTCAAATAGTTTGTCCAAATTGTTCTACGGAAACAAAACCTTCGAAAGAAGAAAGAAGAACAGGAAAATTCCACTGTCCGGAATGTGAGTTATTCATAGATTATAATTATGACCCTCCGAAAATATTAGAACCAGAAAGTTATACTGAACTGTTCCCTTCTATGAATCAAGGAGATATTGCATTAATAAGATCAGTATTCGATGACGCAAAAATTGATTACTATGTTACAGGCCAAAACTTTTTAAGCGTTGAACCGTTAGCCGTTCCGGCAAAGTTCTTTGTTTTATCAAATCAGATTGAGGAAGCAAAAGAAGTATTAAAAGATTTTAAGCTTCACATCTTCGGTGCATCAGATCGAAATGATATGGAAGAATAAACGTTATACTGTTGTTAAGAACCATTTCTTGACAACAACAATTTATAGTTGTGAATCATAAATTTATTTGTAAATATCTTTTCTATGACCGATTCTCAAAATAATTATTTTATCTTCGACAAGATCAAAAATTATTCTATAATCACCCACTCTAAAACGAAATGTGCCTAAAGTTGTTTCCTCCAACTTTTTAGCATAGTTAAGCGGATTTTCAGAAAAATATTTTAGTCTTTGTTTTATTTGCTTTGCAGTGTCTGATTGTAGTTGGAATAGATCTTTCTTAGCCCTATCAGTAAATAATACTTTAAACATTTTCTAAGTCATCAAGACTTGTTAATCTTCCGGCTTTATAATCTTCTCTAGCTTCACGAATTGAATTTAAATATGATTTGTTTTGAGATGCTTCCATATCCTCAAGAAGATTTTCTAATATATCTTTAACAGACTCTGAAATTAACAATTTGAAATCAGCAACAGTAAGCTCGTTTAATTTTGTGTCTGAATTAATGTTCAAATCCATTTTTCCCTCTTCAATTTATTCTAATAATAAATTAGCGGCTTATAATAACAAAATCAATTGATGAAAATTAAGAACTAACATTAGAAAGAACTGCTACACACGTAACGTAATGCTCGGAATGGCTCATAGAGATTTTTAATTCTTTACCGTGATTAAGATAATCTTTAAGTGCGCCGGAAAATTTTACTTTCGGAAGTCCGTTTAATTCATTGTAGATCTCAACATCCTGCCAACTGTAAGCTGTATCAGTATCGTTAGAGAGTGCTTTGTAAATCGCTTCCTTTGCGGCAAAGCGTGCGGCAAGATGCTGGTATTTGTTTTTACGTGAAAGCGAATAATCAAGTTCGGTCTTGGTGTAAATCTTTTTTAAGAAAGCATCACCGAATTTGTCAACACTCTCTTTAATTCTTTCGATCTCGATTATATCAATTCCAATTCCAAGTACCATATTACCACCCTTCCGCTTTTCCGTAACCGCGAGGATCAGTTGCACCATAAAATGTATTTGTGCGGTGATCTAAAATAATTCCTTCCATCCTTCCCAAAGATTTTTCTTTACCAAGTTTATGTCCGCGTGCAAGAAGATTTTTTTGCACATCATCCGAAAGACTAAATTTTTCAAAATCAATTTCATCGGGCAGCCATTGATGGTGAATTTTAGGAGCCGCTATTGCATCGTAAATATTCATATTGAAATCTAATACATTTAAGATCGTCTGCAGAACAGAAGTAATAATTGTAGAACCACCGGGAGTGCCAATAACCATAAAAGGTTTATCGTCCTTCAGTATTATAGTAGGCGTCATCGAACTTAACATTCTCTTCTTCGGCTGGATTGAGTTGGCTACACTTCCAACCAAACCATATTGATTCGGTACACCGGGCTTAGAGCTGAAGTCATCCATTTCGTTGTTGAGCAAAAATCCGAGTCCTTCAACAACAATTCTATTTCCGTACCCGCCGTTAAGAGTGTAAGTGGTAGCTACTGCATTGCCAAATTGATCTGCAACCGAGTAGTGAGTTGTCTCTTCATGCTCTCTAAGTTGATGAAGTATTAGAGCTTTTATTTTTTCTGAAGGTGTTGCTTCTTCCGTAATCTCATTATGTATTTGTTTGCCGTAACTTTTCGAAATCAATTCTTCAACCGGTACCGGATAAAAATCCGCATCGCCCATATGTTCTGCTCTGTCGGCATAAATTCTCTTCATCACTTCAACTAACGTGTGAATATATCTTGAACTTCCCCACTCTTCTTTCTTAAAAGAAAAATTTTCCAAAGCATTCAGAGCTTCGATCAAACAAATTCCACCGGATGATGGAGGAGGCATAGAAATTATTTTGTATCCACGGTAAGTTCCTTCAATCGGTTTTCTTTCAATAGCGCGATAATCTTTTAAATCATTCAGCGTAAATAATCCGCCATGCCTTCGGGATTCTTCAACAAACTTCTTAGCGATCTCGCCTTCATAAAAAGCAACTCTTTCGCCATCTCGAATCAATCGCAATGTATTAGCCAGATCTTTTTGAATGAGCAGATCACCTTCTTCTAATTTCTTTCCATCTTTTGTAAAAATCTTCTTTGTTGATTCTATTTTAGATAATTCCACAAATGAAGATCCACTGGTTTCACTATTCTTATAACTTAGTGCAAATCCTTTTTCAGCAAGATCAATGGCGGGTTGGATAACATCTTTCAATTTCATTGTACCGTATTTTTCAAGAGCGTAGATCAATCCTGCAACCGTACCGGGCACACCGGAAGAAGTCCATCCATCCTGGCTAAGAGCAGGAATAAAATTACCAAGACTATCTAGAAACATTTTTTCATGTGCAGCTAATGGTGCTGTTTCGCGGAAATCTATTGTAGTATTTTTCCCATCGTCAAGATGAATTACCATAAATCCGCCGCCGCCAATGTTGCCGGCACTCGGATATGAAACTGCGAGCGCAAATCCAATTGCAACTGAAGCATCAATTGCATTGCCACCTTTTTTTAGAATTTGAACGCCGACTTCAGTAGCTAAATCATTTGCGGTAACAACCATTCCATGTTTGGATCTTACCGGATTTTCCGCAAACGAAATAAAAGAGTTTGAGAAGAATAATAAGAAGAGAAGTGTTGATCTAATTTTAGAAGATGTGAGCATTTACTTCAACACCTTTAGATTTCAACTGATCAATAAGGATTTTTGTTAGATCTTTTGCCTGCTGAATTGTTGCTTTTAGATCATTCATAAGACCGGAATCATTTAATAGTTTGCCGAGGTTATTTTGGTTCGTATTCGTCTTGTCCATGAAATCATTTATTTTAATCAGAACTTCTTTTGAAGTTTTCAAAACATCGTGAACCGAATTTATCGTTAGAGTTAGCGTATCACGATTTGTTTCCAAGAAACCGTTCACGTTTTTGGTTAACTCATTTCCGGATTTCAATAATTGATTTAATTCATCTTTGTTATTTATTACGAGACGGTTGAGATTATCTGTTAGCTTTGAAAGATTTGCTACTGATGTTTTGAGGTCACTTGTAAATTTTTCATCTGTGATTGTTTTGTTCAATGCGGTAATTGAAATCTTCACTTCTTTGATAACATCTACAAGATCGTTCTGAACAGAACCAAGCATAGACATTGCTGAGGCAATATCGCCTTCATAGTTGCCTTGCTGAAGTTTTTTATAATCCAATTCATTAATTGATGCGCCGGGGTTAACTTCAACTTTCTTCCCGCCCATAAGATCGAGCATCATAACAGAAAATTTTGCGTCTTCTTTTATAATTATATCGGATGGAAGATTTAAGAGTGTGATTACTTTACTGCCGTTAATTATTATATCCTCAACATAACCTTTTCGTACACCGTTAATCGTTACCGGATCGTTAACTTCGAGTCCTGCAACAGAACTAAACTCAACGGAGATCTCTTTACGATTTGAATTAAACGACCAATTTTTTGCCCAGCCTAGGACCCATAAGAAAATAATTATAGCAAGTAAGAATGTTACGCCTACTTTAATTTCTGTTTTTCTCTGATCTTTCATAACGATTTATTATTTGTTTTAAATGATTAAAATCCGCTGAATCAACTATCCCGTCGTGATACAGGAAACGGGCTTCATCCATAACATCTTGCAAACGAGTAATCGCAGAATCAAAATTATATTTCCTTGATTCATCCAAAAAATTATGAACAGCTATTTTCATCGAATCTCTATACAAAGACGGTCTTGCATCATTTAATTTCTTATCGAATTCATCAACTGCCACACCAATGATCTTGTCTTTCGAAAAATTCTTAAAAAAATCCTTTTTATATTTTACAAAATAAACAACTGTCCCGACAAGAAGTGTAAACACAACAACGGCAGAAATGAAGCAACCTTTTTTCATTTTATAAGTTAATTTACTTTTTCAACAAGAACTTTGTTCACACGTTTGTTGACAACTTCTTTAACGGTAAATTTATAGTTATTGTGGATTAAGTGAAACCCCTGCTGAGGAATTATTCCGGCCTGATTAAAAATAAATCCTCCAACAGTATCATAGTCGTCATTTTCAGAAGAAAAATCTTGATTCAGTAATTCATTCAGTTCATCAATAGAGACCTTACCTAAGACCATAAAACTATTTTCATTCAATTTAACGATTTCATTTTCTTCTCGGTCATATTCGTCCCTAATTTCGCCAACTATCTCTTCAAGGATATCTTCAAGTGAGATCAAACCCGATGTGCCACCATATTCATCAACAACAATCCCGAGATGCATATTCTTTTCTTGGAAGTCATGCAGAAGAATATTAATAAGTTTTGTCTCCGGAACAAACATTGCTTCCCGGGCAATATTTTTTAGCGAAAGCGATTTGCGAATTTCCGGATTACTTAAAAATGGCAGCAGATCTTTCGCATAAATTATTCCAATTACTTTATCTAAGCTGTCTTCATAAAGAGGAATCCTGCTGTGGCCGGATTCATTAATTATCTTCATCATCTCATCAAAATCAGTATCAAGTGAAACAGCTATGATATCTACACGCGGAGTCATTACTTCTCTTGCCGTTACAGTTTTAAATGAAACAATTCCGTGTATCAGCTCATGCTCGCCTTCTTCAATTGTTCCAGTTTCAATACTTAGATCAGCAAGATCTTTAATATCGGTCCCATGAAGAGCACTTTTAGTTCTATCAAAGTTTATTTTTGAAGAAAGCAGTCTTAAAAGGTCAGTTAGTATTTTTGATATCGGATATAATATGATCCCTAACCAATATAAAGGCACAGCAGTAATTCGTACACATTGAGCCGGATACTTATTAGCCCATAACTTTGGAGTAACTTCACCAAATAATAAAATAAGAATTGTTAAAAGAGGAATTTGAATTAGTAAAGCTAATCCAACAGAAATATTAAATATACGAGCAGCTTCAAGCGCAAGCATTACCGCTATGATCGAAGCTGCTACATTGACAACTGTATTACCGATAAGAATAGTTACAAGAATTCGGCGCGGATTTTCTAATAGTGATTGTAGATAACTGCCTATAATTT
>QYQI01000032.1 GCA_007280825.1 Ignavibacteriales bacterium | reverse complement strand
TTAATAATCTTATCGTTGGAATTGTAAATAATGAATAGCTGAAAGAATCCAACTCTAATTCATATAGAGACAAAAGTAGGACACGGCGCAGGAACAAGTACATCAAAATCTATTGAGCTTGTTACCGATCTTTATTCTTTCATGTTGTATAATATGGGAATTACACCGAAGTTTTAATATTTTTTGTAGAGACGCGATATATCGCGTCTCTATTCATTATTCTTTTCTAAAAATTCTAAGAATTATTTTTAGAAGATTTACTAATCCATTCAACTTCAATGATAACTTTTTACTGTAAAGTAAATCAATCAATCCCTTCAAACCTTTGTAAAGATTTTTATTGAACGGATGCCACCACAAATTCTTTTTTACAAATGGAAGAATATCTTTTACAATAGTTAATGGCTGTGTCATTTCATCGAATCCCATCTCGCCATGTGTTCTGCCAATACCGGATTCCTTAAATCCTCCCCATGGAGTTTCAACTAAACCATGACTCATCAAATGATCATTTATTGTAACTACACCTGCTTTAATTTGCTTTGCAATTTTTTCGCCTCGATTTTGATTTTTCGTCCATACAGATCCGGTAAGTCCCAGATAAGAATCATTTGCCAGTATAATTGCTTCTTCATAATTATTGAATTTCATAACTCCAACAACAGGTCCGAATGTTTCATCGCGCATAACGATCATATTGTGATTAACATTTGTAAGAACTACTGCCGGATGAAAATTTTTCAATTGATTATTTTTTGGAGTTTTTGATTGAGCATAAACATTTGCGCCTTTATTCAAAGCATCTTCGATATGATTTCTTACTATCTCTAATTGTCTCTCGGTAGTCATACATCCCATATCAGAATTAAAATCAGTATCGTAATCAACATGAAGGTTTTCAATTTTATCTTTTAAGATATTCATGAATGATTCATAAATTTTTTCATGCACATAAATTCTTTCAACACCGCCACATGATTGTCCTGCATTCTGAAATCCGGCCCATAAAGCACCCATCGCCGCACGATATGGATCAGCATCTTCACAAACAATCATTGCATCATTGCCGCCGAGTTCTAGACAAATTGGAGTTAAAGTTTTAGCGGCTTGTCCCATCAAATATTTTCCAACTGCTACAGATCCTGTAAAAAATAATTTATTAATTCCGCTATCAAAAAAAGCATCACCGGCAATTTTCCCAGGTAGATTAATAAAATTAAAAATTCCGCTCGGAAGATTTGCAAATTCAACTGCTTCCTTCAAAGCTAAGCCAACCATCTGTGTTTCAGATGCAGTTTTTAATATTACGGCATTGCCTGCAAGCAAACCCATGATAACTTCTGCCAAAGGGATTGAGAATGGGTAATTCCATGGAGAAATTATTCCAACTACTCCGTAAGGTACTCTTACTATTTTACTCCTTTTATTGATCAGAAATATATTTCCGCTGCCGAGTCTTTTATCACGTAAAAATCTTTTTGCATTTTTACAGTAGAAAGAAATTCCCATAGCAGCCGGTAAAACCTCAGTTGCTAATGCATCAATTCTTGTTTTCCCATTATCACGAGAAATTATCTCTGCAATTTTATCTGCATTACTAACTATATATTCACGAATCTTCAAAACAGATTTGATTCTCTCTGCTACTGAATATTCTTTCCATAATTTCTGTGCCTCTTCTGCAAGATGGATCATTTCTACTAATTCATCAACCGAATGTAATTTAGAAAATCCTAAACTTTCTCCGGTAGCCGGATTAAAATCTTCTGTTTGATTGTTCATGATTCTCCATAATATTTTGTAATAAAATAATTACTCTAGTTTAGAATCTGTTAATGGAATTTTATCAATCACTATATCAATTCCATTTGAGACTGCATAATCGAGTGGTGGATATATAATATTTTTATTATTAAGAGAATATCCTTCTTCACCTAATACCTGCTCTTTCCATAGAACTCTTCCATCTTTCAGTGAAATTAAATAATAAGTGAACTGGCATGACGTGAGCGTTGCATCCATTGGTTTGAAAACTCCTCTGCCAGAGCTATATCCTTTTTTATATATGATTTTATTTATCATTCCTATTAAAATTGCATCGGAAGCATGTTCATCAACAGCATAACCAAGATCAGAATTAAAAAAATATTTCAAGTCAAGTCTTCTCAATTTCTCAATTGAATCAATTATTTTAACAATAGCTAAAGAATCGAAAGCCATTATCGAATCTACTTTAGGTATTGTAAATAAAATATTAGAAAATTTTTCTTTGAGTTTGTTTAGAAAATGATTAGTCGAGTAAAATGTACCCTGATCTGTTGTGTCATCGGGCGACATTGGAATTAATGCAATGGTTTTTATTTTATAATTATCAACCTTTGGAGATTTATAAATCGAAAGCACTGCACTTCTAGGAACGATTATTCTATCCAGAAGTTCATTACATCCGGATAATGAAATAATTAAGAATAAACATTTAAGGAAAGAAATAGATCCGATTTTTTTGAAATTAATCATTTCACTCGCTAATTAACCGAGAATTAACATACATGTTCATTCAAAATTTGCATTAATTTTAGAATGATGTCAATTTAATTCTAATAATTACAGATAATATTTTCTTTGTTTATACATTGCTTAAAGTACGATTTACTAAATTTGTCCCATCAAAAATTAACTATAGTTAAGGAAATAGATTCATGGGTAGAATATTCGAAACTAGAAAACATGTAATGTTTGCGCGTTATGCACGCATGTCTAAAGCATTTAATAGAATAAGAAAAGATATTGAAATTGCAGTTAAAGCTGGCGGTTCTGAAACGAAAGTAAATTTTAAACTCAGAATTGCAATACAGAATGCAAAAAGTGTTAACATGCCAAAAGATAAAGTTGAAGCTGCAATTAAAAGAGCTATATCCAAAGACACTACCGGTTATCAAGAGATTATTTATGAAGGTTATGCCCCGCACGGAATTGGTGTAGTTGTTGAATGTGCGACAGATAATCCAACAAGAACTGTTGCAAACGTACGTCATTATTTTAGAAAACACGAAGGTTCTTTAGGAACAACAGGCTCTATCTCATTTATGTTTGAAAGAAAAGGATTGTTCAAAGTTCCAAAGAATTCTGTAACTGATCTTGATAATTTAGAATTAGAATTAATTGATTTTGGTCTCGATGAATTTTCTTACGACGATGAATTCATTTATATCTATACGCCGTTTCAAGAATATGGTACTATGCAAAAAGCTCTTGAAGAAAAAAATATTGAAATCAAAGCAACGGAACTTCAGTACATACCTACGAATTACAAAGAAGTTACTGAAGAACAGCGTAAAGAAGTAAATATTCTTATCGAAGCACTCGAGGAAGATGACGACGTTCAATCAGTTTATCATAACATGCAGTAATATTTTTTGCTCACTTCTTTTTCATAATTAGAAGATAAACAACAAATGAAACTGCGAAACCTACAAACCAAGCGTAATCATATAAAAATCTAAGTGAAGGAACCATCAAACCGATTAGTGCAACAAACACTCCTGCAGCTAATGCATAAATTGCTTTTAGATTAAAACCTTTTGTGAATTCATATTCACCATTTCTTCTATAGAGATCGAGTACGATCAATTTCTTTTTCTTAATCAAGAAATAATCGCAAATCAAAATCCCAGCGATTGGTCCCAAGAATCCTGAGTAACCAACAAGCCAACCGAAGATATAGGCACTGTAATCAGATAATAATTTCCATGGCATTATTACAATTCCAAGAACAGCAGTCATTAATCCGCCGCGTACGAAATTAATTTTACTCGGATAAAGATTTGCAAAATCATTCGCTGGAGAGACAACATTTGCTGCAATGTTTGTAGTTAATGTTGCAACCATCAAAGCCAGCAACGAGATGACAACAATAATCGGATTCTGAAATTTCGAAAGAAGAACAACCGGATCCCAAATCGCTTCACCAAAAATTACTACTGTTGCTGATGTGACTGCAACTCCGATAAACGAATACAGCGCCATTGTCGGAGGTAAACCAATTGCTTGTCCTAACATTTGAGCTTTTTGGCTTTTCGCAAAACGCGAAAAATCCGGAATGTTGAGAGATAGCGTTGCCCAATATCCAACCATTCCAGTTAGTGCCGGAATAAAAAATTTCCAGAATTCTCCAACTGTTTGAAATTTACTTGGTTGACTTAAGATTGGCCCCCAACCTCCGCCCTGAACATAAGCCCAAATGAGAAGTGCGATTCCAACAACTAGAAGAAATGGTGCGCCAAGAGCTTCAAGCCACCGGATTGATTCCATTCCATTCACGATGAAATAAACATTCATCGCCCAAAAAATTAGAAACGCTGCTGCCGATCCCAAATTCCATACAGCCCATTGCGGAATGAGAACGCTCATGAGCGAATTCAAAGCTTGTCCGCCAATCCATGTTTGGATACCGAACCATCCGCAAGCAACAACAGCGCGGAGAAGTGCGGGAACGTTTGAGCCAAGAGTGCCGAATGCCGCGCGTGCAAGTACAGGAAATGGAATTCCGTATTTTGTACCGGCATGTGCATTAAGTATCATTGGAATTAGAACAATGACATTGCCGATTGTAATTGTCATAAGCGCCTGCCACCAGTTCATTCCACCGGCAATTAATCCGCTGGCTAACATGTATGTTGTAATACAAACACTCATCCCGATCCAGAGTGAAGCAATGTTGTATGTTCCCCAATTTCTTTGAACGATCTTTGTTGGTGCAAGATCTTTATTAAATAGTTTAGTGTCTTTAAGACCGGAAAGATCTGTTTCAATCAAGCCATCGGAAAAAAGTTTTTCCATGCTACCCTTTCATTGATGATTAAATGAATTCTTAGTGATCTACAGAATCCAACCTGTTAATTCCATGCAGCACCGTGTGTATCTCTCTTTACAAAATTTCCTCTTCCGGCTTTACCAAGGAATTTTTTATTCTCAACAATCACTTCTCCTCGTGAGATAACCAAATCAGTGTCACCTTTAACTTTCTTACCTTCGAACATTGAGTAGTCAACTCTCATGTGATGAGTCTTTGCAGAAATTGTGTGTTCCTTCTGTGGATCCCAAATAACAATGTCCGCATCGGAACCTGGTGTAATAGTTCCTTTGCGAGGATACATTCCAAATATTTTTGCCGGGTTGGTAGAAGTAATTTCAACCCATCTATTTAGAGAAAATCTTTTCTCATTCACACCGCCTTGATACATCAAGTGCAAACGATTTTCAAGTCCGGGTCCTCCGTTAGGGATTTTTGTGAAATTGTCTTTTCCCATATCTTTCTGACCTTTAAAATTGAACGGACAATGATCGGTTGATACAACTTGAAGATCATTCTTTTGTAATCCCGCCCACAATTTTTCTTGATTCCATTTTTCTCTTACCGGTGGTGAGAAGACATATTTCGCACCTTCAAAATCGGGTTTAGAGATGTCATCGATTGATAGATATAGGTATTGCGGACAAGTCTCGGCAAATACTGGTTGACCTTTATCTCTTGCCTCACTGACTTTAATTAATGCGTCATTGCATGTAAGATGAACAATATAAATTGGAGTCCCGGCCATCTCAGCCAACGCAATCGCCCGATTTGTGGACTCGCCTTCTGCCGCAGCAGGACGGCTTAACGCATGGTATAACGGAGAAAGATTTCCTTTAGCAACGGTTTCCTTTACGATATG
This sequence comes from Ignavibacteriales bacterium, assembly GCA_007280825.1. Classification (GTDB taxonomy): domain Bacteria; phylum Bacteroidota; class Ignavibacteria; order Ignavibacteriales; family Melioribacteraceae; genus Fen-1258. The sequence continues at coordinate 1,974 of QYQI01000032.1, read as the reverse complement.
ATCAATCACCATTCCGTTTTCCGCATGCATGCAGACTAACCCGCCATTTTTTGAAGTTTGTTTCAAAGCTTTGAAAATTGTTGCATCGTCCACCATCAATACATTCGGGTAAGCGAGAAATAGTTTAAAACTTGTAACGCCTTCGGCAACCATATCATCCATTTCACAAATTCTCTCATCGGGTAAATCCGTAATTATCATATGAAATCCATAATCAATTGTAGCTTTTCCTTCTGCTTTCTTTCGCCAGATATCCAGTCCTTCGCGCATACTTTTTCCTTTCGGTTGGATTGCGAAATCAATTAACGACGTCGTACCGCCAAAAGCCGCTCCAATTGTTCCTGTTTCAAAATCATCGCTCGAAGTTGTTCCGCCGAACGGCATATCAAGATGTGTATGAACATCTATCCCGCCGGGAATAACATACTTCCCTTTTGCATCAATAATTTTATCTGCTTGAATGTTAAGCGATAAACCAATTGTTGTGATCTTATCCTTCTCAATATATATATCGGCAATGTAATCTTGTTCTGCCGTTATGATTCTTCCGTTTTTAATTAAGAGTGACATAATTTATTCCAGTCTTTGTTAATAAAAATTTTTAATGAATTACTATATTATGTTTTTTCTGAAACTCCGCAAGATTTGCCCAGCTCATTTGCTTTCCGTTTTTTCTAAACTCATCATTTAATTGATTCCATGTTTTAGATGCTGAGCCGTCATCAATTCTAACCATAGAGATACAATTTTCAACCGGACAAACTAATGAACACAACGCGCAGCCGACACAATCTTTCTCTCGAACTTCGGTTTTGTTATGTCCATTAACGAGAGTTAGATCAATGCATTGATGCGCTGCATCTTCGCAAGCGATGTAACACAAATTGCAATGAATACATTTCTCCTGATCAATTCTTGCAATGGTTCGATTGAGCAAATCAAAATTTCCGAAAGCATTTATACGCGGCAAAGATTTTCCTATAATCTGATCGAGAGAAGAAATATTTTTCGATTCCATCCAGTTGGACATTCCTTCAATCATGTCTTCTACAATCCTAAATCCGTAATGCATTACTGCAGTGCAAACTTGAACACTCGAAGCACCGAGAAGAATAAATTCCACGGCATCCCGCCAATTACTAATACCACCAATTCCTGAGATTGGTAAATTAACTTCAGTATCTATTGCAACTTGAGAGAGTAGATGAAGTGCAATTGGTTTTACTGCAGGACCTGCATAACCGCCGTGTCCACCCAATCCGCCAACATTCGGTTTCAATTCGAATGTATCAAGATTGATTCCGATAATACTGTTGATAGTATTGATGAGAGAAATTCCATCTGCACCGGCAGCTTTTGCCGCTCTTGCCGGTAACTGAATGTTACTAACATTCGGTGTGAGTTTTACAAGAACAGGAATTGTGGAAATTTCTGTTACCCATTCTGTTATCATTTGGCAATATTCCGGAACTTGACCAACAGCAGCACCCATACCGCGTTCGCTCATTCCGTGCGGACATCCGTAATTTAATTCTATACCATCACATCCTGTATCAATTGTGCGTTTGACTATCTCATGCCAGGTTTCTCTCTTCGATTCGACCATCAAAGAAACTACTACTGCACGATCGGGCCAAAGTCTTTTTGTCTCAGCAATTTCTTTTAGATTAACTTCAATCGGTCTATCGCTAATTAATTCAATATTGTTCAATCCAAAAATCTTTTGCCCGTTGTAATCCAATCCGCCGTAACGGTTGAAAACATTCATGACCGGTTCACCAATAGTTTTCCAAACTGTTCCTCCCCATCCTTGTTCAAAAGCTTTACAATTTTGATAAGCTGAATTTGAAGGAGGTGCTGATGCTAACCAAAACGGATTAGGAGATTTTATTCCGCCGCAATTTATTGATAGATCGACCATAAATTATTTTCCTCCTTTCGGAATTGATAAAAATTTATCAATACCATGTGCAG
>QYQI01000043.1 GCA_007280825.1 Ignavibacteriales bacterium | reverse complement strand
CCCTTCAACCGGATTGAAAGAATAAAGTCCAAGCGGTCCAGTAATAGATAAATTATCATTCACATTAATGCTGGAGGATAAAAACGAAAAATTATCCCAGAAAGTTCTTGGTATAGCTTCAAGACTATCAATTCGTTTATAAGCTTCAAGTTCTTCGTTTGTATTTGAGATCGTTTGTGTGGATTTCCAATAAGTAGAATCTTTCTTATCTGCATCGGATAAAACTTTAACAATTGCCATTCCGAAATAATCATCATCAATTTGCTGATTGATTTTATAATCATAAAAAATAGTGTTCAACTCAAAACCGAATTTGAATATGCCGAGGAAATTTCCGTCAGCAAAAATTCGGTAATCCACCGGCATGTAAATATTATTTTCATAAGGAGTGTATTGCTGAAAGATTTTTACGCGGTCAAGGATTCTTCCCGGATTAGCAGCGTCATTTAACGCCACATCTATTTTAACCAAAAAAAATTGATCATCGGTAATAAATATTTTTCCTACAAATCCAGGATCTGTTTTTCTAAGTGGCTCAACATGAATCTGAAAAACATTTTTGTTATCCATCGCAAGAGTGTCTTCGATAAGATAATCATAGTAATCAATTGCGTCATCAGAAATAGGGCTTGGTAACGGGCGATTGAAAAATTGAATATCATCAGTATAAAAATTTTGAATAATTCTTCCCCCAGTGAGAATATTAACTGACGATGGAGTATTGGCGCTTTGCTTTCTTGCAATGATCTCGTCTTTGTAATTGTTCGGTTTTTTAAAGTAACCTTTGCTTTCATTTTCAATTATACCGCTAATCTTAAGTTTGCCTGTATCTTGTGCACCAATAGATAAACTTACGCTAGTGTTGGTAGATGAAAAATCCTTGGTTGTCTTAACCAACCCTTTTGTATAAGCGTGAAATTCATATGTGTTAAGTTTATTATTTCGGCCATGTTTGGAATTAATAGCTCTTCGGATTATTTCTAATGCGGGATTTTCTCCTGGGAAGACTGTTATTTCCTGTAAATTGACTTGACCTGGTTCGAGTGAAAAATTAATGGTTTTATTTGATGCCAGCGTTACTGAAACTGTATCTGATCTGTAACCAATGAAGGAAGCAATTATTTTATAATAACCGCGGCTTAATCTAAGTTCAAAATTGCCTTCGTAATTTGCGGCTGTGCCTAATGTTGTTCCTGCAATGCGAATGTTCGAGTAACTAAGAGAAGATGATGTGGGTCTGTCTGTAACTTTTCCTTTAAGAATGAACTGCTGAGAAAAAGTAACAGATGTTAATAGTGTAAAAAGAATTAAAATATTCTTCATTTCGAAAATCCAAATTATGTTATGAAAATTAGACGAATTTTCTTGTTGTAAGTTTTTTATTATTTGTTATCAAGCTAAACAAAGATAAAATATAAACCATTCCTAATAAAGGATGAAAAATATATTGTTGATGTAAAAAATAAGATATTATTTTAATGTGGTTTGTTCTTTCATAAAGGACATTTATAATGAGGATATTATTTTGCGAAGCAGCAGAAGTTTTATTAAATGGGGCACAGGTAATTCCGGAAAGAACCATTAAAGCGGGTTATAAATTTAAATTTGAAACTGCGGAAGAAACTTTACAAAATTTACTACACAAATAAATTATTCGAACCAGGAAACTACTTCGAAAGAACCACAGCCAGGATAAGATGGCGGATAAGAAACCAATAGTCTGTCATCATAACGATAACGTTTACTAAAACCATGGTTAATAACACCGTCGTTTAATGTACCTACTGCACCTCTTGTTTGCTGTGTTATTCCACCGTAAAGATCAATAAATCCGGCTATCGGTCTAGTGTCGTAATGCTCTGCGCCGAATGACCCATTCTGAGCATAGATAGAAGCCTGTATTTTAACGCCGCCGGTATTGTTTGCAGTGTTATCAGTTATCCAAACATTTCTTTCTGCCACTATTCCCAGCATATCCGTTGAGTTTGGGTTAGTCTGTGGATTAGTATTATAAACAACATCATTATCAATGTAGATACTTCCCTGATTACTAGTAGATCCCGATGCAGCTATAGTATAATTACCTTTTACAGTTCCGGAAATGTGTAGTTCACAATTTGAAAAATTTATTACTCCGTTAGGTGCATAAGTTGAAAGTAACTGGTAAGTATAAGTGCCATTACTGGTGTATTTATATCTAACACTGTCGCCTCTAAATTCAAAATAAACAAGAGTTTTATTTGTTGTGTTAGCCCCGCCAGAAGCAGCGGCTGTTTGAACAGTTGAAACACCTGACGGTGGAATTGTAATTTGAACTCCTTGTTGAAAACCGCCGTAAAAACTTGCAGCAGAATTTGACGGAGATTTAACTATTGAACCGCCGATTGTAACTTTACCGTAAAAAACTGGATTGTAGGAAATTTTAAGATCGGCGTTTGTATGAAACGGTCCCCAAACAGTATCCTTGGATGTCCAATAAATATTTGATCCTTCACTGCTGGAGAAGTATGCAAATTTTGAAAATAAACTTGGTTTCAAAACAATTTTTATTGTTGATGATGACTCTCCATAGGATCCAACGGCTAATAGTTGTCTAATATTCTGATAAGCATTTATTGTTGAGAGTGTAACTGCAATTGTTCCGCCGTCTAAACTATAATTGAAAGTTTGATCGGTGACAGTAGCATCTAAAAAAAGTTTATTAATAACAATATTAACTCCGCTTGCTGCTAAAGTGTGTGTTTTAGCATCTATGAAATAGTTGCTTACATTTATAGTTGTACTGGTTGCCATATTGTTGAAATTTCTTCCGGCAATCATAAATATCAAATTAAAACCAAGAACTAATAATAATGATGCTTTACCGCCCATCCAATAACTCCTATCTTAACATAAAGTTTCTTGTTGCTAATCTGATCTGTCTCCACATAACTCTTTTATCTGCGGAATAATCATTACCGTATGCAGCTGGATTTTCAACAGAGATATCAATTTGTATTGAAGCTATTCCCAACGGAGGATTTGCCGGCATATTTATGATCTTTGCACCATTAGCATCAAAATAAGTTAATTTGAATTGCGTAACACCAAGATTAGATCCTGCAACCGCATCATGATTTATCACTCTATAAAGAATCATATCATTTGGATTTGGAGTAGAGCTTAATACTGATTTAGCACTTAAATAGTATTTGAGTGTATCAACAACGCCATCTCCATAAGGATATGAACTTGTAACTATATCTGTTAAAAAAGAAATGCTGTTTGAATCAGCGTGAATGATAGCTTTAGCAGGATCAGGAATATTTGTCCACACAGAGCAATAACCAATTTTTCTGAAATCATATTCTAAAAGTTTAACGACCTCAACAATATTCTGTTGGACGATCTGTTCACCGCTGTATAAATAATTATTCTGCACTGCGGTAGCATTCATTCTCATTAGAATCATCAATAATAATCCGCCGATAATTGTTGAGCCGAGTATGTCTAATAACGAACTGAAACCCATCTTTATTCCTTATCTAAAGTACCAATAACTATAAACCGAAGACATTTTAACAGTATCGTTCATTCCTGGAGCAAAAACGCGAACACTAATTTTTTTAAAATAAGTTTTGCTAGTCGTGGTTGTATTTGGATTATCTTGAACTACGTAATCAACTCTACAATAAGAATTGAAAAACATTTTTTGAGTTGTACCTTGAATAACTAATGTATCTAACTTGGGGTTTGTTTTATAACAGTTGTAATCGTCAAAATCATCGAATAGATCAGGACGTGACGCTGTTTCAGTACCATCTAATCCTAAAGAACTTGAAGCGGTGAGGGAACTTGTAGAAGTAACAGCGGCATTTGCTGTTTGTTCATCAAAAGCTAATCTGGTTGCATCTTCAATAACAGAAGTTGCTAATGAAACGCCCAAAATATCATAACGGCTTTCAGTCATAGTAGTGCTAGTTGTAAGAAAACCACGATTAGTAGTTAATATAACCATACTCAATAAAAACATAGCCACAATCGTAAGCATCATTTGACCGGTATTCATTTATCTCTACGAATTATGTTGGTTAAAAAATAGGTAAAATCCGAAAAAGTATCTACTCAAATATCGTGCAAATGAATTCCTGGTGTTTTCCAGCATATTATTGGAATTACTGTAATTGTTACAAGTATTAATGTTCCTAATTGATCTAATATGTTTCGAAAAATCAAAGTTTCTACGAAAGTTATTATATTGAGCTTAAGATTAAATACCTGATGAATGAATTTATGGAATCTCAAAACGCAATAAACATTCTTGTAGCTCTAAATTTGCTCGTTTCTATGAGTGCAAATTACTCAGGTGCGAAAAAAGGACTCAAAACATCTATTACAAAAGTTGTAGAAAGGCCGGCAACATTTCTGCAAAAAGTACCTCCTAATATTGCCGCTTTAGTTCTTATACTAACAATCGTATCTATCTTTAAAATTGGATCACTAACAGATAGTTTTGAAATTCAATTTGAAAGTATTCGCATCACCGGATTAATTATGTTCCTAATTTTTTCTTGGCTTCAAGTATGGGCTTACAAATCACTTGGGAAAGATTACGCACAAGATATTGTTATTCTAAAAGAACACCAGCTACACACAACCGGGATCTATAAATTTATTCGCCATCCGCAATATATAAGTCAAATACTTTCAGACCTTGGTGCAGGACTAGCGCTATTAAGTTTTACAGTTGTTCCGATAGTAATTTTATTTGAACTGCCTCTTTTTATAATGCGAGCTTCGGTTGAAGATAAGCTGCTTCAAAAATATTTCGGTGAAAAGTTTGCCGCATATAAAAAACAAAGCGGGTTTATTATTCCGTTCATCGGATAAGTTGTTATGAAAACCAAATTATTTCTGTTTATAATCTTATTGACTGCCTCGATTACATTTTCGCAGCGTCTATATAAAATTTCAGTTCAGATTTCAGGAAGAGAAGAAACATTATCATATGTTACTAAAGCAGGAATTGACTATGCATCTGCAAAAGAATTATCATCTCTTCTTGGCGTAACACAGTTTTTCAATGCTGAGGCAGCAAAGATTGAACTTAAGTTCAAAGATTATATTCTCAAGTTTACAGCAAAAAATCAATTTGTAATTCTCAGTCGCAAATCTGACGGCGCACAATCAATTTTTCAAATTCCCATTTCTACATTATTGTTAAAGGAAGATGTGTTTATTCCTCTCATCTATTGTATTGAATATATAAGTCTTGGTTACGGGAAAAAAATTTCTTTCGACAGCCGCGCTAAAAATTTAATTATTACTGAAGAACCGTTTGCGGCAGAGTCTTTTGTTACTGCAAAACAATCCCAAGAAAAAGAAATTAAAACACCTGATCCAGAAACTCCGGTCGAAAAGGTAAGTTCGAAGTATGATATAAGTTCTATCGAAGTGGAAGAAAAATCTAACGGAACATTAATTCGGCTTAAAGCGAGCCGCAAAATAAATATTCCAAGGCACTCAATAAACAATAACACTTTGTATGTGTTCCTATCGGGAGTAACAATAGCGCCGGATATTATTAACTTAGTTAAACCTGCGGGGCTTGTTCAACGAATCAAAAAAACAGTAATCACATCTAAAAATAATCAACTGGAGTTTGTTCTAAACGATGGATATTCCACAACCGAAGCATTACAAGATTTAGATAACAATGATATTCTTATTACAATTCACAATAAGCTTTTTGATTCTACACAATTAAATGTTGATGATGCAAAATCTAAATGGCTTTTTGATTCTGTTGTAATTGATGCAGGGCATGGAGGAAAAGATCCCGGAGCTATTGGCGTAACAGGTGTGAAGGAGAAAAACGTAAATCTATCAGTTGCTCTAAAACTTGGAAAGTTAATTGAAAAAAATCTTCCTGGAGTTCATGTAATATATACTCGTAAAACGGATGAGTTTATTGAACTTTATAAACGGGGAAAAATCGCTAATGAAAATGGAGGTAAACTTTTCATTTCAATTCACTGCAATTCAACCGAAGCTAAAGATATTTCGTATCGTGGATTTGAAGTTTATCTTTTACGTCCCGGAAGAACTTCACAAGCAATTAAAATTGCAGAATTTGAAAATAGCGTAATCAAATACGAAGATAATCCTGATCGTTATCAAAAACTTACGGATGAAAATTTTATTCTTGTAAGTATGGCGCATTCTCAATTTATGCGTTACTCAGAAACATTTTCCGATCTATTAGATCAAGAGTGGAAAAAGGACGTAAAAATTCCCGCTTTAGGTATTAAGCAAGCAGGGTTCTATGTTCTGGTTGGTGCTTCAATGCCGGGAGTTTTAATTGAAACCGGATTTCTATCTAACAGAAAAGACGAAGCTCATCTTGCAAGCACAGCAGGGCAAAATGAAATAGCCCAAGCAATTTTTTCTTCTATTAAAAAATATAAAGAGAATTACGAAAAAGAATTTGGGAAGTAGCTAAAAGCTGATAGCCATGTGATTTGTTATTCAAGACTCATCGCCTTAACTTTACATCGTTAAATTTTAATAGAGGTTTATTGTAGATGACTAATGCACAAAAATGGGTTGCCGCTTTTCTCGGTTTATTTCTTATTCTTTTTTTACTTGGAAGAATTACACGCAAAGAAGTACAGACAATGCCGTCAACGATGGGACAAATGGGACAGCAAACAACTCAAACTTCTTCTGCAGCCGACGGACAAACGTTAACAAAGCAGCTTGGTTGTATTACTTGCCACGGAGAAAATTTACAGGGAACGCAAAAGGCTCCCGCTTTAGCTAATATTAGTAAGAATTGGACTCGTGACGGACTAATAAATTATCTGCGCAATCCTTCATCATACGGCGGCGGTTCACGTTTTGATGAGTACCGCGAAAAATATAAAAATACAATTATGCCTTCATACGAAAATAGGGATGTAAAAGAGCTTGGCAGGATTGCAGAATTTTTATTAACAAGATAAGTTAGTTTTCAATCGGTATTGATATAAAACCCGGTTTCATAAGAATCAGGTTTTTTTATTTTAAGAATAATTACTTTGATCATCCCAATCTTAATCATTAGAAAACAAAACAACATCAAATCAATTCTTTCTTTTCTAATTGCGGATATGCTAAAACAAGCAGCGTCATAAAATTAAAAATATCTCTCTTTCAAAATTTTAAGATGATGATGTGCATGTCCGGTCATGATATATGCAAGTGCGCGTACGGAAAGTTTATTTCCGTTTGAAGTGCCGGTGCGTAAAGACATATCGTCAGTAAAATTTTTGAACATCAGCATATTTGATGTACGTAAAGCACAAAACTCTTCAACAAGATCTGCAAGTTTGATCTCGCTGTAATTAGATTGATGAATATATTCGTTCTCGTCAAATCCATGAAGATCTTTATTATCGTTGCGTGCAAAACGCAGTGCGCGATAAGCAAAAATTCTCTCAGCTTCTAAAATATGGCCGAGAACTTCTTTAACGCTCCATTTCTCCGGAGAATAACGGAACTCCGATTGTTTTTTGGTAACATTCTTGAATAATCTTTTTGCTTCAGCGATTTGCTTGTTCATACTTTTAACAATATTCCCGTCCGGAACTTTTTCAATATAAGTATGATAGTATAAAGCGTATTCATCTTTGTTGGGCCGTTTCATTTTTTACCTCTATGAAATATCACGTGTTAAATAATCGTTATAATCCAGAACGATACGGGAATATTCTTCCTTCATAAGAGGTGAAGAAAAAATAAAATCCGCAGATGCTCTGTTACAGGCAATAGGAATATTCCAAACAACAGCAATGCGGAGAAGTGCTTTCACATCAGGATCGTGCGGCTGAGGTTCAAGCGGATCCCAGAAAAAAATCAGCACATCAATTTTATTTTCTGAAATCTTTGCGCCAAGCTGTTGATCGCCGCCGAGAGGACCACTTTGCAATCGGGTTACATTAAATCCCAAATCTTGTTCAAGCAATTTTCCGGTTGTTCCCGTTGCATAAATTTCATGATCGCCAAGATTACCGCGGTTGAATTTTGCCCACTCGATCAAATCTTGTTTCTTGTTATCATGAGCAACGAGAGCAATCCTTTTCTTTTTCTTCATTTCTACGTTGATAAATTTATTCATACATCTCCTAAATTTAATTGGCTATTTAAGTTGCAGAACAAAAACCGATAAAAATTTTTAGAGTAATACTAATTCTTAAACTTACTTACTAACTATCATTCATTGCTCAGAATATTCATTTGAATAGCCACGAGCTTTAGCTCGTGGATTAATAAACACAATAAATATCGGCTTTAGCCGCAATAAATAACACAGTTTTTGGCTAAAGCCTGGAGCTTGGGGTTTTATTTTAACCACGACTTAAAAGTCGTGGCTATGAAAATCCTAATGATGCTGAAACTTACTTAACAAATCAGCAATAGCATCTTTATGTGCCATGAATCCAAGCATTTTTAGCTTCACATAAT
>QYQI01000138.1 GCA_007280825.1 Ignavibacteriales bacterium | reverse complement strand
TGTTAAAATTTTTCAGATTTATATTATTGCCTTTAGTGTTCATCTATTCTTTTATAATAAAAGTTAGAAACTGGTTCTTTGATAAAAATATTTTCAGCGCAGTTAAGGTAAATGCAAAAGTAATCTCTGTCGGAAATATAACTGTCGGTGGTTCCGGCAAAACACCAACTGTTATGATGATCGCTTCATACTTGAAATCTATAAATAAAAAAGTCGGAGTTTTAAGCCGCGGTTACGGCAGAAATTCTCTCGGCTACATATATGTTAGCGATGGAAAAAATATCAATTCAACTGTTGATGAATGCGGAGATGAAATGTATTTCATGTCTGAAGAGCTAAAAATTCCCACTGCCGTTTCTGAAAGACGCGTTGACGGAGCCCTTCAATTTATTAAGGATGCTGAAGTTGATACAATAATACTTGACGATGCATTTCAACATAGATGGATCCATCGGGATGTTGATGTTCTGATTTTTGATCAAAATTTTTTGGATAAACCCGGGCAGATTGAACAGCGTTTGCTTCCTCTTGGTTCGATGAGAGAACCTTTTGATTCCTTAGAGCGGGCAGATATTATTATCATTAATAGAAAATTTTCCGAGAAAATTGAGATACCGGATAAATTGAAAAGATATTTCGAAAACAAAAATGTGTTTACCGGTTTTTATCAAGCTGATGGAATTTACGATGTTAAGTCACATAACTTTTTTAATATGAATGAGTTTCAAGGACAGAAAAGTTTGGTTGTATGCGGTGTGGCGCTTCCCTTCTCATTCTTAAATGCACTTGAGAAGAATAAAATTGATATCACTAATAAAATGATTTTCCCGGATCATAAAAATTATTCTCTTAAAGAAATACAGGATATTAGAAAGAAATTTTACGATACAAATTGCTATTCTGTATTAACAACTCAGAAGGATGCAGTTAAACTGAATAAATTTTCTAAAGATTTAGATGATATAGATATTTTTTATTTGAAGATCGAACTCAAACTCGATGAACAAGATTTATTTAATGAATTAATCCTAAAACAAATGAACAAAACAAAGTAAAAGAAAACTACTATTGGAGGAATGATCAATGGCTCGAGCAACACAAAAGTATGTTTATTATTTCGGCGGCAAACATGCTGAAGGTAAAGCAGATATGAAAGAACTTCTAGGAGGCAAAGGTGCAAACTTGGCTGAAATGGTTAACATCGGTTTACCGGTTCCGGCCGGCTTCACAATTACAACAGAAGTCTGTACAGCATATTATAAAAACAATAAAAAATATCCTAAAGAACTAGATAAACAAGTTAAAACTGCTCTTGCAAAAGTTGAAAAAGAAATGGGTGCAAAGTTTGGAGACAAAATAAATCCGTTGCTTGTTTCGGTTCGCTCCGGTGCGCGTGCATCAATGCCCGGTATGATGGAAACAATATTAAATGTTGGATTGAACAATGAAACACGTGAAGCTTTAATAGCAAAGACAAATAACCCCCGTTTCGTTTATGATTCACACCGCCGCTTAATCCAAATGTATTCCGATGTTGTAATGGAAAAAGCTGCCGGCATCGAACCGGAAGAAGGTAAAGGTGTCCGTCATCAATTAGAAAAAGAACTTCACAATATGAAAGAAGCTCGCGGTGCAAAAAGTGATACTGATCTAAGTTCGGAAGATTTAAAAGAACTTATAGAAATCTACAAAGCAAAAGTTTATGAAGTTCTTGGCAAACCTTTTCCTGAAAATCCTATGGATCAATTATGGGGAGCTGTCTCTGCCGTATTCCAAAGCTGGATGGGCAAACGCGCAATCTCTTATAGAAGAATTGAAAACATTCCTGATGAATGGGGTACTGCTGTAAATGTTCAATCAATGGTATTTGGAAATATGGGAGATACATCTGCGACAGGTGTTGCGTTTACACGTAATCCTGCGACAGGAGAAAATTATTTTTATGGTGAATGGCTGCCGAATGCACAAGGTGAAGATGTAGTTGCGGGTATCAGAACGCCAAATCCTATTAATGAAATTGGTAAGAGTGAGCACACAGCACATCTTCCATCACTTGAAACAGCAATGGTTCCGGCTTACAAACAACTTCATGCAATAGAACGCTCACTTGAAAAACATTATCACGATATGCTTGATATTGAATTTACAATTCAAGAAACAAAACTTTATATGCTTCAATGCCGTGTTGGAAAAAGAAACGGACCGGCTGCAGTAAGAATGGCTGTTGATATGTACAAAGAAAAATTAATTACAAAAGAAGAAGCTGTTATGCGGGTTCAACCTTCGCAATTGGATGAACTTCTTCACCCGATTATAGATCCGAAAGCAGAACTTACATCTAATGTTATTGTAAAAGGATTACCTGCAGGACCCGGCGGTGCATCTGGACAAGTTGTTTTCTCATCGAATGATGCTGTGGCTTGGGCTAAAGAAGGTAAGAGAGTAATTCTTGTACGTGAAGAAACAAATCCTGAAGACATTGAAGGAATGCGAGCCGCACAAGCAATACTTACAGGCCGCGGTGGAATGACATCACACGCTGCACTAGTTGCCAGAGGTTGGGGTAAATGTTGTATCGTTGGCGCAGGTGCCGTAAAAATAAATTATCATGAAAAATATTTTACTGTTGGAAATTATACAGTGCGTGAAGGTGAATGGCTTACTCTAAACGGTTCCAAAGGAACTGTATATCTTGGTGAATTACCAATGATCAAAGCTGCGGAAGAAAATCCGGACTTCCAGGCATTTATGAAAATCTGCGATGCTGTGAGAAAATTAAAAGTTAGAACAAATGCTGATACACCGGAAGATGCAGCACGTGCACGTGCATTCGGCGCTGAAGGTATCGGGTTGTTTAGAACCGAACACATGTTTTATGGAAAAAATTCTGAAGAGCCGTTATTCAAACTTCGTAAAATGATTCATTCAAATACCGAAGCTGAAAGAAGAGGCGCATTGAATGAACTGTTCCCTTTTGTTAAACACGATGTAAAAGGAACTATGGAAGCAATGGATGGTTACCCTGTAACATTTAGAACTCTTGATCCCCCGCTTCATGAATTTGTCCCTACACGTCAAGATGAAAGAGAAAAATTGGCAAAGAGTCTGGGTATCTCTCTTCAAGAATTAAATAAGCGAGCAGACTCATTACATGAAAACAATCCGATGATGGGACACCGCGGTGTACGTCTTGGAATTACATATCCTGAAATTACCGAGATGCAAGTCCGTGCAATCTTTGAAGCTACTGCAGAATTATTGAAGGAAGGTAAAAAACCATTTCCGGAAATAATGATTCCGGTAACTTGTCATGTTAATGAGATCAAACATCAGTACAAAATAATTACCAAAGTACTTGCAGAGGTTTGTGAGAAATTTGGATTAAAGAAAATTCCACATCTTACAGGAACAATGATAGAAATTCCTCGTGCTTGTTTAACAGCTAACAAGATTGCCGAGGTGGCTCAATTCTTCTCCTTCGGAACGAATGATCTAACTCAAATGGGATTTGGTTTCTCAAGAGATGATATTGGCGGATTCTTACCAGAATATCTCGAACAAACAATCCTTCCGGTTGATCCATTCCAAACAATTGATCAAGAAGCAATTGGTAAGCTGATGATGATGGCTGTCGAAGGTGGACGTGCTACCCGTCCTGATCTTAAAATTGGAATTTGTGGCGAGCACGGCGGTGAACCCAAATCAGTTGAGTTCTGTCATAAGATCGGATTGAACTATGTAAGCTGTTCTCCTTTCCGTGTTCCAATTGCAAGACTTGCAGCCGCTCATGCTGTTGTTAAAGAACAAAAATCTGGTAAGCCGGTAATTATAAAAGTGAGCTATTCAGATCTTGTTAAGCTCGCAAAGAAACCTAAAGCGAAAAAAACTATAAAGAAAAAAGTAAAAAGAACCACAAAGAAGAAATAAATAAATTGTCATTCTGATCCCGCTTTAGGGCGGGATATGAATCTCGAATAAAATATTAACAGAGATTCTTCATACTTATGCTCCACAGAATGACAGGAAAGAAGAACTTAAAGAGGAGAATAAATGAAGTTATCAGATTTCAAGTACAACTTACCAAAAACTGCGATCGCAAAGAATCCAGCTAATCCGCGCGATAAAGCAAGCATGATGGTTCTTAACCGTGCAACCGGTGAAATTGAACATCACAAATTTTCAGATCTTGTAAACTACATACAGAAAGGTGATGTAGTTGTTGTTAATCAAACAAAAGTTATGCAAGCCCGTTTGTTCGGAAAAAAAGAACGGACAAATGCGAAGATAGAAGTTTTCGTTCTTAGAGAATTGAACAAAGAGGAAAACATTTGGGATGTTATTGTTGATCCTGCACGTAAAGTAAGAATAGGAAATAGAATTTATTTTAACGATAAACTCTGGTGTGAAGTAATTGATAATACTACATCTCGCGGCAGGACAGTAAGATTTAACGAAGACGCCGGAGATATTTTTAAAGCGATTGAAAAGATCGGGCATACTCCTCTGCCTCCTTACATCAAACGCGATGCAGTTGCTTCTGATAAAGAAAATTATCAAACAATATTCGCACGGACAGATGGATCGGTAGCCGCTCCTACAGCCGGTCTGCATTTTACTCCTGCTCTTGTTAAGAAAGTTGAAAAGATTGGTGCTAAAGTTGTTCCTGTTATTCTGCATATCGGTCTTGGTACTTTCCGTCCCGTTGAAGTAGAAGATCTAACAAAACATAGAATGGATTCTGAATATTTTGAAATCTCTGAAGAGACAACAAAAATTATTAATAAAGCTCTTGAAGATAAGAAAAATGTTTTTGTGATTGGAACAAGTACTTGCAGAGCACTTGAAAGCAGTGTTACAGCAGATGGATTTGCAAAACCAAATTCAGGATGGACTGATAAATTCATTTTTCCACCTTACGAATTTAGAGTGACAAAAAAGTTGGTAACAAATTTTCATCAGCCGGAATCAACTTTAATGATGCTTGCAGCCGCATTTGCTGGTTATGATTTTATCATGAAGTCTTATAAGAAAGCATTAAAAGACGGCTATCGCTTCTTAAGTTACGGCGATGCTATGTTAATTGTATAATGAAAGTATTTGCAATAATTCCTTCGGGCGGTTCTGGTTTGCGGATGAACAATCCGCTGCCCAAGCAGTATATCCGTATCAACAGAAAAGAAATTATTGCTTACACTTTAGAAGTTTTTCAAAAATGCGAATTGATTGATGAGATAATTATCTCTGCCCGCAAAGATTATTTTGATCTCCTTCAGACAATAAAAAACAATTATTCATTCTCTAAGATCTCAAAAATTGTAGAAGGCGGAGAAGAGCGCCAGCAATCGGTTCTAAATGCATTAAAATCTTTCAACGCTAAGGATAATGATTTAATCGTCGTACACGATGCAGTCCGTCCGCTGCTTCCGCTTGATGTTCTTTCGAAAGCAATTGAATCAGCAAAAATATCCGGATGTGCAGTGGTTGCTATTAAAGCGAAAGATACGTTGATCAAAGGAAGGGATTCTGTTGTTTCATATATTGATAGACAAGATGTTTATTATGCACAAACTCCGCAAGTATTCCAATATAAAATTCTTTTGGATGCTATGAATCAAGCTGAGAAGGAAAATTTTATCGGAACGGATGAATCAATGCTTGCCCATCGCGCCGGATACAAAGTAAATATTGTAAGCGGGTCTTCTATGAATTTTAAGATTACAAACGAGGAAGATTTGTTAATTTTTGAAAAAATAGTTCAAAAGAGTTGAATGGAATCTCCCTTGTTTATAAAATACTTTTTCTCTAATTTTGATTCAAAATTTAGGAACATCGAATGTTAAATTTAGCTTTTGTTGTAATCCTTTCTTACTTAGTCGGTTCGATTCCTACTAGTATTATAGTTAGCAAACTTGTTCGTGGAATAGATATAAGAGAACACGGCAGTGGTAATGCCGGCGGATCAAATGTTTTTAGAGTATTAGGTTGGAAATTCGGCATACTGGTTATTTTGCTGGATGCTCTAAAAGGAGCGCTTGCCGTTATTGTTGTAGCTCGTTTTTATTTAGATAGTTTTCCTTTCAAGAATATAACTCCATTTGATGATTTTACTCTCGTTCAAATTATTTGCGGTGTAGCCGCTGTAATTGGACATGTATGGACCGTCTTTGCGGGATTCCGTGGTGGAAAAGGTATTGCTACCGGATTAGGCGTTCTAATAATGTTAGTTACAATTGATATGGCTCTTGCACTAGGAGTATTTTTTATTGTTGTGGCTTTATCTCGATACATCTCACTTGGTTCTTTAGCGGCTGCAGTTGCTGTTCCTTTAATACTTGTTATAAGAGAAAATATTTTTGGCGTTGATATACCGGGCTACAATACAGTTCTTCCATTCTGTATAATGCTTGCCCTATTAGTAATTTATACACACAGAAAAAATATTGACCGTCTTATCAACGGCAGCGAAAGTAAAATTTCATTTGTAAAAAAGAAATCAATAAAATGAGAATTTCCGTTCTCGGCGCCGGAAGCTGGGGAACTACTTTAGCTATTCTTCTTCATTTTAACGGGCATGATGTTACTCTTTGGGAATACAAACGAAGTTATGCTAAAGTTCTTAATCGTTCCCGTGAAAATAAAGTTTACCTCCCCGGAATAAAAATTCCTAAAGAAATTAATATTACTCACTCGCTTGAAGAAAGCTGCACCAGTAAACATATGATCGTTCTCGCTGTCCCGTCTCAATTTATCCGAAGTGTATTGAGAGAAATGAAGAAAATTAATTTTACAGATACAACATTTGTAAGTGTTGCTAAAGGTATTGAGAAGAATACTTTATTGACAGTTTCACAAATAATTAAAGATGAATTGAAAAATATATCTGATTCCAGCATTGGTGTTTTATCCGGACCAAGTATTGCAGACGAAGTCTCAAGAAAAATTCCTACTGCTGTTGTTGCCGCTTCGAAAGATTCTTTTACTGCTAAACAAATTCAATCGGCTTTTATTACATCATATTTCAGAGTTTATTCAACGACAGATATTGTTGGTGTTGAATACGGCGGTGCTCTAAAAAATGTAATGGCAATAGGTGCCGGAATAATTGACGGAGCTAAATTTGGCGACAATACAAAAGCTGCAATCATGACTCGAGGTATAGCAGAAATATCCCGACTTGGAATTGCTCTCGGCGCTCGTCCCGAAACTTTTGCCGGCTTATCCGGAGTGGGCGATCTAATTGTTACGTGTATGAGTAAGCATAGCCGTAACCGTTTTGTCGGTGAACAACTTGGCAGAGGAAAAAAACTTAAAGACATTTTAAAAAAAATGCAAATGGTTGCAGAAGGTGTGGAAACTTGCCGTTCGGTACATCAACTTTCTCTCAAGTATAAAATTGAAACCCCGATTGCCAATGCAGTTTATAAAGTTTTATTCGAAGAAAGAGACCCTGTCAAAGTAACCTACGAGTTAATGGCTCGCGACATGAAAGCCGAAGAGGAGTAATATACTTCTTACCTTCCATTTTTTTATTTATATTTCCCAAGCAACAAAATAAAATCAGTTAATTCATGCCCGAAAAACTTTCTACATCAATTCAGTATCTAAAATCTGTCGGACCAAAACGGGCCGAATCGTTTTCCAAAATTGGTATTAATACTATAAAAGATTTACTCTTCTACTTTCCAACCAGATATCTTGACCGTACAACTCTCTTAAACTGCATTAAAGTTGTGCAGCATCTAATTGAAGGTTATCAAGGTGAAGTAACAATAATAGGTCAAGTAATAGATTCCGAAGTGCATTACTATCATAAGAAACAAATTTTTAAGGTCCGGATGAAAGACGCTTCCGGGTTTTTTGAATGCGTCTGGTTTCAAGGTGCAAAATATTTCAAGAATGTTTTCGAAACCGGCAATCACTTTGCAATCTCTGCTAAACCGGTCTTAACTAAATACGGACATTTGCAATTTGTCCATCCGGATTTCGACAGACTAGCTGAAAAAGAATCAAAAGATTTCTTAAACACAGGAAAGATTATTCCTTTCTATAGAATGGCAAAAGAACTGCGGGAAACAAATCTTGGCGATCTTAGTTTACGGCGAATCATCCACCAAGCTGTTGAATCATTTTCGAACGAGCTTACTGAAACTCTTCCCGATCATATTATAAAAGAAAAAAATCTTCTTGCTTTGACAGAAACTGTCAGCAATATGCATTTCCCTAAAGATTACCCTTCTTTGGAAATTGCAAAATACCGTTTAAAGTTTGAAGAACTATTTTATCTTGAATGCCTTGTAGCTCTAAGAAAGAAATTTTATAGTGAAAAGAAAAAAGGTTTTTCTTTTAAAGCTCAAGCCGTCCCTTTGAAAAATTTTCTAAAGTCATTACCCTTCACCCTCACTCCTTCACAGTTGAAAGTCTTAAGTGAGATAAGAAAAGATCTTGAAAGCAGTAAACCGATGAACAGGTTATTACAAGGCGACGTTGGCAGCGGTAAAACAATTGTTGCCTTGATCAGTATGTTGATTGTTGTCGAGAACGGTTATCAGGCGGTTCTTATGGCGCCGACAGAAATTTTAGCCGATCAGCATTTTAAGCGAATCACAGAATTAATGAAGCCGTTTGGATTTACAGTAGATGAATTGATCGGCGGACAGAAAAAATCCGAGCGCGAAAAAGTTTTGCGAAATATCCGGGAAGGAAAGACAAACATAATTATCGGCACTCACGCATTGATCGAAGAGAATGTTGAGTTTCAAAAACTCGGTTTGGTTGTTATAGATGAACAACACCGCTTCGGAGTGATGCAGAGATCAAACTTGGTTCAGAAAGGATTTCAGTCCGATGTACTAATAATGACAGCAACACCGATCCCGCGTACATTGTCTATGACGATTTATGGTGATCTAGATATTTCTGTTATTGATGAAATGCCGTTGAATAGAAAATCAATTAAAACTTATTTACGTGGGGAAAGTAAATTACCTGACATATATGACTTCGTTAAATCAAAAGGTAAAAATGGTTATCAAACATATTTAGATTACCCGCTTGTCGAGGAATCAGAAAAGATAGAATTGAAAGCCGCACAAACATATTTCAGCGAACTAAGTACTAATCAACTAAAAGATTTGAGATTATGCTTGATTCACGGACGACTGAGTTGGCAGGAGAAAGAAAAGATAATGTTCGAGTTTGCTGCCAAGAAATATGA
>QYQI01000077.1 GCA_007280825.1 Ignavibacteriales bacterium | reverse complement strand
CTTTGAAGGAGATTACCCCGAAAATTTAGATCTGTTCACAGATGATAAACTTCAACTTGGAATTGGTGAAAGGTTGCGCTTGTTTGCAAAAAGAAAATACGGCACATTAAAAAAGCTTGCCGAAGCAATGAAGATTTCCCCGCAGCAGTTACAGCAATACATCAGCGGAAAAAGAGAACCGGGGACAAGAATAATGGTCAAGCTTTTAAAATTAGGATGTGATGTTAATTGGCTGCTTGGCGGGAAAGAATCAATTGAATCGTATAAGATTTACAAATTAGAAACAGAACTCAGAAAGCTGCAATCAAGTTTTACACAAATAGCGGATCTTACCAAAAAAGTTGAGAGCGGGCATTAAACGAGTTGGTTAAAAGGAACTTGTTATTAAAGTAAAAGCGACTTATGTCGCTTTTTTTTGTGGAGCTAAACGGGTTCGAACCGATGACCTCTTGAATGCCATTCAAGCGCTCTCCCAACTGAGCTATAGCCCCAGTAATAATTGTTAATTTCAAAAAATTATTTCAACTGTAACAAAACTAATAATCAGTATTCGTTTTGTCAATCAAGCCAATTCAAAATTCATAATTGAAATTTTTATTTTTTCTTCAAATCATTTTCATTGATAATATAATTCCATAATTCTTTCCCTTTTACATCATATACAGTGCATTTCAAAATTCTGTTTTTACTTTTTCCGCTTATATTAAAAATTGCAAAGTTATGCTCATCAGAAATTTTACCGGGTACTCTAAAATTATTCTGTTCATCTTTTCCGGGAGAAACACCTGCTGTAAAAGATGAAATTGTAAAATCATATAACGGATATGTCCCGACTCTTGCAAGTTTTGTTAATTCTGAATGGTGCCTATCACCTGTTAAAAATATTACGCCTTCAATACCTTCATCTTGAATTAGTTTAAGAAGTTTAGTTTTCTCTTCAGGGAATCTATTATAAAGTTCGATATAATCTTTTTCAACAGGATTTAACATTTGTCCGCCGGTTGCAATTATTTTAAATGGCGCTTGGCTTTTAACAAGGTTATCAATTAGCCATTGGATTTGTTCTTCGCCAAACATTTCTTTATCACCGGTTTTACGATCGTTAGGAGTTCTGTAATAACGGTCATCAAGTAAAAAGAAATCAACATCTCCCCATTGGAAAAAAGTTGTAACACCCGGTTTTCCGTTAATACCATAAGTAGGATTTGCCCAGAAAAGTTTAAATGCTGTTAAAGTTTTATCTTTTAAATAAAATCCTCTGTCGCTGTCATTGGGACCATAATCGTGATCGTCCCAAATAGCATAGTTAGACATCGAACCGAGAACAGGCTGTAATTCAGGCAGAGAGCGGTCGTGTGTGTATCTTTTAATAATTCCTGTCCAAGAATCGAAATCAACTTCACGTAAATAAAGATTGTCACCAAGCCAAAGCATAAAGTCGGGATGTTTATCATAGATACTTTTTAAGATTTCGAATTCAGAACCATAAGGTTTTCCCGGTCTATCGTATATAGGTTCGTTTATGTACAAACAGCTTCCGGTAACAAAATTAACTTCCGGCGGATCTTTTCTCCATTGCCAAAGTTCTTGAGTTTGAAATTTCAGATCATAGGGACGTATAACTTTTTTCCCATTAAAATAAAGTTCATAATTATATTTTTGCCCGGGTTCTAATTGATCACATATCAATTTAGCAGTAAACGCTTCTTCGTCTCTTGTAATTATTTCTTTGGTAGAATATTTTTTCTGAAGATCATTTACATCCCAATAAACGAATTTAACTCTTGCGGATGATTTAGTTTGTACCCAGAGTACTGTTTCTCTCATGGCGCTATAGCCAACCATCGGACCGGCTTGCAAGAGATCTTGAGCAAATAATTCCGCCGATAAGAAAAAGATAATACAGAGATAATAGATTTTAACAGGAACTTTCATTTCATATTCCTTATATAATGTTTTACATTAATAGAAAAATAACGAATATTTTTCTATACCCCAATAAAAGAATTGAATTAGACTGAGAACAAAAATATCTTTGCATTAAACAACGGTAAGAATAAATGAAATATAGATCAGCAATAAATATTTTTTTAATACTTTCTCTTTTCAGTATAATGTTTATAGCAGCTTGCGATGACACAGCGAACATAACAGGAATCGACAACATAACAATTCCATCGTCTAATGTTAGTTACTCAGTGTATATTCAACCGGTACTCACAGCACATTGTGCAGGTGCCGGATGCCATGATGATCAGACAAGTGCATCAGGATTAAGTTTAACTTCTTACTCAAACACAACTCAAAACTATCTCGTTGTTGCACCTTTGTTACCGCAGAACAGTAAACTTGTTTGGTCCATAGAAGGAACAAGCGGAAATATTATGCCACCGCTTGGTTCACCTTATAAGCCACTTAATACAAATCAGATTAATGGAATAAAAACATGGATTAAAGAAGGAGCAAAGAATATTTTATAGTGTAGAACGCATATAGAAGTTTTTCAAATTCAGAACTCTTCGTTCTACACTCTACACTCATTTAAAGCCATTTCATTTCTCGATACCAATCAATTGTCCGCTTCATTCCATCTTCCAAAGAAACATTCTGACGAAATCCTAAATCATCAACTGCTTTTGAAACATCACACGTCCAAGCGCTCTGAACAAAATCACGTGCTTTTTCTAAATTAAAAGTTGCAGCTTTCGAACTGAAGAGTGAAAAAAATTGTGCAACTGTCGCTACAGTGTAAACAATAAAATGAGGAATTTTTATTGTGAAAGCTTTCTTCCCGAATGCTTTATGACAAACTTTACCAATTTCTTCCCAATTGTAATATTGCTCACTTCCTATAAAATATGTTTGACCAATTGCTTTTTGCGATGTAGCCGCCAAATAAATTCCGTTTACCAAATCTTCAACATGAACAATACTAACTTGTTTTTTATCAAAACCGATTAGACCCATTAAACCTTGTTTATAAGTTTTGAAAAAAAGATAGATCTCGGTATCGCGCGCACCATAAATAGCAGGCGGACGAATAATAGTAATCGGAAGTTTGCCCATATACTTTTTTGCTAACTGTTCCTGGGCATACTTACTTCTTCCGTAAGTTGTGATGGGATGTTCTTTAGTTTCTTCTGTAACAGGTCTTCCATCAAGCGAAGGACCACATGCAGTTTGACTGCTTACAATAACAACACGTTTTATATTTGGATTAACTTCAGAAAGTATATCCAAAAGATTTTGTGTTGTTTCAACATTCCCCTTAAAGTAGTCCTCTTTATTTTTTGCTTTTACTACTCCTGCCACATGAAAAAGATAATCAGCATCTTTGAGGATTTTTTTAAGAGTATCTTTATCAAATAATCCTGTATCAATAATTTCTACGGGTTTATTTTCCAACCATCGTTTAGAGCTTGTCTTTCTTAAGATACACTTAACTTGATGACCTTCAGCTAATAGTTTATCAACAAGGTGACTGCCTACGAAACCTGAAGCACCGGTTACAACAGAGATATTTTTCATATACGTTTTATTAATTATAAATATAATTTCATTATATTGACGCTCGTAAAATCATTTACTCGAATTTCAAGCAATCTAAAAATAGAAAATTTAATACAAGAAAAATAATCCGGAGGAATTTTGGACTTATTTCAAAAATGTTATGATTTCACACGTGCAGACGATGTTAAAGCATTGGGGTTGTATCCATATTTCCGCGCCATAGAAGAGAACGAAGGTCCAGTTGTTCAAATCGAAGGCAAAAAAATGGTAATGGCGGGGTCAAATAATTATTTAGGACTCACTGCTCATCCATTGGTTAAAGAAGCTGCTATTAAAGCTGTTGAAAAATATGGAACCGGTTGTTCAGGTTCCCGTTATCTTACAGGGACTTTAGATCTACACATAGAACTAGAAAAAAAACTTGCAGAATTTTTTGGTGCGGAAGCAGTACTTCTATTTTCTACTGGATATCAAACTGCTCAAGGAATAATTCCAACTTTGGTTCAAGGGAGAGATGAGTACGTTGTTTCCGATAAAGATAATCATGCTTGTATTGTTGCCGGACAAATGATGGCTAAAGGAATTACTGCAAATCTTGAACGTTACAAACATAATGATATGGATGACCTCGAAAGAGTTTTACAGAAATTACCAAAAGATGCAGGTAAGCTAATTGTTAGCGATGGCGTTTTTAGTACGGGTGGAGAGATTGTTGATCTAGAAAAGCTTGTAGCTTTGGCAAAGAAATACAATGCAAGAACATTAATAGACGATGCTCATGCTGTCGGTGTAATCGGTAAAGGTGGAAGAGGGACAGCAAGCGAATTTAATCTGGAAAATGAAGTTGATCTAACAATGGGAACATTCAGTAAAACATTTGCATCGCTCGGCGGATTTGTAGCCGGTAAAGAAAGAGTTATTAATTATCTCAAGCATCATTCAGCAGCATTAATATTCAGTGCATCTCCAACTCCAGCGGCTGTTGCTGCAGCTCTTGCTGCTTTAGATATTTTGAAAAAAGAACCTTGGAGAGTTCCAAAGTTGATTAATAATGCAAACAAAGTAAGAAAAGAATTAACCGAAGCCGGCTTTAAGATAATTGATGGGAGAACAGCTATCGTTCCTGTTATTGTTGGAAATGATGAATTAGCTTTTGCAATGTGGCGTAAACTTTATGATGCCGGTGTTTTCGTAAATGTATTCATTTCACCGGGAGTTCCTCAAGGGAGGCAAATGATGAGAACAAGCTATATGTCTACGCATGAAGATGAACATTTAGATTTTATAATCAGCACATTCAAGAAAGTTGGTAGAGAGATCGGTTTAATCTAACAAATCTTTGAAAGGCTGCCTTGTGAGTTTATTCCTAGAACAAAAATTCCAGCAGTCTTATTTATTAGTTAGCAGCAAGCATTTGAACTGCATATTACTAAACTAAAATTTTAACAAAAAGAAAAAATGACAGAAAAAATTATTTCAACACAAAAAGAAAAATCAAATTTTGACACCCCAAGTGGACAAACTAAAATTGCCTACTTCATTTTGGTTCATCGCTTTCCCGAACAGTTTAAAAGGCTTTTTAGAGCTATTTACCACCCAGAAAATTATTATTTAATACATGTGGACCAAAAAACTGGTTTAGAGATTTATGAAGACATTCAAGATTTTTTAGCAAATTTTTCTAACGCATATATCTTAGAAAGTGAAAATGTAGTTTGGGGAGGGTATAGTATGGTTCAAGCTGAATTAAATGGCATTAAATACCTTTTAAATTTAAATGTTGACTGGGATTTTTTTATCAATCTTAGCGGACAGGATTTTCCGCTAAAATCCCAAGATTTTATTCATGATTTTCTTAGTAAGAATAAGGGAAATAATTTCATAAAAATTGCAAATCAGGCTACAGAAAGACCAGAAACCATGAACCGCATTGAAAATTATTTTGTAGAAACAGACACAGGTTTTTCGGGAGTTTCTTACAAAAGAGCTTATCTTAAAGATGTAATATCCTACATCGGTGGACAATGGATGGTATTGACAAGAGCATGTTGTGAATTCATTTGTAATAGTGGTGAAGCGAAAAAGTTTGAGGATTACTACCTTCATACGTTAATAGCAGATGAATCCTTCTTTCAGACAGTAATGATGAATACCTCGTTTAACGGAAAAATAATAAATGACGATAAAAGAGCTATAATATGGATACCACACGGGAACATAAAATTACGACCAAAAACATTTACGAAAGACGACATTGATTTTTTATTAACTGGTGATAATTTATTTGCAAGAAAATTTGATGAAAATGTGGACTCAAATATATTGGGCATCATGGAGTCAAATTTTCATATTTACAACTAATCACAGACGAAAACAAAATCCCAAATGATAGCCTTAATCAATAGAAAATATGCCAGCTGCTAACATGGTATTGCTGACAATGGCGGGTGCAGTGATAAATTCAAGTGTAGAGCTACTATCAAACTGTAGTGGTTTATTGAAGTGTAGTGCAATCCGCCACTGCAGCAATACCCGGCTCGATATGGAATTTCGATGTCACAAATAAATATTAGAACCGTCCGCACTAAAAAGGACGTTGATACATTCATAAAATTTGCATGGAAAATCTACAAAGATTATCCTCACTGGGTCCCGCCTTTAATCTTCGATAAGAAAAAAATTTTAGATCGAAATAAGAATCCGTTCTTTAAGCATGCTGAGATGGAAATGTTCTTAGCTGAAAGAGACGGTGAACTTGTGGGAAGAATTGCTGCAATAAAAAATGATCTTCACAATAAATATCATAATGATAAAGTTGGGTTCTTCGGATTTTTTGAATGTATAGATGATCAAGAAGTAGCTAACAAACTTTTTGAAACTGCAAGAGAATGGTTGAAATCGAAAGACTGTGATGCAATGCGCGGACCGGCTAATCCTTCTTCAAACGACGAGTACGCAATG
>QYQI01000029.1 GCA_007280825.1 Ignavibacteriales bacterium | reverse complement strand
GTAAAATATAATTTACCTTCCTGAGTCAAAAAGAATTTTCTTCCTTCATACTTTGGTAAAATTCTAAATGCTTTCGAAACAAATTTTACTAATCGGTTATTTTCAAGATCAATTTGTGTTTCTTCTCCAAATGCCATATGATATGCAGCATACAATAATAGAGCGCCAAAGAAATAGATAATTGGGTGGAACATGTTAATGAGAGCAATTCCCGCAAGTATAAAAAGTATTCTCATTGCTATGGCGGAAATAATTCCCCACTTTAGTACATGAGGTTGATTCTCTTCTCTAATACCCATCACATTAAAAATCATAAGAAAAACAAAAAGATTATCTATAGAAAGCGATTTCTCTACCAGATAACCTGCAAGGAATTCCAGAGCTTTTTGTTTTCCGTTTTCTAAAAAAAGAAGGATGAGAAGATTAAATAGAAGTGCTGTACCAATCCAAACTCCGCTCCAGATCATACTAGTTTTTATACCGATCTTACCTTTCCTATGAGAAGTTATGTTAAGATCAATATAAAGCATCACTATGATTATAACTGAAAATATTACCCAGAATATAAAATGATTATGCATATTGCTCTCTTATGGAAGTAGAATTCCAACAGCAATCACTGTTGTCCACAATCCTTTTTTATCACCTTGAGCTGATTGAGTAATATTAAAAGAGTTAACAATCTTTCTCGACATTTTATAAACTTGCTCTCTTTCGTTCCATGCTTTATCAGAATCGAAATCTATTCCTAAAGTAGTTGCAAGCATAGTTGCTGCAAGATCTTCCGCATAATCACCGGCAACTTTTTCAGTCTCTCCATAAGGATGATGTTCTGATAGATAACCATACATTTGCTTATCGGCAGGGATTGCTACACCTAGAGAGGATGCAATTAATCTATTTGGTTCGCATGTTGCGTTCCTTGCCATTACACAATGTGTAATCTGTCCAGGCTTAAGTAATTTCAATCCTTGATCTTTGCTCAGTCTTTTACATCCAATAGGGAAGATACTACTGACTGAAACTAGATTACAGATTTCAATACCCGCGTTGCGAAGAGCAAGCTCGAATGATGCAAGATATTCTTTATGCTTGCCGACGCCTTTCGTAAAAAAGATTTTTGTTGGAACGTACAAGTTATAATCCTCCATTTTAATTGCCTATTATTTTAATAAAATTTCTTTTCCCAACTTTTAGAATTTTAGTTTTTTCAAACTTGATTACTTCTTTTATGTTAATGATTTTTTCTCCGTCAATTGTTACACCGCCTTGCTGTACTAATCTTCTTGCTTCTCCTTTGGATGGTGCGAATCCTACTTCTACAATTAAATCAATTATTTCCATTTCCTTCTTGTTTGGATCTACTTTGTATTCTGTAACATCATCTGGTAAACCTTTTTTCACAAAGATATTATCAAACTCAGTTTCAGCTTCGATTGCTGCTTCTGTCGAATGATACATCTCCACCAATTTTCTTGCCAAAGTTCTTTTAATATTTCTCGGATTGTTTTTCTTATCAGAAAGATTTTGTTTGATTGCCTTCAGTTCTTCATTTGTTATATCAGTTGTTAATTCGAAATAAGTATAGATCAGATCGTCAGATATCGAAAGTGTTTTACCATAAATATCTTTCGGAGTTTCATTTATTCCAATATAATTATCGAGAGATTTACTCATCTTCTCGACGCCATCTGTACCAATTAGTAGTGGTAAAGTAAGAATAACTTGCGGCTGCATTCCAAACTCACGTTGAATATCACGACCAACTAACAAATTAAATTTTTGATCTGTTCCGCCTAACTCAACATCACTTTGAATTGCAACAGAATCCATCGCTTGTGCCAACGGATAAAGAACTTCATGCATAGAAATTGGAATTCCACCTTTGTACCTTTTCGTAAAATCGTCACGTTCCAACATTCTTGCAACAGTATATTTGGATGCAAGTTTGATCACATCTTCGAATGTCATCTTACCAAGCCACTCAGAGTTGTAAACAATTTTTGTTTTTACTTGGTCTAAAATTTTCGATGCTTGTTCAAAATAACTTTTTCCATTCTCGCGCGATTCTGAAAAAGAAAGAGGTGGACGTGAGCTGTTCCTGCCGGACGGATCGCCAATCATCCCAGTAAAATCGCCAATGATTAAAATTGCTGTATGCCCGATTTGTTGGAACTGAGCTAACTTGCGTAATACAACTGAATGACCGAGATGGAGATCTGGACGTGTAGGATCGCAGCCAAGTTTGATGTTAAGCGGTTTATTTTCTTTTATAGATTTTTCTAATTTCTGAACTAATTCCTCTTCCGGAATAATTTCGGAAGCGCCTCTTCTAATCAAGTCCATTTGTTCTTTAAGAGGTGGGAAGAGAGTTTTTTTATTCAATATTGTCTCCTGAAAAAGCTACTTAAATTTTCTTTGCATTTCTCTAATTAAATCCCGCTTGGCAATATCTTCGCGTTTATCATATTGTCTTTTGCCGGTTGCTACTGCTAATTCAACTTTTACTAACCCATTTTTGAAATAAAGCCGTAGAGGAATTAAAGTATTTCCTTTTCCGTAACAGCTTTGTTCAATTTTCTAATTTCACTTTTATTAAGAAGTAATTTTCTTTTTCTAACCGGATCGTGGTTGTTTATGCTACCTTGTTCATAGACGGATATGTTTGCATTGAGTAACCAAACTCCATCGTTCGCCAGAGTTGCATAACTATCAACAAGATTAGCTTTGTTCTGTCTTAATGCTTTGACTTCCGTTCCTACTAAAACAATACCCGCTTCATAAGTCTGAAGAATGAAATAATCATGTTTTGCTTTTCGGTTAACGGTAATGTTCTTTTCTGTCGAACTCTCAGTCATAATTCTATAATTGATGGCAAAATTTATTTTTATTGCAAGTTAATTGCAAGGATATATGGAAATTACAAAAAAAAGATTTTCTACGATAAAAGACTTGTAGAATTTTGGCTCGTTCGAAATGTTTGATTAAATTTTCATATATTTTCTAAAAGAATACTATGGCTGAAAAACATTTCTACGAGCAAAAACAATATACAAAAGAATATTTACTTCCTTATTTCCAAAAACTGATTCCCGACTTTCATAAAAAGAAAGTTTTAGAAGTAGGATGTGCCGAAGGTGGTTTATTAGAAACTTTGCAAGACCTTGGAATGCATGTGGTTGGAGTTGAGCTTAGTCCCGAACGTGTAAAAATTGCTGTTAAGAAAAATTCAAACCTTAATATTTTTGTTGGTGATATTACCGATTCGAAACTACCGGAACAATTATCCGAAACGTTTGATGTAATTATTATCCGTGAAGTGATTGAACATGTGCCGGATAAAAAAGCTGCTTTCAATAATCTTGGTAAACTACTTAACGATAATGGATTTCTATTTATAAGCTTTCCTCCAAAACGATCACCATTTGCCGGTCATCAGCAAATCGGAAAAAGTTTCTTAAAGACAATTCCTTATTTACACATTCTTCCAAAGTCTATATTAAAACCAGTTGCAAAATTATTAGGTGAGGGTGCAGGATATATTGATGAAATCAAGCTGCATTACGGCACAGGGTGTACCGTTAACGAGTTTGAATTTCAGTGTTTACTGCAGAATTTCATACCGATCAAAAAAGATTTTTTTCTATTTAGACCTATATATGCCTTACGATTTGGATTACCGACGATCAAGCTCCCAAGGATTCCAATTTTAAAAGAGTATATTTCTTTAGGATGTGAAACTTTGTTACAGAAAAAACCTTTTTAATTAATTATGCAATCAATATCTTTACAGAAAACTTGAAATAGTTAGAGGTCATAATGTCAGAGATGCAGAAGAAACTCTCCAATACTTTTTATTCAATACTTAGTTTACCTTCCACAGCAATGGGCTTTGCTTTATCAATCCAAATAGCTGCTCTAAGCTGGTTAATGCGGACAAAATATAATCTGGATCTTCACGAAATAGGATTTGTCTGGGCAGCGGGACCACTTGCGGGAATTATCGGTCAACCGATTGTTGGATTAATAAGTGATAAAGTTTGGTTCTGGAATGGAAGAAGAAGACCATTTATTTTAATTGGCGGAACAATAGCGGCATTAATGTTATTTGCCCTTCCCAACATAGATAGAATCAGCGGATTTTTTGGAGTGAGTAATATAATTGTTGTCGCAGTTTTTGTTGCACTAACTCTGGATTTGGCAATTAACGTTTCATTTAATCCAACAAGGGCTATAATTGCTGATGTTACTCCCGAAGGTGTACCAAGAACAAAAGGTTATACCTGGATGCAAACAATATCCGGTTCATTTGGAGTCCTTGCATATGCGCTCGGGGCAATCTTTGGAAATTATTTTTTGATCTATTTTGGAGTATTTCTTGTTCTTGCTTTTTCATTAATACCAATGTTTTTTATTGAAGAACCTCGTGAATTGATTTCAGAAGTTGAAAAAGATTCCCAAAGTTCTACGTATTCATTCGAAGAATTCATATCTATCTTAGAACCACTATATGGTTTTATTCTGTTAGCAATTCATTTTATAATTTCTTCATTTGTAAAGTTATCACCTGATGTTAATCAGTATATTATTATTTGGCTTCTAATAGTTTCTTTATTCTTTGTATTAAAAACAGTTGTTAAAAAAGAAGATGATAAAAATGATAAGTTTGGGATAGTTTCTTATAAAAAAGTTCTAGCCGCAAATTCATTTTCGTGGATCGGTGTGCAAACAATGTTTGTTTATATGATCGGTTATATCGAACAGAAATTAAATCCATCTTCACCGGATGAGACTGGACAAATATTATCAATTTCATTTCTAATATTGAGTGCTGTAGGTGCTATTCTACCAGCATTTGTTCTTGAGCCGATCACAGAAAAAATTGGAAGAGTAAAAACTCACTTATTATGTTTAGCTGTGATGTCACTTGCTTACTTCGGAATAGTTTTGATGGGTACTAGTTCACTAATTGTTTGGATATTAATGGCTGTTGCTGGTGTTGGTTGGGCCGCAATAGTAAGTTTACCATTTGCAATTATGTCTGAAAAAGTAAATAAGAAGCGTATGGGATTATTCATGGGCGTATTTAATCTTTCGGTTGTGTTGCCACAATTATTTGTCAGTTTAGTTTTAGGCACATTTGTTCAAAATGCCGGTAACAAGAATATTATTTTTATTATCAGTGCTATTTCATTAGCCGTGTCCGCTCTACTATGGTTAATGGTACATGATTCAAAAGTTAAAACTGTAAGTGAAAAATCATTTGCAAAAGGACATTAGTTTTGAATTCAGAGGTAATAAAATGAAATTATTGAAATATGTTTTCGTTTTTATAATAATTATTTCTCAGATCAATTATGCTCAAGAGAAACCAAAAAAAATCCAAGTTGATTTCAATGAAATTAAAGGCGAGTTAACTGCCAAGGATTTATATAAAAAAGATTTTGGTAGGTATGATGGTTATGAAATTGAACTCTACGAAGGAGAAGCTGTAAATTTTATTGTGTACACTCAAAAATTTCAACCGAGTCTTGCATTAGTTAATTCTAAAGGAGAGATATTTAAGCAGAGCGATCGAAATGATAAAGGTTATGGCAATATAGTAACCAAAATTCCAACCTCCGGTAAATATGTTTTGTATGTAATTGGATCCGAGAATTCTTTAGGGAATTACATTTTGCAAACTGCAATAGCAGAACCAAATGCCTTATCGCTTGAGAGCACCTCGGATTTCTGTGCTACATTAGATTTTCTATTAGCACATTCTATTGCGTATTTCTTTTTATTAGAGAACCCAAATTTAGTTACACAACAACTTGTAAAACTAAACGATGCTGTGGACGCATTTATAGACGAAGAGGATGGTTCTTATAATGCAGCTTTTTACAATGGTAATGAATTACCAAAAGCTGAAGCTTTTTTCAAAACACTAAATGACAAAATTAAGTTGTGTGTTGGAAAAGAATGGCTAATGAAATCATCAAATTGGCTAACTGTTGAGGATTATAAAGTGAAGTCTGCTGCATTTACCGAAAATGTAAAAGATAAACCTCGTTACATAGTTGTAGAATTATTTGATTATACCGGATCAAACCAAAAGTATAAGAATAATTATAG
>QYQI01000139.1 GCA_007280825.1 Ignavibacteriales bacterium | reverse complement strand
GCGTCAGATTTGTATAAGCGACAGACCATATTCCATTCAGATCGTTCCAAAAGTTGATATTGAAGTACACACTAAATATGAAAAAGAAAAGGAAGTAGTAAATGTGGTCGGGATAATCGAAGGAAGCGATCCGGTTCTAAAGAACGAGTATTTGATTATCGGCGCTCATCTTGATCATGTTGGTAGTCAAGCTCGCCTCGCTGACACTTCATCGGAGCGGGCGGGTAAAATTTATTTCCCGGGCGCTAACGATAACGCATCAGGTTCGGCTGCTTTACTTCAAATTGCACGTGAATTTTCTAACACTAAAGAAAAACCCGCTTCGCTGAAGCGCCAGCGAGGCGAGCCGAAGCGTTCAATAATTTTTGTCTTTTTCGCTAGTGAAGAACAGGGATTGTACGGTTCAAAATATTTTTCAGAAAATATGAAATTCCCAAAAGAAAAAGTTAAAGCAATGGTAAATCTTGATTGTGTCGGTTACGGTGATAGCATTCAGATAGGCGGCGGCGAAAGTGCACAAGCGCTTTGGAACATTGCAAAACAAATTGATAACGAGAATGATAAACTTTTAGTAACAAGAACTTGGAAAGGCGGCGGTGCAGATGCAGAACCATTTTTCGAAAAAGGAATTCAGACTTTATACTTTGTTACAACAAACAGTTACAAACACCTTCACATGATTTCCGATAAACCCGAAACACTAAATCCTAATCTATTTGAAGCAATTACTAAATTAGCTTTTAAGACTACGCTTTACATTTCTAATCAGTAAAATTATTCAACCCCTCCCTTAATTCCCTTTCTTGCAGGGAGGAGGAACGGTTTTAATTACGGTTATCGGTTCAGAAAGGATGATTCGCGCGACTAGTTCTGAGTTTTTGTTAGCTGATCTCTTCAATCCGTCCCATGAATTTAATTATAATCAGACTCACTTCTTTATTATGGTTCAAATCCATGGTAAAAATCTGAAATCTACCTTGAAATCAATTCATTCAAGAAATTTTCTTTTACTAAGAAATTCGCTTAGTTAAAGGAAACGTTTTTACTTTAACTATAACAAAACTTTAGTTAAATTACAGATGAGTCAAAAAAGGATTTAGATATGGATATCAAAGAATTCAAAGCTGGTCGCTGGGTTCAACAGAACAATTATAAAAGCTTCAGCCCTTCTAAAATTAACATCGAATGGATTATTAGTAATCCGCAAATAAATCAGCTATTGGAGGAAGCAAATCTTAAACTTGGCGAGTTAAATGCGTTCTCTACAATTGTCCCGGATGTTGACCTTTTTATTAAAATGCATATCCTTAAAGAAGCTGTGAACTCAAACAAAATTGAAGGCACTCGTACTAACATAGAAGAAGCTGCCTTAAAAGAAAAAGATATCGAACCTGAGAAAAAAAATGATTGGGAAGAAGTTCAAAATTACGTCCATGCAATGAACGATGCGATTGAAAAGCTGAAAAAACTTCCGATATCAACACGACTGATAAAACATGTCCATAAAATATTGTTGACAAGTGTTCGCGGTCGTCACAAACGTCCTGGTGAATTTCGAGAAAGCCAAAACTGGATTGGTGGTGCTACTATTCAAGATGCTGTTTTTGTTCCGCCTCATCATAATGAACTAAATGATCTACTTTCAGATCTGGAAAAATTCATTAACAATGCTCAAATAAAAGTTCCTCATCTAATTAGAGTTGCTTTAATCCATTATCAATTCGAAACGATTCACCCATTTCTTGATGGAAACGGAAGGGTAGGTAGATTACTCATTACATTGTATCTCGTAAGTAATGGATTACTTTACAAACCAACATTATATCTTTCGGATTTTTTCGAAAAGAATAGACAGCTTTATTATGATAATCTTTCAAATGTCCACTCTAAAAATCAACTTGAGCAATGGATAAAATTTTTCTTGATAGACATAATAGAAACATCCAAAAATTCAGTAACAACATTTAAAAAGATTTTAGTTTTAAGAAAAGAAATCGAAGAAGAGAAAATTCTTAAGTTGAATAAAAAATTTCCTTTGGCAAAAAGATTTGTAAATTATTTATACTCCCAGCCTGTTATTACTCTGCAAGATGTTATTGATGAATTGAAAGTTACAAAACCAACCGCAAATGCATTAATTACTGATTTTGTTGATTTAGGAATTCTGAAAGAAACAACCGGCATGAAACGAAATCGTATCTATACATTTGAAATGTATCTGAGTCTATTTAAATAATCATAGAATGCTTTTATCGCGGAATGTCACTCCGATAAATCCGAAACACTAAACCTGCCTGTCCGGCAGGCAGGTCAAAATCTTCTTGAAGCAATTACAAAATTAGCTTTTAAGACTTCGCTAAATATTTCTAATTAATAATATTATAAACCCCTCCTTTCTTGACCACCCCTTGTATTCCCCTCCTTAAAAAAAGGAGGGGAAGAATTTAAAATATCCCCCTCCTCAGTTTGAGGAGGGGGAATTAAAGGGGGTGGTTTAACAAAACCCCACGCTTAAGCGTGGGGTTAGGGCAAGAAAAACAAAAGTGGGCTTTAGCCCATAATTCTTAACCTGACAACATTGCCTTGTATTCCCCTCCTTAAAAAAAGGAAGGGAAGAATTTAAAATATCCCCCTCCTCAGTTTGAGGAGGGGGAATTAAAGGGGGTGGTTTAAAAACAAAAACCCCCCGCTATGCGGGGGGCTTTTGCTTGCCAGGCTTTTTCTTGCGTGGCTAAAAGCTAATAGCTTACAGCCCGCTTCGACTCATCGTCGAAGACGAGGCGAGCTAATTGCTAATTACTTCATCAACAACATCTTCTTTACTTGTACAAAGTTATCAGCTTCAACTCTGTAGATATACAAACCACTTGTGAGATTAGAAGCATTGAACTCAACAGAGTGATATCCTGCAGGCATAACCTTGTTAACTAAAGTAGCAACTTCTTGACCGAGAATATTAAATACTCTCAATGTTACATTGCTTTCTTTCGGTAACCCAAAGACTATGTTAGTTGTAGGATTGAACGGGTTCGGGAAGTTCTGCAATAGTTTATATGTATCAGGAATTGCATCTGAGTATTGAACACCCGTAATAGTACTTGCTGCAGTTAGAACAACAGTTAAATCGGTAAAAGTAGCTGGATTTACTGCGTCTGATAGTCTAACAATAATCGTATTAACTACTCCTACTGTAGGAGTCCATGAATATAATCCGGTTGCTGATATTGTACCAAGTCCGGAGACTAAAGTAAATGTATATGGATCACTATCAAGATCTGTAGCAGCAAGTTGGAATGTAAATGCTTGTGTAACACCATATACTTTTACAACTGGTACAGTCTGAGAAGTTAATAAAGGCGCAACAAATGTAGGCGCACGATTTGGATTAACTATAATAGTTGTTTGAGTAGTAGAGAATAGACCTGCTGTACAAAGTGCTTTTGCTACTACCATATAAGTTATACCAGCATCTGCAGAAGTTGGAGTAAATGCTAATTTACCAAGACTCAAGCCTGCTTCATTAGTAAATATAGCAGCTGTTGTAGTTGGAGTAATTGATAACATTGAATAGGTAATAACATGATCATCTAGATCAATTGCTTTATAATTTAATATTACAACAGGTTGGTTATGGTTTATAGTTATTTCAGTGTTAGTTTGTGCACCAGTAGAAGCCCAATCTGGGTTTCTTAAGGTTGTAGTAACTGTTACTCTAAATACAAAGTCTTTCGTTAATAAATTAGTTCCGGTAGCTCTGATAGTGATAGTATAGATACCGCCTGTAACAGCTCGTGCTACACCGTAACCAGGAGTTAAGGTTAAAGTTGCAGTTGCAGGATTAAATGCAGCCCATGTTAAAGCAGGTGTATTTGGAACCATAGTATATGTAATACCTGCCGTACCGCTTGCTGCGAATACAACGGTATTGCCTGTGGTTGCTGCTTCTGCTAACGTAAGTGTGTTTGCAACAGGAAGTGTAAATGTTGGCGCTACATTAACATCAGCAACGGTAATTACAGCCGTTACATTAGTGCTATAAGCTCCGTCAAAAACTGTAAATGTAACATTGTAAATGCCTGCCTGATCATAATCCGGAGTCCAACTAAATAAACCGGTAGTTAAATTGAACGATGCACCGGTTGCAGCAGGGATCGAATTATAAAAATAAGTTAAAGTGGTACCGCTGTTTACATCGGCACCAACAAGCTGAATATTTAATTGTGCACCTTCGTTAACAGTGAAGGGTCCTGCTGGATTAAGCGTCAACGTCGGGGGTATATTAACTTTAATTACTGTGATAACGGTTGATATATTAGCGCTTAGACTTCCGTCAGAAACCGTAAATATAACATTGTAAGTTCCAAATTGATTTGTAACCGGCGTCCAGCTAAATGCGCCTGTCGAAGTATTTATTGTTGCGCCTGTTACAGCTGGAGTTGCTGTATAAGAATAGATAAGAGTTGTACCACTGTTTACATCAGCGCCAAGTAATTGAATATTTAATTGTGAACCTTCATTTATACTTAATGGACCAGCCGGATTAAGCGAAAGTGTTGGAGCTATATTTACTTTGATAACTGTAATTGTAGCCACAACATTTGCGCTTAGACTTCCGTCAGAGACCGTGAAGGTAACGTTGTAGGTACCAAATTGATTTGTTGCCGGTGTCCAGCTAAATACACCGGTCGATGGATTTATTATTGCACCGGTTGCTGCTGGTGTTGACGTGAATGAATAAGTTAAAATATCTCCAACATTTATATCCGAACCAACTAATTGGATAGTTAGCGCCGATCCTTCATTTACATTGAATGAAGGTCCAACGGGATTAAGCACCAATGTTGGTGCTGCATTGTTAACATTTATTACTCCGACTGATGTAGCAAATAAACCGCCGTTATCTGTAACTTTGAATGTAACTGTATATGAACCTTTTTGGGATAACGAGGGTGTCCATGTAAATGCACCTGTTGATGAATTTATGGTAGCGCCGGTAATTGAAGGTGTTGTAGTAAAAGAATAAGTAAGAATATCCCCGATGTTTGCATCCGCTCCGTTCAATTGAATATTGAGAGTTTGTGTTGCATAAACGTTGAAGGGTGATACCGGAGTAAGAGTTAATGTTGGCGCAACGTTAACGTTTATAACCGTTATAACGGCTGCAGCAGTTGCACTAAGAGAACCGTCCGTTACAGAGAAAGTAACATTGTAAGTTCCCGCCTGACTTGAAGTAGGTGTCCAGCTAAATGCACCGGTAGATGAATTTAGTACTGCGCCTGTCATTGCCGGAGTTGAAGTATACGAATATGTAAGTGTATTCCCATCAGGATCGGAACCCACTAAAGCAATCTGAAGTAACTGTCCTCCGTTAACATTGTAGGGACTCGTGGGATTTAAATTAAGCGTAGGTGCTCTGTTTACATTTACAACGGTAATATTCACAGTTAAAGTTGTTGTTGAATTACCGTCGCTTGCTCTAAAATCTACTGTGTAAGAACCCGCTTGATCATATGTAGGAGTCCATGAAAATGTTTTTGTAGAAGGATTAAAAGTAGCTCCAGTTGGAAGAGTTCCGGTTGAGTATGTTACAGTTTGCCCTTCGGGATCAATTGCATTTACCGTAAAAGTTAAGAGACTTCCTTCATTAACCGTCTTTGCAGGGACAGGATCAAATACAGGGGGATTATTTACCAACGACGTAGTAGCCGATCCTGTATTGGAGGTAATTGTAAAAGATGAGGTACCAACAAACTCACTGATGTAACCGCCTGTTGAACCATATGTAATTGTTGTATTACCAGCAGCCATGAATTTTATTTTGAAGTACAATAAAACACCGCTTCCGACAAGCGGACGCGGTCCTGATTGATTAGCTGCTCTTAGCCATGACGGATAAAATCTTCCGTTAACATTATCAAAATAATTATTGGGACTGCCGCCTTCGGATATTGTACCGACAAAACTTGCTTCTGTAATATTAATTACAGCAGGATTATAATTAATTTGAAACTGATAGGAGGAAATGTTCAATCCCGTAAGATCATTTACAGTTATAGGTACCATCACCTCAGATCCAGGTGTTCCTACAGCTGTCGGGAGTGTTAGCGTTACCTGAGCGTAACTAATTTTTGATGCTATCAGAATTATTGCAATTATAAAAGATAAGCTATTAATACGTTTCATTTTTCCCTCCTGAAATCGTTTTGGAAAAATTCATTTAATTACTAGAAACTTTTGAATTTGCACTCTTCACTTTGTTCAGAATGACAATTATTCATTTTTCATAATTCATCAATGACAAAAATACATGATTCAATCTCCATAGTAAACCATTAATGTATTCAATACTAAATAAACTTATTCTTCGTCACACCAAGCTTATCATTGCGATGACTAAAAATATTAATTGGTTCGCTTCGTCATCCGACTTTGTCCGGATCCTAGCAAAGACACAAAGCGTCATTATTCAAAGAACAATTATAAACTAAATAAAAAATGCCCCTTAAAAGCAGGGGCATTTTCCTTAACATCGTTATGATGCTAAATATATTACTTCATTAACAACATCTTTTTAACTGACACAAAGTTTCCTGCTTCAATTTTGTATATGTACAAACCAGAAGTCAATTTCGAAGCATTAAAGTCAACTTTATGGAATCCTGCTGCCATTCTGCTATTAACTAATTCTGCAACTTCTTGTCCCAAAATATTGAAAACAGAAAGCTTAACATAACTCTCTGTTGGGATAGCAAAGCGAATAGAAGTAGTTGGGTTGAATGGATTAGGATAATTCTGCATTAAGCTGAACTCTGTTGGAACACCGGTAGCATAATCTTCAACAGCTGTAATTGTTGAACTTGCAGTAATTGTAGATGATGTTACAGCAGTCATAGTTCCGTCAGATACCTGAACTGTAACTACATACGATTTTCCGGCTTGATCAGCAGTTGGAGCCCACGAGAATTCACCGCCAGCAGTGATACTCATATTTGATGTACCTGCTAAGAGGCTGTATGTTACTGGCTGTCCGTCAGGATCAGTAGCAACATAAGTGAAACGATAATAAACAGGATTTGGAGCCTTATGAACAGGAACAATAACATTTGCAGGTAAAGTTGTCGTAAAGACAGGAGCTCTGTTTACATTAACTACCGTAATACTTGCAGTTACTGTAGCAGATAATGTACCTTGATCGGCAACTTTGAATGTAAACGAGTAAGCCGCTGATTGTCCTTGATCATATGTCGGAGTCCATGTAAAGACATTCCCTGTAAGCGTTGCGCCTGAAGGTAATGTTGCAGGACTTGTTACTGAATAAGTTAATACATCACCTGTATTTACATCAGCACCGTTTAATGTAATCGTCAAAGTTGCGCCTTCGTTAACCGAATATGGAGCTACGGGACTTAATGTTAATGTAGGAGCTATATTAACTTTAACAACCGTAATTACAGAAGTTACACTTGCACTTAGACTTCCGTCTGATACAGTAAATACAACACTGTAAGTACCATTCTGATTTACAGCAGGTGTCCATGCAAATGCACCTGTTGATGTGCTGAATGTAGCACCAGTTGCTACAGGAGTGGATACATAAGAATAAGAAAGAGTTGTACCACTATTTGCATCAGCACCAACTAACTGTACAGCTAATGCTGCACCTTCGTTAACACTGAAATTTGGTCCTACAGGATTAAGAGTAAGTGTTGGAGCTAAGTTAACTTTAAGAACAGTTACCACACTAGTAACACTTGTAGTAAGGAAACCATCAGATACTGTAAATGTGAAGGTATATGTACCGTTCTGATTTACAGCTGGTGTCCATGCAAATGCACCGGTTGACGTGCTAAAGGTTGGAGCATTTGTTGCAATAGCAGGACTTACCGTATATGAATACGCTAATATTGTACCAGTATTGCCATCTGCACCCACTAATTGAACTGTCAATGCTGAACCTTCGCCTACACTGAAATTTGGTCCAACAGGATTAAGAGCCAATGTTGGCGCTAAATTTACTACTGTAACAGTTGCGGTTTGTGTTGCAAAAGTACCACTAGGATTTGCAACTTTAAACGTTACAAAATAAACACCTGCCTGAGCAACAGTCGGTGTCCATGTAAAAAGTCCGGTTGAACTGATTACGGGAACGTTTCCGGTAATTGCAGGAATTGATGTGAATGAATATGTTAAAGTATTATCCGTATCTACATCTGTAGCCGCTAACTGCACTGAAAGAGCGCTGTTGCCATTAACAGATTGATTAGCAACGGCTGTTAATACAGGAGTAGTGGCTGGATTTGCGATTACCACAGAAACAGTAGTTGTTGCTGATCCGACACCATCGCTAGCAGAAAATGTAAATGTATATGTTCCTGCCTGTGTATAATTTGGTGTCCATGCAAAAACGCCAGTTGAGGAGTTCAATGTTGGAGCGTTAGTTGCAATAGCCGGAGATACAGTATAAGTATAAGCAATAGGATCTGAATTAGCGTCTGTTGCACTTACAGTGAAACCCAAAGCAACGTTCTCTGTTCCGGTCTGTGCTGCAATTGCCGCAAAAACCGGTAGTGAATTAGCTGTAATGGTTACAGTAGCTATGCTTGATGGTGTTGTGTAAACACCGTTGCTTGCATATACAATTACCTGAAACGATCCGGATGCATTAGCGGCAGGTGTCCATGTGAAAACACCTGTTGTTGGATCTACTGCTGCACCAGTTGCTGCAGGAGTAATTGTGTATGAATAAGTAATGGGATCACCTTCAGCACTAATTGCTTTGTAAGTAAATGATAATAAATGTCCACCAGCAACAGATGAATTAGGCATCTGTGCTGCGCCAGTCACTGTAAATGATGGTGGCGTTACTACATTGTTAACAGTAATTACTCTGTTAACAGTTGCAAACAATCCACCCTGGTCTTGCACCTTAAATGTAAAAGTATAAGTACCGGACTGCTGATAATTTGGTGTCCAAGTAAAGGCACCGGTTGAAGCGTTTAATGTTGGAGCGTTTGTTGCAATTGCAGGATTTACAGTATAAGAGTAAGTTAAAACATCTCCTGTATTTGCATCCGCGCCGGTTAATGTAAGAGCTAAAGCTTGGTTCTCATTAACACTTGAACCTGCTGAGACTGTTAATGTAGGAGCTACATTAACAACCGGAGCTGCTGCTACAACTACTGAACCGGCCGCTGCAATTGATGTAGGGGTATTATTGTTAAACTGGAACGATGTAAATGTAAAAGCTGATGTACCAGCCGCAGTTCCCGTACCATTTAATATAAGTAAAGGCATTCCGTTAGCACTTACAATTGGGGATGACCCGGCATAAGTAAATGTAACTACTCCGTTAACTCCTGTAGTATTTACATTAAATCCGGTTTGACCGCCTGCGCTTAACGTACCGTCTATTGTTGCACTTGTAATACTGATTAAAGACTTATTAAAAGTGGCAGTAAATTGATAGGAGTAAATATTATCCCCTGCAATTACTGTCGAAACTGTTATAGGTAAAGTAAAAGGTGAACCGGCAACGACATTAGTAGTGCCGCCTTGAACAAAAACAGCAGGAACCGTTGATGTTCCGGTTGTTATTGTAACCGGATTTGACGGACCGCCGCTATTAAGTGTGAATGGATTCAACGGATCAAATTGTAATGTACTTAGTCCCGTTCTTAATTTGAAATTAATGTTTATTAAATTTTGTACTCCTGTAGTAGTAAGTGGTGTTGCACTTGCCCATGCTACAACAAGTTTTGAGTTTGCAGAGTCTGCAGTTGCATAAGGTTGATCCGGGTTACCAGCTAACAAAGTTCCGGTAGTTGATATACCTGTTAGATAAACCTTACTTTTGTCATAAGTAACAGTGAACTGAAATGAATAAACATTACTAAGACTACCAACTGTAATTGCGCCTGTAGTTGTGGATCCGGCAGCGCCGGCAACATTTGGTAACGTGACGCTAACCTGAGCAAACGTACTTGTTCCTAACATAAGCATTGCGAATACTACAGTAAGTAACTTTACAACGCCTATTTTGAAACTTCTCATTATGACCTCAGTTTTTTTATTGTTCGTTTTTTCAAGCATCAGAATCTAAGGCGGATATTTCTATCCGCCCTAAAATTCTAAACGCAATTACTTTAATAAGTTCATCTTTACTGTATGGCTAAAGCTGCCTGCAGATATTCTATAGAGATAGATACCTGAAGAAACTTGACCACCGAAATCATTTCTTCCATCCCAAATAACTGTATAATTACCAGATTCTTGTTCAGCATTTACTAATGTTCTTACTGACTGACCAAGAATGTTAAATACTGTTAAGTTAACTCTAGCATTTTGAGGAATACCGTATTTAATGCTTGTAGTCGGGTTGAATGGGTTTGGATAGTTTTGACTAACAGAGAAATCGTTTGGAATTTCTTTTATCTGAGCACTTAAAGAAGAACCTATTTGATCGTTCAACATTACACTACCAGTAACATTTGCTTTGGCATCTTTGTCTTTTAGTGATAGATTTACTAAAGCTACGTCGCCAGCGGATAATGGAGTTAGGCCTGCCATAGCAATTTTCAATGTACCATTTTCATATTTCGAAGACATTAACCAGCCTTCAGGTAATCTTCCTTGAACGCCAGTGAATTCAACTGCACTGCCTAATTGAATTTCTGAGTAAACTGAGCTAACACCCATTGTATTTTCTAAAGTAATAGGTAATGTAAAGGTACCCTTGTCACTTGAGAATTTACCGAATGAAACCGTTCCTGCTGCTGCAACTGTCTTAGGTAAGAAAGCTCCACCAACCGGAAGTGATTTTCTGAGTATAGATGCTGCATCGTAAGCTGTAACTGTACCGTTACCTACACCGTTTGCGTCGCAGTCAGCTAACCATAGTTGTTCTGCAGTTAATGGATATGTAACCGGATCAACAAGGTAGTTTAATACTAATACAGCGTCAGCGTTTGTAACACCGCCGCTCTTGTTAACATCACCCTTTGCATATGTGTTTGTAACAGAGAATACAGTTGTAATATTTGTTGCTGCATAAACTGCAGGCGTTCCGCTCTTAGCGCGTACAACAAATGTAAATGGAGAATTTGCAACGTCTGCAAAAGCTGGTGTGAA
Organism: Ignavibacteriales bacterium; assembly: GCA_007280825.1. Classification (GTDB taxonomy): domain Bacteria; phylum Bacteroidota; class Ignavibacteria; order Ignavibacteriales; family Melioribacteraceae; genus Fen-1258. The sequence goes on along the minus strand of QYQI01000139.1, from coordinate 7,093 downwards.
TGCTAATGTACCTGCTGTTGCTGAGAATACAACTGAACCAGCACTTACTGCCGGTGTTACAGTATATTCGTATGTAACTACATCACCAGCATCTGGATCTGTTGCTGAATAAGTAATGGTTTTTGCAACACCAGTACTTGTTGTAGCAGTTGCAGCATTAACTGTCGTTGTTGCAGTAGCCCATGTTGAAAGTTGGTCTGTATTTGTAACAGTAATAGTAACCGTTTTATCAGCAGTTAGAGCAGTAGCCGTGGTGGCTCTTATTACAAGCGTATAAGGTGTAGCTGAATAATCTGTATAACCAGGAGTTAAGGTTACCAAACCGGTTGTTGTGTTTAATGAAGCCCATGTAGGACCTGATATTTTGCTATATGTAACTGTACCATCGTTTGAATTAAGACCAACAGCTGTAAATTGAATTATTGCAGTTGCGCCTTCAGCTACAGTAGATGTAGGTACAGCAGGTGCGTTAAAGCTTGGTACTCTTGAAGGAACGCCTATTGCAAAACGGCTGCCTTGAGCAACCAAACCACCTTGTGAAGATGTTGTTCTAGCAACTACAGTAGTATCTACTCCCGTAACAACCTGGTAGTTTGCATAGTTAGCAGCAGTTCCCTGCATTGACCAACCATTAGTTGTAGCACTACCATCCTGTCTTCTAACGATTCTTAATGATTGATCGCTAGTATATGGAACACCTATATTATTAGCCTGAAATTCGATATCGAAGTTCTGAGTTGAACTTAAGCTTGTAGGTGTAGTATTGACTAACCAATAGAAAGGAGCGTAGTTTCCAATTGTTATACCGTTACCGCCATTCAATGGCAGACCAACGGTACCACCAGGTGTTGAAGCTATATGATTAACTTCAATACTAACTGGATTGTTAACTACATAGGCAGGTGTAAAGGTAATTGCAGTCGGACGATATTCGCCTGTTGAAGTTCCCGATGGGAATTCGAAACGACCATTTGTTGCGCCTGCGCCGTCATTTGAATTTGCTGGACGACTAATTTTACCAACAACGTTACCAAATTTACCTACTGTTACTGCACTTCTGTCAAATGCTAAACCACCATTTGCAGCACCTGTAGGACGAGGTAAATAAAGAGTATTTGAACCCATGTTCAAAATACCATTTGTAAAGGTCAATAAGTTTGTAATTGTTAAATTGCCACCCGTTACATTTATAATAGAATTAGCAGCTGTTGTACCTGTGCTGCTTAATGTAATGTTTGGAATTGTTGTAGCTCCATTTAAAGTAACACTCTGAGCTACTGCACCACCGAACGTAACATTCAATCCTCCGTCAGCGCCTGCACCATTATCTGTTCCTAATACGCCGAAGGATCCGCCATTAACTACGAGAGAACCGTTAACACCAAATGTTGAAGCACTTGTGTTTGCAGCAGCAGCATCCATTGTGGATACGATACCAGCATTAATTGTTGTAGTACCAGTTGTAGTAAATGTTATTAGTGCATTATCAGCACCTACTCCAAAATAAACAGTAGCTGCGCCTGCGCCTGTTGGACTCATTGAGAAATTACCAACAGTTTTGCTAGATGTCAAAGTAACTCCGCCGCCAGTCATAGATACTGTAAGATCTGTGCAGGAGGTAGAGATTAATTCAGCAGCTGGGGTAAGAGGAGCAGCTGCACCGGAATAAATAAGTTTGTAGCTTGTAACTGTAGGAGCGTCTGTACCAGCTAACCATCCGCCAGCAGATCTGTTAATTGTTGCACCCGAAGCCAAAGTTAGTACTTTTGAATTTGTTGTTAAATCAATAGTACCACTTGTCATATAAAGTGTACCGTTAACAGTTGGGCTTCCGGCAGAAGTTGCGAAAACAACCGCACCGTCAATTGTAAGATCATTCAATCCTGTTGCTGGTAATTCTTTACCAGTATTAAGAGCAGCACTATAAACAACGTTTGTTGTTGTTCCGAATGTAGGAACTACATCAAATACGCCGTTGGTTCTGGTAATTGTACAGCCAGCACCAAGAACTAATGTAGAAGTTGTTAGGAAAGTAAAATCATCTCCCAATCCAAAGTTGCTGCCGACTGTAAGAATTTTAGAAGCAGTTCCTACTTTTGAAACTGAAGTATGAGCAAAATTTGCAATTCTTAAATTTTGAATAGAATAATCTGCACCTAATGATAAATTCTGAACTGCAGCAATATTACCAGTAAATGCAACCTCGCCTAAATTAGCGCCTGTTGCTGTACCTGTAACCGTGCCAGCAGTAGAAACAACGGTATATTGAGCATTTGCAGCACCGTTATCGCCAAGAACGAGATCGTTGATTTCTAAAACGATGTTACCTTTTGTATGTGTAAATGTTTTAGTAACAGTAAATGTACGTGCAGTTGCATTATTAGATTTGAAAGTAACTGTTCCTGCATCTGAATTTACATTCAAATACTCGTAAGAAGGAGTACCAGAAGAAGTAATGTTCAGAGCTGTTCCTGTTAAATTAACAACGCCTGTAGCAGCTGTACCAGTATTTGCATACGTTCCTGCTGTATAGGTATATGTGTTACCTGAAATCGTAAGAGGTAGACTATTAAGATCAATAGCACCGAGTGTATGCGTAAAAATACCTGATACTGTTGCACCGGCAGTTACAAAAGTAATTGTACCGGCTGAATTAACTGTCCAGTTGGGAATTGATACGGTTGTTGTGAATGTATAGTTTATTACACCAGCACCGGTAGAGATAAGTTTACCTGTACCAGCTGTGAATGTTGCTGTATTATTGTGTGTATAAGCGGCACCTGGAGTTAAATTAAAATTGCCAAGTGCAATAACACTAGTTCCGTCATGTGTAACAGCGCCTGTAACCCATACATGTGAACCAAGAATTAATGTACCGCCATTAACATTAAGCGTACCGCCAATTGTGGCAGTACCGGCAGCAGCACCGTTCATAGTTAAATTTACAGAACCCGCTGTAACTGTATAGTTACCGCCCGCAGAAACTGCTGTTGAATTTAAATTCAACGTTGTTGTGCCGGCAGTATTTGTAAATGTAGTCAAAGTTGCAGTGGCTGAATTTAATGTAATATTTGATACAAGAGCAGCGCCATTAATAGTAACATCACCAAGAACTTTCATTCCTGTTGAAGTGAATGTGCCTGATGCGTTTGTTACTGTTAAAGTAGCAACCGAAGAAACGTTTCCTGTTCCAACACCGCCTGTTAAGGTTGCGGCATTACCTGTAATAGCAAGTGTACCGCCGGTTACTGTACCGTTAACGGTATGTACAGCAGTATTGCCGCTTGCTGTTAATACACGAGCTCCGATGTTTGCTAAGTTCAAAGTTTCAAGAGGATCAACATTCAAGTTACCGGCAATAGCAATAGGTCCGGCTAATACTTGAATAGTCTTACCAGTTCCTTGAACTAATGAGAAGTTGTTAACTTTTGCTGTAACAAAATCTGTAGCTGTCAATGTAGCGGCTGAACTGCCGGAATAGGTCAAGTTATACAATGTAGTAATAGCTAAAGCAACAGCACCGCCATCTGCACCATCAACTAAGAATGGTGAACCATGTGTGTTCACAGTGTTGATAACTACTGTTGGGTAAGCTGTTCCTGTTAAACTCTGATTGAGAGTTAAAGTACTTGCTGTGAATGCATCGCCAGCTTCAGTTGCTGCATTCCATATAATACCTCCGCCATCTAATGTAACTGTCCCGGAAATTACAACTGCTCCAAGGCAATATACATTGTTAGCAGGGGTGGATAATCTAACATAGATGTTTGAGAATGGTTGTGAACCTGTAATTACACAGCCGTCAGCAGCTGCGCCGGTATTGGTTCCAACGCCTTCGAATATAATACCGCCGATACCGGTTGATGTATATCCGCGTCCGTTATTTGTAAATCTTGCGCTTACCGCACCGGTTTGCGCCATTCTTATATTAGCTGTTCCTAAAGCAACCTGTCCTGTTGTGATTGTAAAATTGTTCAATACAATCAAAGAAGCGTTAATCGTAACAATATCATCTGTAACAACGTTTAGTAAATAGTTACCAGTATTAGTAACCGTAACGTTATAAACGTTCATCTGTGTGCCGGGTGTAAAAGTCTGGCTTGTTGTACCTGCAAAAGCCAAAGTACCAGTACCGGCAGCGGCTGCATCAATTGTACCGCCTGTTCTGTTGAAGTTTCCTATAAGTGTTAATGTATGTGTGGCAAAAGTAAAAGTACCTGCAGACATATTGAATGTGCCTGTAACTGTTAAACCGGCTGTACCCAATGTAATGTTACCTAAATTCATATTAACCTGGCCGCGTACAGTTGTTGCAGCGTTACCAGCATCGTTAATAGTAATAGTGCCCGCACCATTTACAGTTAAATTTCCTTTAATATCAGAAGTGCCGCCAATTGTAACAGTACCGGCACCTGAAGTTTTAAACTCACCCCAGTATACATTGCCTGATGCTGAAGCAAAAGATGTAGCATTTGCAACTTCAACGTTCGGCATAGCTCCGGTGCCAGTCATGGTTGGAGCTGCACCTGTAAATTTAACCCAGCCAGAACCTGTTGCGCCTGAAGCTGCAGAGAAAATGTCTCCGCTGTTTACTAAAACTCCAGCACCTGTTCCGCTGAGAGTAAGTGTATTTGCATTTAATCGAATAGTTCCAGTTGTAACTGTAACAATACCTGAAATTGTTTGGTTAGCACCAAGAACAACTGCGGATGCAGATGTTGCACCGTTTGTTAATGCACCAGCAAGAGTTCCTGTACCGTTTAATGTTAGTGTAGATCCCACGATATCGTTTACAATGTCCCATGAAGCTGTAAAAGTATCGCCAACCTGACCTAAAGTCATTGTTCCTGCAGCCGTACCATTGGTTATACCGGTAGTACCAGCAGCGCCTCTTAAAGCTGCGCTTCTTGTTGTGAATGCACCACCGCCGGTATTTACTAATTTTACATTGATGAAAACATTAGCAGGAGTAGCCCATGCTAAACCAGAGGCAGGAGTAGTAATACTTCCCGCAATTGCTACTGTACCTGCACCTGTATTTGATAAAGTAACTGTATGAGCTACTTGGTTGGTTGAACTAGTACTTCCAATTACGTTTGTGTTATTGAAAGTTACGTTTCCATTAACCGTAATGCTTCCGGTTGATGAACTACTAAATAATGGAAGAGTAACTACAAGAGCTGTCTGATCACCAGCATCAGCAACTGTACCTGTATTTTTAATATTTTCAGTTACAGCTGAATTAATTACAATTGTACCTGCGCCAGTATTTTTAACTTCACCAACATTTGCGTCTGTACCAACTGTACCAGCTGTAACTGTTGTATATAAAGTAAGAGTATTAGCAGAACTTGCACCGATAGAAACTGTACCAGTTGTATTTGTAATATCAACCTGAGCACCGGAAGTAGCAGTACCCATTGTAATATTACCATTCAAATTAACTGTAGCAGCAGCACTGACTGCTATTGCACCCGTAGAAGTAATGTTGCTGTTAATTGTAACTGTTGCAACGTTAGTTATTGCAATTCCACCACAAGTTAAAGAAGTGTTATCAATTGTAATAGCGCCTGAAGCTTTGTTAATTGTTAAAACGCCTGCGCCAATACTAGAAGGTAAGAATGCAGATGTTGAAGATACTGCAGCTGTACCCGTGAAATTTACTGTTAGATTAGCACCTGTTGTAGGCACTGTGTTAAGTGTACCGTTAACTATAGTTAAGACGGCAGTGCTTGCAAGCACAAAATTAGCTGTTGCTATGTTCAAAGCACCGGCTGTTAAAGTTATTGTACCAGTACCAAAATTAAAAGCCGCTGTTCCTGTTAAACCCATGTTAACAGTACCGGTTGTTAATGTAAAACCGGCAGCGATTGAAACTGTTGTGTTGACACCGACTGATGTTCCTACAAATGTGTAGGTTTTGCCAGCATCATTAATTGTAAGCGCACCACCGGTCTCACCAGTTAAAGCTGTTGAGTAAACGCCAGCTTCTACGCTGATAGTACCACCAACACCATTAAGAACAGTGACGGCTTTGGTGATAGAACGGTATGGTGTTGCAACAGAACCATTACCGAACGTATCATCGCCATTTGTAGCGCTTACATACGTTTGCGCAAACGCCGTTGTTCCAAGAAGAACAAAGAACGTAAGCATCAAAAAGATTTTCTTCAGATTCATTTGAATCTCCTATTAATTAGTTAAAATAAAATTCAGTATTACACACACACTCGCCTCGCTTCACTGCGTTCATCAAGTCGAAGCGGGCATTAAAAACTCTAACGTCCTTAAGTTGGTAAGAGTTCTTGCATGTATATCCTCCTTTGTTTTTGTTTTTACTTTGTTGTTTAATTTCACACACTCGCCTCGCTTCACTTGCGTTCATCAAGTCGAAGCTGGCTCGCCTCGCTTCACTGCGTTCATCAAGTCGAAGCGGGCTTGCCTCGCCTTGTCGTCAGACAAGGCGGGCTCTCCGTCGAGATAAAAACTTAACTTCATTTATTTTATGTGCTTATGTTAATTGATCTATGGTTTTACTTTAAAAAAATAAAATGAATATAGATTTTCATCTATTTCCATCACACACAACAACGATAATTTGAGCATATTCACAATATTTTTTCTATGTCCTTACCAAGGACAACAACAAAATATGAATTCAAAATCTACTTGTCAACATATTTTTTAAAGAAAAATCACTTTTTCTTGAGGTAGGAGGACTATATCACAAGCTACAATTGCAGACATTTTTTGGGGGTTTACTAATGCTAATTTAACTAATTAAATATCATTTCAAATAAAATGTAAATGTTAATTGTAACCAACTAACTCCTAAACTACCTTTCTATTGAGTTCTAAATTATTTTTTCTAAACAATATTTTTCTAAAATGATTACTCAATAAATATAATTATTGTCTAACAAAAGAATGAATCAGTTCTTTAGAATTATTTTCTTTGCAGAGTGTACTTATACAAAAGTATCATGAACTTTTTTTTCCTACCTATTTCGCTGTTGTTTCAAAACTAAGGTTAAAGCTCAGCATGAAATTATCTTCATTGATTCAATTGGACTTCTTGGATTAATGTTAAGTC
>QYQI01000005.1 GCA_007280825.1 Ignavibacteriales bacterium | reverse complement strand
GGTGGAAATACAAGAAGAGAATTGTTAGAAATTATTGCATGTTAAGAATTCATCTTCACGATTTATTTTTTTCTTTCTCTTGTTCAATTAATTTAAGCAACATAATATTTGTTTGTCTACCATTCCTTTCTATCGCTTGTCCATATTCATTATTCAAAACGAAGCTAATAATGATAATATAAATTGAAGTATGAATTGAATTTCGGAAGGTAGATCGTAAAATTCAGACAGTAGAGACAGAACTTTATACCAGAATTACTATGATAGATGGGATTTTTCTGAAACCAGATATAAAGATGCATCGATCACTAAAGACTTTATCAGAGGGAAAAATTCTGAGAATTATTTAAGCAGCTTTCCGGTAGTAGTAATTATGCAATCCGTTGGCGACAGCCATCTTTTCTATTTTACCAATGACTTGAACCGGCCGAGACTCTGGTGAATCTTTTTCAAGTCCAAGATGAGTTCGCTGATAATTATAGTAATGAAAATATTCCTTCAGAAGCTTTCGCAAATGATTTTCATTTATAACGATTACATGATCAAGAAATTCTCTCCTAATACTTCCGATCACTCTCTCGCAGTATCCGTTCTGCCAAGGAGATCTATAAGCAGTTACAATTTCTCGGATGCCGCAATCAGAAACGGTCTGTGAAAATAAACTACCGAATTTAGTATCACGGTCACGAATGAGGAATTTAGGACTATCTGAATCGTATAGAGCATTCTTTAGTTGCTGAGTTGACCATTCAGAAGTTGGATGAGAACTAACGTTAAAGTGAATGATTCTTCTTCTCTCGTGTGAAAGAAAAATGAGGACATACATTAGCTTAAAATTGTAAGTTGGCACAGTTAGAAAATCTATTGAAACAATTTCAGCCGAATGATTCTTAAGAAATATTTTCCATCGTTGACCAGATGTTCTGCCGTTCTTTTTCGTAACATATCTCATAACAGTTGATTCAGAAATATCGAACCCGAGTTTCATGATCTCACCGTGAATACGTGGAATGCCCCAGAGAGGATTATCTTTAGCCATTTGCTTAATAAGATCGATTTGCTCTTTTGAGATTTTCGGTCTTCCTCGAGTATGTCGGCTCTTCCAACCCCAGTATAATTTGAAACCTTTTCGATGCCAATTTATTACTGTTTCTGGTTTGATTATAACCAGACTTTCTTTCCAATTACCGAAGATCCTTTTCATAACGGTAAAGAATAACCGATCACGATTCAGTATTTGAAGTTTCTTATTTGATCGATTCAATATTTCGAGTTGTTTCTTTAGAAAAACGATTTCAAACTGTAATTGGGTTCTGGCTCTGAAGAAATTAATCAAAAATTTAAGCATGATAGGTTTTGACGTGTTATTTTGAGAAGTGTGAAAATAGCGATTTCAGGCCCCAATCGTTATTTATAATGCGGATGGAATAAAGAATAGCCACAAATTCTTTGCTATAAAAACTCAAGATATTATGTAGTAGTTTTTTTTAAAGTTGAATTAATCGATTATTAATTTTTAAATGTGCATTATAATACACATATTAGTAAATAGCTGTCATTATTTTGTTTTTTATGGTATAAAAGAGCATTATACTGCACATTCAATAGTAATATAACATATAATGTAATATATTGCATATTATGCTTGACAATTTAATCTTTCAACTATATTTTTGTATATATATGCGTTATACTGCACTTAACCAATTAAAACTAGACGATGAATAAACAAGATCTCGGTAAGATATTAAAGCAAAGAAGGGAACTTCTCAATATTAAACAGGCAGATTTAGCAGAGATTGCTAAAGTTGGATTACGTTATTTAATTGATATAGAGAATGGAAAAGGAAACCCGAGCATAGGAAATCTAGAAAAAATTCTGAATGTCTTAGGACTACAGATCGAAATCAAAGCTAAGAGCTAATGAAAAAACAAGCAGAAATATATTATAACAATGAGTTAGCTGGGTATTTAATTTACACAAATCAAGAATATATATTTCAATATGATGAAAAATATTTTAACGATGGAACAAAGCCATCTATTAGTCTGTCATTACCTAAAACTGAATTAGAACACCGGTCGAAGATTTTATTTCCATTTTTCTTTGGGTTATTAGCTGAAGGTGATCAAAAATATTTACAGTGTAGGAAACTAAAGATTGATGAGAATGACCATTTTACAAGACTCATAAAAACCGCAAGTAATACGATTGGGGCAATTTCCGTAAAAGAGGTGATTTAACAATGAACGTATGTCCAAGCTGTTTAAAAGAAGGATACGAAACTTTCTGCAATCCATGTCTTAAAAAATTATTCAACGGGAAAAAAGTAAGCCATATTCTTCCTTTTTCCCAACCCGAGTTTAATGCAGTGCGATTAAGCCAGAGTGAGCGGTTATCAATATCCGGGATTCAAATTAAACACTCGATAAAACTTGAGAAATTAAAATTAGTATTAACAGACATAGGTGGTGAGTATATATTAAAACCAACTCCAATTGGTACGCTTAATTATTTAGAAGCAATACCTGCAAATGAACATTTAACAATGCAACTAGCAAGTCAGCTATTTGAAATCAATATACCTCCAAATGCATTTATGCAATTTGAGGATAAAAAACCGGCTTACATAGTAAAACGGTTTGATGTATTACCTGATGGAACTAAATTATTGCAAGAAGACTTTGCACAAGTAGCTGGTAAGACAGAAGACAATTCTGGAAAAAATTACAAGTATGATTTCTCGTATGAAGGGATTGCCGAGCTAATGAAAAAGTATGTTAATGCTTATCCAATAGAAATAGAAAGATTCTACTCATTAGTTATCTTTAATTATTTAGTAAGCAATGGTGATGCTCATTTGAAAAACTTTTCTGTTTTTAGAAATATTGAGTTTGGTGATTATATATTAACGCCGGCGTACGATCTTTTAAATACATCTATACATATTCCTAATGAAGGTGACACTGCACTGGAATTATTTAAGGATGACTTTATGACAGAATCTTTTAAATATGGGACTAAATATGCCAAAGATGATTTTTATGAATTTGGTATTAAAATAGGAATTAGTAAAACTAGAATAGAAAAGATCTACGGAAAGTTTTTGAACAAAGAGAAGAGTATAGATATTCTCATAAAAAAATCATTTCTTCCTGATGAATTAAAAGAAAAATATTTTGATTCTGTTCTGAGACGTTTGAAAAGACTAGAGTATTCGTTCGATGCAGAGAAGTGATAATTAACTAAATAAATAAACCATGTAATTATCCAAAACTCCATCTTTATATAAAAAAAATATTTATGACTATTTGAAATTCTATTACTGATTAGGATGTATAGATATAGATAAGAAAAATAAAATCTCGGTCACAAAATGGTCACAGCTTTTCAAAAAGTTGCATATTTAAGTTAATAACACAGCATTTTGTTCCGGGGTTCGAATCCCTGACTCTCCGCAACAAAATATTAAACCTCGATTATAGTAAATGAATACTGTTTTCGAGGTTTTTGTTTTTAATAACTCCGACTCCACTAGTGTTCATATTCAAAATTCCATCCGTCTCTGAAAAAAGAAATTTTAATACGGCTAGGGAACTATTATATATTTAGGAAAATAAAACCTTAGTCACAATTTGATCACAACATTCTTAACAGCTAAGCAAAAAATATATTTGACAATAATTGTGGTATTGTATATAATACCATCATGAAAACGTATAAAATTGTTATTGATACGAATGTAATTGTATCAGCGCTGAAATCAAGAAATGGATATTCATTTAAACTACTTTCCATTATTGATGATGTGAGATTTCATATGAGTATTTCTGTCCCGCTGATTTTGGAATATGAAGATGCTATCAAAAGGGAAAAATCCAAAATAGGATTAGACCATAGTGATATTGAAGCTATTTTAGATTATATATGTTACATAGGTAAGAAAAGGGAAATATACTATCTATGGCGACCTTATTTAAAGGATCCGAAAGATGATATGATTCTCGAATTAGCCGTAGAATCAGAAAGTGATAATATAATTACGTTTAATAAAAATGATTTTGAAGGAATAGATAGATTTGGAATAAATGCGTTAACACCAAAAGAGTTTTTTAGAATAATAGGAGATATAAAATGAGTTCAATTAGTTTGAGGTTACCGGAATCTTTACATAGAAAAGCGAGAGACTTAGCGAAAAAAGAAAATACTTCAATTAATCAATTAGTCTCCTCGGCCTTGGCTGAAAAAATATCAGCTATTACAACCGAAGAGTATATTCATTCGAGAGCTGTCAGAGCAAATAAAGCGAAGTTCAGAAAAGCGCTTTCGAAAGTAAAAAATAGTACCCCTAATGAACTTGATCAATAAAGTTCTGTGAAGACGGCGTCGTTGGCTGTATTTCTAAATGAGTCGGTCACAAAATGGTCACAACATTCTGAAAAGTTGCGTTTATAGGCTGAATTTTCAACATTTTCTCCGAGGAAGAGAATCCCTGACTCTCCGCCAAAGGCTTAGAACAAATCGTTTTAAGCCTTTTTTATTTTTTAGGAGTCTGTGTAGACGGCTTATTAGGATGTAGTAGGTGTAGTTGGTCACTTTTCAGTCATCGTCATTTGTTGCAACGTTTAATTCATTGACTGAAATGTAATTATCGGAGAGCATACTATTCTTTCTATAACCTACTGGAAAAAATTACATTAGTTACAAAATAAATGTTTTGGATGTGGATAAGATTTTCTTTAAGTGATAGAACTCTTACAGAACATTTCTAAACTACTAAAGTCAATAATACTAGTATTATAGTTTTTATTCCTGAGTGATATCAGCCACTATTTAATAATATTAATTTAAATTATCTTATTTTCATTTGCAGCCTGATGTGGTAGATAGGGAATAGTTATCCTTGAATAAGATAATCATTAATTAAGCTGTTTAGAATTTCGGGTCAATTCCAGATGGAGATGATTCCTAGATGAGATTGTGTTTAAATTTCAACCAAGATAAAAATTGGAAAAAATTTGGACACAATTAGCTTTAATACATAATTTTTTGAGAGTAAAGTTATAGTTTCTTGTATAAAAGGATAACTTTTTGACTGTTTAGACTTTGAAAATGGACACAAAATAATTTGACTTTTAACATTACATGTTCACTATATACACCACACGAATTAGTTTTTCATCCTTGACAAAAAGGGAATAATTATTCATTTTTATGCAAACGATTGCATGTAATATCAAATTATTAGAAATATCAACAATAAAACAAAACACAATCGATTGCATAATTTGTAATACTTATGATATACAAAAACTTTTATTAAACAAACTATGATAACTACCTTAAAAGATATTGCTGAAAAAACTGGATTCTCTATTTCCACAGTCTCACGAGTGCTTCACGATAAATCAAATAAAAGCAAAATAAGTGAAGAGACCCAACTGAAGATAAAACAGACTGCAAAAGATCTCGGGTATAGAATAAATACGTTGGCTCGTGGATTGCGACTTCAAAAAACACATGAAATTGGTGTCATAGTTCCTGATATATCAAATCCATTTTTTTCTGCTATGATAAAGAATATTGCAACAGAGCTAAGAAAACATGGATACAATTTTATTGTGTACGACTCTGATGAAAATATTGTTATTGAGCGTTCAGCAATAACAAGTTTATTGGGAAAACGTGTTGATGGATTGATCATTGCGTCTGTTGGTCAAGATTTTTCCCATTTACAAAAAATTCGCAATTCAGAAATTCCTTTTGTAATGATTGATCGTTGTTTCGATGCATTTGATGTTGATTCCGTAAGCGTTGATAATGTGAAAGGATCGTTGCTAGCAGTGAATTATCTTATCAAAGAAGGACACAGCCGCATAGCTTTCATTCAAGGTCTACCTGGAACGTATGCAAATGAAACACGCTTGCAAGGGTACAAAAGTGCTCTTCTTGATGCTGGAATCTCAATTGATGAACGTTTGATTGTAGGTGACGACTTTCGATCGCTTAACGGTTATTTGGAAACAAAATTGTTGCTCAAACTTTCAAATCCGCCAACAGCAATTTTTACTGCCGGAGATTTGATTGTTCTTGGTGCACTTGAAGCATGCAGAGAAAATAATATTACTATTCCCCGCGATCTTTCTCTTGTTACTTTTGATGATCCAATCTTTGCCTCCTATCTATCTCCAGCCCTTTCGGCAGTTGAACAACCAGTGACAAAAATGGCTGAAATGGCAGTTGCATTGTTGTATCGCCGGATGAAAAATCCTAACGATGAACGAAGAAAAGTATTGTTAGAACCTAAATTAAACATACGTAGTTCTGTTACACGCATCTCAATGCTAATGAACATCAAGCATATTATAAAAACTGAAAATACAACAGAGTAGTTTCATCAAATGGATATTGCATGAAAACTTCATTAATACACCTAACACAAAAGATCCTAGCTGGTATTGTAATAACTGTAATGTTTTCAAGCATTTGTTTGGCTGGAAACGCCGGAAAGATTTCAGGAAGAGTAACTGATAAAGCAAATGGCGAACCGCTCGTTGGTGTAAACATTATCGTTAAAGAGTTAAAGATAGGGGCCTCAACTGATCTAAATGGTGAATACTTCATCTTAAATGTTCCTCCTGGTACATACACATTGTCAGTATCGATGATCGGATATGAAAAGATCAATAAGAGCAATGTCTCCATTATTATTGACAGAACAACAATACAAAATTTTGTGCTTGATCAATTACTAATTGAACAAAAGACTGTTCTTGTTATTGCTGATCGCCCGGTGGTTGATAAAGATCTCACAGCAAGCGAACAAATAGTAACGAGTAAGGTCTTGGATATTTCTGGACTTCGAACAATCAAGGATGTACTTGAAACGCAAGCAGGAATTTTTAGTGATAATTCAAGATTAGCATGGCAACGTGGAGCAACAAAAGGATTTGTTCGCGGTAGTTCCATAGTACAGGCTGTTTATATGATAGACAATCTTTCCGTCAACAGCGGATTGGTTTCAGATAATTATTCAGGTTTTAATACCTCTACCATTGAACAGATTGCCGTATTGACAGGCGGTTATAATGCTGAGTATGGAGAAGGACGTTCTGCTGTTGTTAACATTGTTTCCAAGGAAGCACCTGAAGGAATTCACGGTACTGTAATAACACGAATGCGTCCCGCTGGTGTTTATCATTTCGGCAGGAATATGTACAGCCAAGAAAATAACGATTACCTTAGCACTGGATTAGATTATTGGACTCTCCAGTCGAAGGATGTCAACAGCAGATTCTATCATATGAAACCAGATTCACTGCTTGGAGCCTGGCGAAAACAAACAACACCGAACGACGTGCTGGGAAAGTATGCCGAGCGTCCTGAATATGAATATGAAGGAACGCTGTATGGTAGAATAACAGAAAATTTAAGTTTCCTTGCCTCAGGAAGATTCAAACAAGGAGTAGGAATATTTCCACAAGCGATCCATTATAATCCAGAATTTAATATTCAAGGGTATGTTAATTACAAGTTCTCTCCCGAATTAAAATTTCGTATCGGAGGATTTATCGGTGGATATGAAAGTGCAGATTATACTTCATCAAATCTTAACACATCAGAAATGGGACAGGAAGCTGCATGGTTGGCTCCTATGAGAATCGATGAACAATATGCAAGAGCAAAATTCAATCTTTTCGGGGCAGCCTTTAGACAATGGCCTGAACTGAGAAGGTGGTCACAATTATATGGGAAAGTGACTCATGTATTGAACGATCAATCTTTTTATGAGGTGACGTTAAGTTATCTTAAAGACAACTTGGATCGTTCGGACAGAGAAGGTCGTATTCCGGATTCTGTCTGGTTACCTGATGTTATTTCAATGGTTCCTCGCTATACCCTCCAGTCATACTACCATACATGGACAAAGAATAGGTCAGAATCGTATCAGATCAAAGGTGATTACACGAATCAAATTACTAAAGTGCATAATATAAAAACCGGATTTACATTTAAGACATACGATTTTTATTATGAGAATTTTGCTGCAGAATCAAAAAGCGGCAGAAATAATTCAATGAATATTTTTGATGGAAATCCCTACGAAGGAAATTTGTATGTGCAGGACAAGATAGAATTTCCCGGA
Organism: Ignavibacteriales bacterium; assembly: GCA_007280825.1. Taxonomy (GTDB): domain Bacteria; phylum Bacteroidota; class Ignavibacteria; order Ignavibacteriales; family Melioribacteraceae; genus Fen-1258. The sequence goes on along the minus strand of QYQI01000005.1, from coordinate 5,273 downwards.
TTGGTCGTGAACATCGGCATACGCGGAGATTTCTTTAATCAAAACAGAAGTGCACCGAAAAATATGTTTGACCCGCTTGCTTACGAAATTGCAACACCCGGACATGATCTGGGAGCTCCCTTGGGAATTCCTGGAACACCCGAACGAGAACGAACAAAATTAAAGATTGCAATCGCTCCTAGAATTGGTATTTCACATCCTATCAGCGAGAATGTTGTTCTCCATTTTGTATACGGACATTTCTATCAACGACCGTCATGGACGAAAATGTTCGGCTTCCCATTCGTGAATTACAATACTACTTCTTGGGACAGCATTCTGAATCCTTATGCAAAACAAACTACATATATGGATGAATGGCAGGGATACTATGGTAATCCGGAATTAGGATATGAGCGAACGATACAGTATGAGCTTGGTGTTGATTACAATATTGCCGATGTCTTGAAACTTGATATGACTGGTTATTATAAAGATGCGTCGGGTGAAGCGGATGTTATCACGGGAGTGTATGCGGCGACACATAGTGCAAACAAAGCATTAATGGTAAGCAATTCGGGATATTCCGATGTACGCGGTATCGAAACAAAACTCGATTCGCGATTCAGCGATGTATTCAATTTTGGATTGAGTCATGAAATATATTGGTCGTTCGACGGTGAAGTAGGCTTCAGTAGATTATATGAACCTGGTTCACAGAGTGTGGACATACCAAAAGGATTGCGACAAGGAAGGGGGGCTTGGAGTAATTCTCAGCGTATCAAGGGATGGGCTAGTTTCATGTTCAACAAAGATGAAGGACCGGAAATTGCCGGATTTAAACCTTTGAGCGACATGAGCATTTATTTGAATTTCTGGTGGAGATTGGGTGATCAATATACTTACCACCCACCCGGAGATCTTTCAACAGAACCGAATAACATGAGATGGTTTAATTATTATCAGATCGATCTCAAAGTATCTAAGAGTTTTGATATCATGGGACTGCAAACCGAATTCAGTGTTGATATCAAAAATTTATTTAACTCTAAATTTCTGCGATTGCTGGACGGAGACAGACTGAGGTTTTATTTGGAAAATCCCAATTTGCCTAATAGTGAAAGACTTCCAAAGACTGCCGATTTTTCTGAGCCGAACATTTGGGAATGGTATTCATATGAAGTTCCACCACAAAAAATCTATTTTCAACTTTCGTTCAAATTTTAATAAAGGTGAATGGTGAATTATCAAAAAATAAACATGAAACAATTTATCGCTGCGATAATTCTTACGTTGGTATTTTCAGAAGCAGTGAATGCACAGGTGACTTGGGGAAAACAAACTCTGAAAAGAGGAAAACTATGGGCAACTGTTTGGAATTCTCTTCAGTACGGAGACCCGACCGAAACAGAGAACGGATTTCATACAATCGATTATCCCGGCTATTCTAAAGCAACAAATGTTAATGATGCGCTGAACTACGCTGAGGCTGTGGGGTATGCGATCTATGGTGTACGGCAGAATATTGCATCATCATATACCATTAATTCAAGATTTTTCCCGTCAGGACAGGATCTCTTCCCGATCGAAGAAGCAACAATGACAAAAAATTATAATCTTGAAAATATCGGGATTGCCGGAGAAGAGATAGTTACGGGTGCTCATCATGTAAATGGTCTGAATGTGGATATTGCGCAGCGTAGTATGGTATGGAGTTATCCGGGGTTGAGCGACTTCATCATTCATGAGGTAACAATCACAAATAACGAATTATCATCGGTTGATTCCATGTATTTTGGGGTGCGATACGGACTACGCATTACGCAGCGCTCAGGCAGTAGAGGAGATGAAAAATACGGATGGAATCCGACGGAGAAGTTATTTTATTTTTACGATCATCAAAGATTCAACTGGCAGAATGAAGTTCCAATCGTCTATAATTTTGGTGTTGGTCCATTACGAGGAGACATAGGAGATGCACGCGACATCTACCAGCAAGGAATTCGCGATCATGAACTTGATGCGCCGGGATATTTTACAGTTGCAGTATTGGACTCAGCAGGCGCTAAGGTATTTCAGAATATACTTGAGCATACTGGGCAGGGTCTAACTGAAGGAGCGAGCACGGTAGACCAAATATTTATTCAGGGTTCATCTTCTCATGCACGGGTTAAAGAAGTAATGACCCACCAACAACCGCGACTATCATGGGATGAAGCGCGCGCACGTGGAGGTGAAGGAGGAAATAAATATGAACGACGTCCTGAATATTTGGTGAGTATCGGTCCACTATCTCTCACTCCATTTGCCTCTGTGAAGATTGTGTACGCTGAAGTGATGGGAGAAATGGATCGTGCTAAAATTGTAGAAGGCGGTGTTGACAACATCGACTTGATGGCGACAGCATCGCTAGATTCTATGCTTGCCCATGTCCGTGCTGCCCGAAAATTATTTGCAAATAATTATTTACCTGTTGTCTTTCCTCCGCCAACGCCTACAAACGGGGAAAACAGTCTCACTATTACAACCGAACCGGGACAAATAAATATTTATTGGCCACCGATTTCTTCTTCATATAAAGATCCCAAAACCGGAATAAATGATGTTGCAGGATACAGAGTATATAGGTCTACCTATTTCACTATAGGTCCATGGACTCTTGTAGCGGGTATTAAAAAGGATTCCGTTGTTTTGGTGAACAATATGATTCGGTATATAGATAGAGATGTGCCGTTTGGTGTAGGCAATTATTATTGCGTGACAAGTTATGACATAAACGGTAACGAAAGCGGTAAAGTAAATAACACGCGATTTCCAATATATCCATTACGTGCACCCAATCTACAGTTTCCTAGGAATGTGTATGTCGTTCCGAATCCGTTCCGTCAGCACAGCAATTTAACAGGAACAGGGGAACGTTACCGTTTGGAATTCATAGGTATACCGGCAATTTGCAAGATAAAAATCTACACACTAACAGGGGACATTATTCAAGAGATCGATCATAATGATGGCAGCGGTTCAGAAGCATGGGGAAGCATAAAACGATTGGATTATCAATTGAATAAATGGACCCTTGGAGTTGCACCTGGGATCTACATATACCGTGTCGAATCACTTGTCCCTGGACATGAAGGTGAATCGTACATTGGCAAATTAGCAATAGTGAAGTAACGGAGAACAATCTAATATGTATTCGGTAAAAAAAATATTTCAATTAGTGTTCGCGCACTTCTTTTTATGGATTGCTTTTGTTCAAGCACAATCTGGAATTTCGCCAAGAGATATTGGACGTGCTGGACAATCAGGATGGCAATTCTTGAAAATCAACGGGGATGCGAGACAGGCAGCATTAGGTGGAGCGTATACGGCACTTTCCAATGGAGATGCCAGCGCAGTGTTCGGCAATCCGGCTGCACTTTCCGATGTGAAGAACATTGATGTTCAGGTAAATGTTCTGAAATGGATTGCTGATATTAACCATCAATCAATAGCAGTAGCATTCAACCTCGGTCAAATTGGTGTTGTAGGAGCGAGCATTGCAATGCTCGATTATGGAGATATTCCTGAAACGATAAATTCTCCTGTTGGAACTGGTGGTACAACTCCTCTCATCACCGGACAAATGTTTACGGCAAACGATTTTGTAGCTGGAATTTCGTTTGCAAGAAAAATCACTGATAAACTTTCTGTCGGCGGAAACATTCGATGGATGCAGCAACAAATCGCAGAGCACTCAATGAGAAATTGGTCATTGGATTTCGGGACCATGTACTATACGGGATTCAAAAGTTTACGAATCGCAATTACTGCCAGAAATTTCGGACCGGATTCGCGTTTCGGTAGATGGAGTGAAGAATTCCAAACAGAATCTGACAATGTAAGAATGCCGCTGGATTTCCGAGCTGGCATAGCTATGGATTTTTTAGATGGTGATAGAAGTCCTCATCTTTTGACTGTAGTATTGGAGGGTGATCACCCAAATGATGGGAGTGAAAAATTTCATCTTGGTGTAAGTTATTCTTTTGATGGAATGTTTTTTGTCCGCGGCGGATATAAGTTCAACTACGATGTACAGAAATTTACATTTGGTGCAGGAATTACTTATACGGTTGGTGGTATAATCAGCACGATCAACTACGCTTATGTCGACTTCGGCGAGTTGACGCAAGTGCACATGTTTTCTCTAGGATTTTCATTTTGATAAAAGAATATTTTTATATTATAGACATTTGGAAAAATTTTCAAGCTTCAATAAAATAGCTATCTCAGAATTTGGTAAACATTGATTATGAATAGTAAAGTTGTTGTGATAGGGAGTTACAATACGGATCTAACGATCAAAACAAAAAGAATTCCTCGTCCAGGTGAAACTATTATTGGTGGTTTTTTTTCAGAGGGTGGCGGAGGAAAAGGAGCCAATCAAGCTGTAGCCGCCGTGCGTGCCGGTGCTGATGTAAGTTTTATTGCAAGAGTTGGCAGTGATACACTTGGCAAAGAAGGAATAAAACTGTTAAAAGAAGAACGTATCAATACGCGGTACATTTTTCATGATACTGATTTTCCGACCGGTGTTGCCTTCATTGTTGTTGATGAGCGTGGAGAGAATAGCATTGTGGTTGCTTCCGGGGCGAATGCTCAATTAAGTATTACAGATATTGAAACAGCACATGAAGAAATTTCATCAGCAAGTGTTCTCCTGGTTCAATTAGAATCCCCGATTGATACAATTAGAGAAGCGATAAAAAAATCTCATGAAAAGAAGACGATCGTTATTTTAAATCCTGCCCCTGCACAACAGTTAGAACAAAGTCTCTTGCAGGAGGTCGACATCATCACACCAAATAAAGTTGAAGCAGAAATGATAACCGGAATAAAAGTGACAGATGAAGAAAGCATGAGATCCATCGTAAAGAAATTTTTTGATTACGGTATCAAAAACGTATTGATCACACTTGGGTCGAAAGGAATCTTTGCTGGATTACCTAATGCAATGAAACACATCCCTGCGTATAAAGTTTGTTCCGTTGATTCTACCGGTGCTGGAGATGTGTTCAGCGGGTCACTTGCCGCATTTTTATCGGAAGGTATGTCTATAGAAATGGCGGCAAAAATGGCGAGTGCATCCGCATCAATTTCTGTGACTAGAATGGGAGCGCAAAATTCTGCACCATACCGGATGGAAATAGAAAATTTTATCCTTGATTATAAACCGTCCGAGGTATTGAATTAAGAAATTGCTGTCTCTTATACACATTGGACGATGCCGAAGAAATGAGGTGATGTGTACACAG
>QYQI01000152.1 GCA_007280825.1 Ignavibacteriales bacterium | reverse complement strand
CTTCAATGTATGGTTATAGTTTAAAAGACGAACCAGCCCCAAGTACTATAAATCCATCACATCTTACATTTTTAAGAAATTATATAAGCTATATTAGAACTAACCAAAGTCAAAAATTGGCTTATTTAAACATGCTTCCTTATTATGCATTTTCATCAAAAAATGCATACGAGAACTATTTAGACGAATATTTGCTTAATGGTACAACTAATCAAAATCCACAAGCATTTGGTTTTGATTATTATTTAGAAGATAATCCAATTAGTAGTACAAACTTTTTTTACAACCTAAGTATAGTTCGCACAAAAGCACAAGGGAGACCATCTTGGGCTTATCCTCGATCTGCTATTTGGCATACTGTTGATGCAGATAATAGTTTGATAAGATTTGGTGTATTTAGCCCTTTGGCATACGGAGCAAAAGGGTTAATTTACTATACATATGAAACTCGGACAGTTAATACTGCATTAGCATCTAATGGTTCAACTACAACAAAATATACTTGGGTGCAAAACATTAATAACTATGTTAAAAATATCATTGGACCAGCAATAATGAGTTCACATTGTATTGGGACATATCATAAAGCTGATTTTAAAAATAATAGTGGAACAACAATAGAAATAATTCCAACGACTGAAAAAATTTCAAGTTCCCCTTTTGTAACGGATTTAAGTAATGATCAAGCAATGGTAGGTGAATTTTATGATGAAGTGAACAAAGTAATATATTTATTAGTTGTCAACAAAGGTTATAATAATAGTTTTTCATCAATAAACACAACCGTTGAATTACCTGGTGATTTAAGTACCAAAATCTATACAACTTCGACAACTGGAAATCCGAATTGGGACTATAATTCAGTAAACGCAACTTTCTCAAATAATTTCACATATTTTACCGTATCTAATTTATTGCCAGGAGAAGGAAGACTTTATAAAGTGATAGATTGTGGTTTAGGAATGTGGGACTGGCAAAGCAGTAACGCAATTTATGGAGATGCAACTAATATTCCAGTACCAGCAGACTATGATGGTGATGGGAAATGTGATTTAGCAGTCAAGAATAGTTCTGGACAATGGAAAATTGATCTTGCTTATAATGGTTTTGGTAGTTGGGATAATACTTACAGCGGATACGGAGATGCAACTAATATTCCTGTTCCTGCTGACTATGATGGAGATGGAAAGGCGGATCTAGCAGTTAAAAATAATGCTGGTCAATGGAAGATTGATTATTCTTATACTGGTTTTGGAAGTTTTGATATTACTTATGCTGGGTATGGTGATGAAACTAATCATCCAGTACCTGCAGATTATGATGGTGACGGAAAAGCAGATCTATCAATTAAAAATGATGCTGGGCAATGGAAGATTGATTTAGCAATTACTGGTTTTGGAAGTTGGGATAATACTTATAATAATTATGGTGGTTCCGATGCTCATCCTGTTCCAGCTGATTATGATGGTGATGGAAAAGCTGATCTAAGTGTAAAAGCTGATTGGGGCAGCTGGTATATAAATTATGCTTACAATGGTTTCGCTAATGGCTGGGATTTAACACGTACTGGTTATGGCGATGCTTCTAATATCCCTGTTCCAGCTGATTATGATGGTGATTTAAAAGCAGATTTAAGTATTAAAAATAATTACGGTGAATGGAAAATTGATTTCGCTTATAATAATTTTAATGGATGGGATGATTTAAACTATCAATATGGTTCTAGTGATGCTCATCCAATAACGGGGGATTATAATGGTGATGGGAAAACTGATTTTAGCGTAAAAGCTGATTGGGGAAGTTGGTACATAGATTATTCTGGTTTTAAAGAAAGGTATCTAAACAAATCTTCTCATAACAATACTAACTTCGGAGAAAATACAACAGACGATTATTTTCTAATAACAAGTTACCCTAATCCTTTTAATCCAACTACAAAAATAGATTATAAATTAACTAAGCCTGGTTTTGTGGTGCTAAAAGTATTTGATGTTCTTGGAAGAGAAATCCAAACATTGGTTGAAGAATATAAAAAGGAGGGCCATTACTCAGTTAACTTTAATGCTGCAAATTTATCAAGTGGAACTTATTTCTATTTAATGCAAGTTGAAAATAATTTTAAAAGCGGAAAAATGTTGTTAATGAAATAGTTATTTTCGGGTTGGTAAAAACATATTTACAAATAGTTGAGTAATTAAATTGTTTAATAACCAACCCGATTCTTTTATACTTAAAAATGTTTTGTGCAATAAAATTTATTGTTGTTAATCATGAACAAAAAACACGCACCAGAATTCAGCTATTTATATTACGAACAAATATTATCTTCAATTAAAATAAACTTTGATACATGTCTTTTTTCCCAAGCACTACAAGTTCTTAAGAATAAGCATGATAAACCTGTTATCTTTTTACGTCATGATATTGACCTCGATTTAGAAAAAGCTATGGTTGTGGCGAATATTGAGAATAGATATAACATTAAATCATGCTATATGATAATGACTAAATGTCCTTTTTATTCATTGCAAGATGAATCAAGTAAATCTATTCTTAAAGATCTAATTCAAATGGGGAATGAAATCGGACTTCATTTTGATTTCACAAATTCTGCTGAAAGAGAAAGAAATACAGTTATCAGCGATATTGAAAAACATATTTCTAATGAATGTGAAATTTTGGAAAATGTAATTTCCCAAAAGGTGAAATCAATTTCTTTTCATCGTCCATTACAACAATTTTTAAGGGGTCCTCTAGAAGTTACTGATAGGATAAATGCATATTCCTCTGAATTGATGAAGTGGTACTTATCTGATTCAAAAGGTGTCTGGAGAGAAGGAGAACCAATTCAATTTTTGGAAAATCCTCAAAAACCATTATTACAATTATTGACACATCCAATTTGGTGGGGTAATGAGCACCAAACTCCAAACGATAGATTACAATCTTTTTTTGAAAATAAGACTCAAAATCTTTCTCAAGAATTGGTAAAAAAATTTGATGAGGCTATGTCATCGCATTTAAGTATTTATAGAAGTAAAAAAACAGAGTAAGACTATGACGGTTGCAGGTGATTTTAATACTGATACCAGAGCTTTGGAAAAAAGAATTCAAGCTCATGATCAATTTGGTTCTAAAGATATTAACGAGTGGATTTTTGATAACTTAGAATTATCAATAGGCATTTCAATCGTGGATCTTGGGTGTGGTACAGGTAAACAGACTATTCCTTTGGCACAATTTGTTGGAGATGATGGACATATTCTTGCTGTTGATATATCACAAGAAGCGTTGGATACTTTATCCAAAGAGTCTGAAAAAAAAGGATTAAGTAAGAGGATAAAATTGCTTTGTTGTGGTCTCGATGATCTTAAAATGTACTTAACAGAAAATACTTATGATCGTATAGTAAGCTCTTTCTCCTTATATTATTCACATCATACAAAAGAAGTCTTTGAGTCTATTCGTAAAGCGTTAAAAGTAGGAAGCATATTATTCTTCTGTGGGCCATCGAAAGATAATAATATTGAACTCAGGACATTTCATAACCGAGTTAAAGGAAGTTCAAGTTCAACTTTATCTGGCGGCGCATTATTTATGGAAGAGGTAGGTCCAAGTCTTACAAACGAAGTCTTTGGAAAAATGGAAATTGTACACTTCAGTAATACATTGAAATTTAACTCTGCTGAATCTCTTTGTTCTTATTGGAGTTCATATAATCTCTATGATAAAAATCTAAAAGACAAATTTCTTTCCGAAGCGATTAAACATTTTAAGACACAACAAGTTTTTGAAACACAAAAAAGGGTAATTGGCATTAAAGCTAGGAAATAGTCTCGTGTTTATTTTTTCTGCAAACGTAATTCTAATTCTTTCAGTTCCTTCATTTTCTGATCTACAATTTCCTGCTGTTTTTTCAATTCACCTAATTGAAGATCAATCGCTTTTTCATATTCTGATTGATTCCAATATCCGCGCTCTTCAAAATAACTCTTGAACAGCCAGTTATGTTTGAGCGCTTCCATATTCTCTGCTAAACTTGAAGTGGCTATACGTGTTTGATCCGCTGTCTTAACTAAATTTCGAATAACAGAACTTACTGAATCAGCCATTTTTTTATCGGAGATTAATTTACCAAGAACACCTTCTCCGTTTTTAATGTTTGATAGAATGTTTCTAAGATCGGTAATTGTAGCATCAACATTGCCGACGATAGATTTTAAGCTGCCGCTGGTATTAACAATAATATCCGAAATTTCATCTAACCGTTTGGTAATCGTGTTCATACTTTTATCAGCAGATTGTGTAACACTAACTGCAGATTTATATAACTGTTCGTCATTCACAAGTTTACCGATCGAACCTTTGCCTTGATTAACTTTAGCGAAGATTTCGGAAAAATCTCTTGTGAGATCTTTCATATATCCCATTACTGATTCCGTCTCTTCAATAATTTTAGCAATGTTCATTGGTGTTTTTGATTTTATAACTCCGCCGCTAATAACCTCGGAAGCGTCTGCGGAGCCGGGAGTAACGGCAACAATTTTTTTCCCAACTAATCCTTCAGTTTCAATTTATGCTTCGCTGTCTATTCGAATTAAATGTTTTAGGTCATTAACTATTCTCATCTTTACTTCAACTTTAGCTGATGCGTCGTTTGCAAAAGAAACGGAACTAACACTTCCAATATCGTAACCGCTAAGGCGGACGGGTGCACCGCTCTTCAATCCTTCTATCTGATCGAAGTATGCTTTGATCTCGATTGTATTAGTAAATAATTTTTCTTTACTGCCTAAGAGAAAAATCGCGAGTATCAATAATATAGTTCCAAGAAAAATAAAAATTCCAAGGCGAGCACCTTCAAGCTGTTTTAACATTTTATACTCCGCTAAACTTTTATTAATTCATGACTGAAAAAGTTTTTCAAGAAAGGATCGTTTGAACTTGTCAATTCTTTTATCTCTCCTTCAAAAGCAATTTTAGAATCACGCAGAAAGATTGCACGGTCAGCTATAATTTCCGCACAGATCAAATCATGTGTAACAACTATTGATGTCATGTTCAATTTTTTCTGTAAGTTTAAAATAAGCACGCTTATTTCTTTTGAAGTGATCGGATCAAGTCCCGTTGTCGGTTCATCATAAAGCATCAGCGCAGGATCTGTAATAATTGATCTGGCAAGTCCGATTCTTTTTTTCATTCCGCCGGAAAGTTCTGACGGCATTTTATCAATTGCTTCTTCAAGAGAAACATTATCTAGTGCAATTTTTATTTTTTCATTTATCTGATCCGTTGTCATCTCAGGAAAATGTCTCATAAGCGGAAACGAAAGATTTTCTCTAACGGTCATCGAATCATACAAAGCCGAACCTTGAAATAAGAAACCGATATTCTTACGGATATTGTTCAACTCTTTAATTGACAGCTCGGAAATATTCTGTCTGTTGATATAGATTTTTCCTCCGTCCGGCGCCATCAATCCAATTATACATTTAAGCAAAACACTTTTTCCCGTTCCGCTCTTTCCGAAAACAACAAGATTCTCGCCGAGTGTTACGCTTAGAGAAATGTTGTCCAGTACGACAAGATCATCAAAGCGTTTACTTAGATTTAATATTTCTACTACCCGAGTGTCGGCCATAACCATAAACTAATTTTTACAAGTATCATATCAAAAATTAAAATGAGTAAGGATGAAAGCACCACCGAAGTTGTAGATGCACGTCCAACTCCCTCAGTTCCGCCTTCGGTTGTAAATCCCTTGTATGAACCAACAAGTCCGACTATGTACCCGAAGACAAATGTTTTTGCAACTCCCGGAATAAAATCTCCGAACTCGATAGAATGAATTACCGAAGATTTGTAATATTCAAAGCTCATCGGTTCGGTAATAATTATTGCAAGATATCCGCCGATGATCGCAATAAATATAACATAGACTGTTAGAATGGGAAGTATCATGGTCGTTGCGATTATACGTGAGCAAACTAGATATTTAAATGGATTGATCGCAGAAACTTCCATTGCATCAATTTGTTCAGTAACTCTCATTGAACCAAGTTCTGCACCAATTCCGGAACTTACTCGTCCTGCAAAAATCAAAGCAGTAATGACAGGACCTAATTCTCGCACAACAGAAAGTGAAACCATTCCGGGAAGAAAATCACTTGCACCGAATCTCTGCATAACAGGCTGGCTCTGCATTGCAAGAACAAGTCCAATAATGAATCCCGTGACGCTTACAATTCCAAAAGTTTTTACGCCGAGTTCATCCATATGT
>QYQI01000061.1 GCA_007280825.1 Ignavibacteriales bacterium | reverse complement strand
ATGGATTTTGCCGAGAAAATGTGTGATCATATTGTAATGATAGATCACGGAAAAATTATTCTTAAAGGTTCGATGAAAGAAATTAAATCAAAGTACTCACAGAAAAATGTAAGCTTAACTTATGATGGAGATATTTCATTCTTAAAATCTAATCCTATCGTTGAAAGCATAGCTGATTACGGTAATACAACCGGTATTAAATTGAAAGATGCAAATCAAGCTCAGCAGTTATTAAGAATGCTTTTAGATAGAAATATAACAGTCAAAAAGTTTGATGCAAACGATATTTCATTGCAAGAAATATTTATTGAGCTTGCCGGTCACGAAGATAACGGAACAACTGGCTTGCTTGCTGAAGGCAGGAAGGAGGCGCGCAATGTTTAACTATAGAGTATTAGCAGTGGTTAAAAGAGAGCTTCGCGAAAAATTATTTTCAAAAGCATTTATTTTTATGACTCTTCTTGTTCCCGGGTTTATGATTTTAATACTCGGTATCCAAGCGCTTCTTTATACAAGCGAAACGAAAAATTTGAAAATTGATATCATTTCTGAAACTTCCAGTATGACCAGCGCTTTTCAGAATGAAATGTCGTCAACAAATTTGGTCAAAAGCGGCAATTATATTTTTAACTATTTGACAATGTCCCGAGATGAAGTAAAGAATTATCTTGACGGGAAAAAGCAAATGTTGCTTGATGAAAAGATCGGTGGAATTGTTTATATCCCCGCCTCAGCAATGAAAGATAAAAAAGTTGAGTACTACTCAAAGAGTTCTCAAAACATAACTTTGTTCAGGGATCTTGGCGGATCCATAAACAATACTTTGATTAATTTTTACTTTAATAATAAATCACTTTCAAAAGACGATCTTGATTTTGCAAGAATCAATGTTGATTTCACAGGATTCAAAGTATCTAAAGAAGAGGGGATAAAAGAAGAAGGATACGGAAACCTTGTGCTCGCATATCTTTTCACTTTCTTATTATATATAAGCATGATTATGATCGGTCAGATGACAATGCAATCGGTAATAGAAGAAAAAGGAAATAGAATTGTCGAAGTAATTCTCTCTTCAGTTAGTCCGACAGAATTAATGACAGGCAAAATACTTGGTGCATCTTTTACCGGAGTTATACAGATGGCTATTTGGCTTTCTCCTATAATTCTTGTTATGTCAACTTCAATTTTTTTGCTTCCTAAAGAGTTTGTTTTCAGCATTAGTTCTACTGTAATTATTTATATGCTGATAAACTTTTTCATCGGGCTTTTAACATTTATCGGTTTATATGCAATGCTTGGAGCCATTTTTGATAACGCTCAGGATGCGGCAAGCGGAGCGATGCCGATTCTGATGTTAATTATGATTCCGTTTTTCATTGCTATGTCTATGATGGAAAATCCGAACAGACCGATAGCAGAAATAGCTTCTTTGTTTCCGTTTGCATCTATTATAGTAATGCCGGCAAGGATGACTTTGGTTGGTGTTCCGATTTGGCATCTTGGATTGGCAATACTTATTAATATTTTAACATTCATGGCTATTTTCCCCGTTGCAGGGAAAATTTATAGAATCGGAATTTTACGAACGGGTAAAAAACCAAAATGGTCTGAAGTTGTAAAGTGGTTGAAGTATAAGTATTAAACAATTTAACAGTAGAGACGCAGGGCTCTGCGTCTCTACGTGGTTTATGAACGAAAACGAATTATACCCATCGCTTGTTGAAAAACTCCACAAAGATTTTTCTTTAGCGAAAGAATCTTTACCCGCAGTTAATGATCTCGTAGGCATCCGCGAACATTTGATAAAGAAAGTAATCGAATTAATGTCTAAAGATTATGAGCGATTTCTTAACAGTATGTATATGATTGACGTGAGCGAAACAAAAGTTAGCAAAATACTTCACTCAAAGGATCGAACAACTATACCGGAACGTTTTGCAGATCTCATAATCGAACGCCAACTGCTTCGAATCAAAACTCAGATGCTTTACCGCGACGGAAAACTTTAGAAACATCTTTCTTTCAAGCTGCAACAATTCTGATTATTTTATAATAGAATTTTAAAAGAAGAATATATTTTTCATAAAAGATAAATATTAAATGAACGCACAAAACGATTACTTAAAACCGGAAGAAATACGCTCGCTTGCAAATTCATTTCAGCTGAGCAGAATTCTTTTGACTGCAGTTGAGCTGGATCTTTTTACCGTACTTGATAAACATATGTTGTCCTCAAAAGAAGTTGCTGTGAAGATCAATGCAGGGGAACGTGCAACGGATCGTTTGATGAATGCACTTGTTGCGTTGGGATTCTTACGCAAAGTTCATGGAAAATTTTACAACTGTGAGAATGCATCTAATTATTTAGTAAAAGGGAAACCGGAATTTATGGGCGGACTTTATCATTCACTTGGTTTGTGGGATACGTGGAGTTCATTAACGGAATCTGTAAAAGCAGGAACATCAGTTGCCGAACGGAAATCATCTTCAACAGGAATCAATTGGTCTGAAGCTTTTATTGCGGCGATGCATTATCGTGGAGTTAAAGAGGCAAAAATTATTTCTCTAATGCTCACGCTTTCAAATGTAAACCGCATGCTTGATATAGGAGGAGGATCGGCAGCATTTTCAATGGAGTTTATAAGACAAAATCCAAAGATACATGCTGTTGTTTTCGATCTGCCGCATATTATTCCAATTACAAAAAAATATGTTGATGATGAAAAGCTGAACGATAAGATCGAACTATTTGAAGGAGATTACCATACTGATAATTTCGGGAAAGGTTATGACTTGATTCTTCTTTCAGCAATAGTTCACATAAACAGTTTTGAAGAAAACAAAATGCTGATAAAAAAATGTTATAACTCGCTAAACGCTAACGGTCAAATTGTAATTAAAGATTGGATTATGAATGAGGAAAGAACAGAGCCGGCGGGCGGCGCATTCTTTGCATTGAACATGCTTGTTGGAACAGAGAAAGGAGACACTTATACAGAATCAGAGATGAAAGATTGGTTTTTCAGTGCGGGAATTAAAAAGATCGAAAGAAAAGATACAAGTTTCGGATCATCGTTAATGATCGGTTATAAAGAGTAGTTCAAATGAAAAAATTATTATCGTTTTAGCAATTCTTCTGCTTACCTTATGCAGAAGTAAAAAATATTTATTAATTGATACGTGCACTTTATGTGCCCGCTGGCTATAACTTAATTCTTCAACTCCTTTTCAATAAGCCGAATCATCTTTTCAAATTCTTCTTTGTTAAATCCAACTGTTGCCATTTTTACTTTTCCGTTTTTACTGATTACAAAATTTCTAGGAATGTATTTGCTTGCGAATAATTTATAAACTTTTGTATCCTTATCCAGATATACCGGAAAAGTATAATTAAACTTGTTAATAAACTTTTTGACTGTATCGATTGCCTCGCCCCTTGATATCGCAAGAACAAAGAAGTTTTTGTTATTTATTTTTTCACAAATATTTTTCTGTAGAAGAGGAAGTTCAGCTTTACATGGCGGACACCACGTTGCCCAAAAGTTGATAAGCACAACTTTTCCTTTTAACTCATCGGATGAAAATGTTTTACCGGAAAGTGATTGAGTTGTAAAAGACGGCAGATTGTTTCCGACTTTCAAAAGTGTTGTTGATTCTAAATCATCTTGAGCAAATGTAATTGTTGAAAATAAAAACAATAATAGAATAATAGCAGCATTTGATTTCATACTGTTCCTAATCTAAAAAGTTAAAGTTTATTCATGATTTGGGAAGGTTACTCTGAATGTTGTCCCTTTTCCTTTAATGCTTGATACTTTAATATCCGCCCCATTAAGCTCACAATATTTTTTTGCAAGGGCAAGACCAAGTCCATTCCCTTCAAAATTTCTTGTATATCCTTGTTCTTCGCGAGAGAATGGTGTAAAAAGCATTGGAAGATATTCTTCTGCAATTCCTATTCCGGTATCGGCAACATCAACATATAAATTATTTCGCGGGTTGCGGTTGATTGTTATTTCAACTTTTCCTTTATGAGTATATTTAAGAGCATTATCAATTAGATGGTGAAAGATTTGATTAGTCGAATATTCATCCGCTTCAATTATTGTATTTACACCCGGATTGTTGAGGTTGAAAATTATTTTTTTTGTTTCAGCAATCGACTGGAAATTCTTAAACTGTTTCTGAATAATATCATTAAGAAGATCAAAATGTTTTGCGCGGTAGGAATATGATCCGGTTTGAAGCTCGGACATATTTAATATTAATTCAACCGTACGCATTATTCTTTTTCCTTCTTCATTAATAACATCGAAACCTTTTGCAAGCTCTTCATCAACCTTGTCTTGAAGTTCGTCTTTCATCATTCCGGTAAAACTTAAGATAACATTAAGAGGTGTTCGAATCTCGTGAGACATCTGCGCTAGAAATTCAGATTTAAGCCGATCTGATTGTTCAGCGTGCTCTTTTGCTTCTATCAACGCTTCTTCTGTAAGTTTTTTGTCTGTAATATCTTCTATAGTTCCTTCATAATAAAGATCACGTCCATCATTGTCCTTAATGGCTCGAGCGCTCTCGCGAATATAAATTACAGTTCCGTCTTTCTTTTTCCACTTGGATTCAAATCCGAAAATTTTTCCATTCTTTTCGATTTCGTTTTTGAAAATTTCTCGTGTTTCGGTATCTGCATAAGTGTTTTTCGCATTAAGATTTATAAATTCATCAAGAGAATCATAACCGGCAATTTTAATAAGGGTTGGATTTGCAAGTAAGATTTTACCTTCAGGCGTAGAACGATAAATTCCTATTGTAGCATTTTCATATAGTCCTCTAAATCTGAGTTCACTTTCTTTTAATGATTCATCTGCCTTTTTACGCTCTGTTATATCCTGTTTGATTGCAATAAAATTTGTTATTTCTCCTCTGGAATTTTTAATTGGAGTTATTTGCATTTCTTCCCAATAATTAGCTCCATTTTTTCTTTTATTTACAATTTCACCCCGCCATGTTTCGCCAACGTTTATCTTGCCCCACATATGTTTGTAAAAACTATCCGCATGATGACCGGATTTAAAGATGCTTGTCTTTTTGCCGATGACTTCTTTTATTGAATAACCGGTTAAACTTGTGAAAGCGGTGTTAACCCAGCTTATGGTTCCGTCTTTATCACAAATAACAATTCCGTTTGCTGCAGCTTCAAGTGCATTGCTCTGAAGTGAACGCTGATCTTCAACGGTTTTCTGTTCCGTTATGTCTGTTATAAATCCTTCAAGGGCAATCAATTCATCTTCTAAATTGGAAAAAATACCAACGCCCTGTTCCCAAACCCATTTTTCGTAGCCGAGTGCACTATTAATTCTATAAACAAGTTGATATGCTTTTTTTTGTTCAACAGCTTTGTGGTTTTGATCATTTACTTTTTTT
>QYQI01000168.1 GCA_007280825.1 Ignavibacteriales bacterium | reverse complement strand
GCTCGAAGATTTTCTGCAAGAATTTAAAGGCGCATTGATTCTTGTATCGCATGATAGACATTTTGTTAATTCAGTTACTAATAAAACTCTTGAGGTATTTGAAAAGAAGATCAATTTTTTCCCGGGTAATTACGGAGCTTACTTAAATTTTAAGGATGAAAGGGAGATTCAATTACGTGCTCAGCAAAAAACTCAAGAAAAGAAAATTAAGGATGTAGAAAAATTCATCGAACGGTTTAGATATAAATCTACTAAAGCAAAACAAGTCCAGAGTAGAATTAAGCAGTTGGAAAAATTAGATTCGATTACAATTTCTGAAGAAGAAAAACGAATTGACATTAAGTTTCCGGAGCCACCTAGAAGCGGCGTATTACCTGTTGAACTTAATAATGTTTCGTTATCATACGGTAATCTTCAAGTATTGCAAGGAGTGAATCTTCAAATAGAACGCGGTGATAAGATTGCGATTGTCGGACCAAACGGCGCCGGGAAAACAACTCTTGCAAAGATTATAGGCAGTAAATTAAAAACTACTAGCGGTGAATTAACATACGGACACAATACTTTAGTCTCTTACTATGAACAAGAAGTTGCTGACGCTCTTAATCCGGAATATGATCTCATTGATACACTTGAAGAATCAAACGATAAGTTAAGCATCGGTCAAATACGATCTATTCTCGGGTCATTCCTTTTTTCCGGTGATGATGTATTCAAGAAGATTAAAGTTCTTTCCGGAGGAGAAAAGAGCCGCGTTGCACTGGCAAATTTATTATTAACTAAATGTAATCTGGTAATTCTTGATGAACCAACTAACCACCTTGATTTTTCATCGAAAGAAATTTTGCAGCGTGCACTAATTGATTTTAGCGGAACACTTATTATAGTATCTCACGATATTGATTTTCTAAAATCAATTACTACTAAGGTTCTTGAGATTCGTAATAGACAGGTAAAATTATTCGTCGGCGGTATTGAATATTATTTACAAAAGAGAAAAGAGATTGCTGATTCTGAACGCGTTGAGAAATTAAATATCGGGCAGAAAACAAATCGCAAAGGTCAAAAGAGAGCAGAAGCTGAATCACGACAACAGAAATTTTCATTAACGAAAGATTTCAAAGCAAAACTATCCCAGTGCGAGAAAAAAATTAATAAATTAGAAATAGAGAAGAAAAGACTCGAAGAAGAACTGACCGACCGGAATATCTTTAACAATCCTCAACTTGTCAAAGAAAAAAATCTTGAGTATCAAAACATTTGTTTACAACTGGAACCTGAATACAACCTTTGGACAAAATTAAGTCATCAGATAGAAAAAATTGAAAATAATTTTACGGCCTAATTTATTTTAAGAATTCTTCTGCTAATGCTATACCTCCGTAAAACGCCTCATCATCGCCAAGTTAGTCTTAAAAATTTTTACATGTTTGCCGGGTTCTGAAAGTACGGATTCTTTGAAAGCTTTTTTTGATTTTGGGAATCAATTAGGACTGATAATATTTTAGTACCCTCTAAATCAACTGAAATAAGGAACTGAGAAGCCATTAAATCTCCAATTATTCCTAATTATTATGTCATCAAGCTAAAAAATGAAAGAAAATATTTATAAATTCATATTGTGATTGAGGTAATTCTGGTAAAAGAATAAAGAAAATCAGTTTCTAAAGCAAGATAACAAGTTTTAATTTATCAAAGGAGAAGTAATGTTTATAAATTTTTCTGATATACCCGCCCATCAAAATCTTTTCCTTGATTATTTGGATGAATTTGAAAATGTAGAAAGATTTTACGGAAAAAATTTTAGGGCAACAGAACAATACCTTCCATTTTTTCAACAACTAAGCAAAAAGAATAGACCTAATCGTTTAATGATATCAGAAATACTTAAAGCTCAGTATCAAAATCAAAAATATTCAAAACATACTGAACAAAACATTCATGCACTCGCTTCTGAAAAAACTATTGCAGTACTAACTGGGCAGCAGCTTGGTATTTTTGGCGGACCGCTTTATACAATTTATAAATCTATAACTGCTATAAAACTTTGCAACCATTTAAAAGAAAATTATGATGGATTTAATTTTGTCCCGGTATTCTGGCTTGAAGGCGATGACCATGATTACGATGAGGTTAGAAATCTTTCAATCCTAAATAATGAAAACCAAATATTAAATCTTAAATACGACGACGGTCAGCTTGATGAAGTAAATCGCGGCTCAATCGGCGGATTGAAGTTTAACCAAAATATAGAAAATGTAATTAACGAATTAGCCGGAAGTTTACGTGAGACAGAGTTCAAAGCACCCTTGTTAGATTTAATAAAATCCATTTATCAACCGGATAGAACATTCTTAGAAACATTCCGTGAATTAATGATTCGTTTGTTTGATGAATATGGTTTGATCGTTTTTAACCCGCTCGATACAGCAGTACGGAAATTATTAACTCCGGTTTTTTCAAAAGAGATAACTGAATTTGGAGAACATACAGGAGATATTGTAGAGAGAAGTGCGGAACTGGAAGAAGTTTATCATGCTCAAGTAAAAGTGAAACCGATAAATTTATTTTACATCGAGGAAAAAGAACGTCTATCTATAGAACCGACCGAGACAGGAGAATACCGGCTGAAAGGTAAACGTAAAAAATTTACAAAAGATGAATTGCTTACACAATTGGAAAGTTCACCGGAAAAATTCAGTCCAAATGTTTTGCTTCGACCTATTTGTCAAGATTATCTTTTCCCTACGGCATTTTATATAGGAGGTCCTGGCGAGATAAGTTATTTTGCTCAGGTATCACCGCTCTATAAAATTTATAACATTGACGAACCATTTATTTATCCACGCTCTTCTGCAACTATTGCAGAAAAAGGTGTTCAGACAATCTTGGAGAAGAATGGTCTTACCTACACGGATATTTTTTCTGAGGAAGAAGAGTTAATTCAGAAAATATTAGCCGCCTCTTCGGAAATAAATCTCGAAACACTTTTTTTGAATTCTCAAGAAGAAATTAATTCTACCTTAAATCAAATATCCGATAAATTATTTTTTATTGATAAGACACTTGTTGATCTTACATCTAAATCAAAACAGAGAATTGAAGAAACGATAAACTACTTGAAGACAAAAGCCGTTGAATCTGAAAAACGGAAATATGATTCGACGATCAGACAAATCAGTAAGGTTAGAAATGTTTTGTATCCTAATAATAACTTACAGGAGCGTGAGTTGAATTGGATTTATTTCGCGAATAAATATGGTATGGATATTTTTAAGTGGATCTATAACGAATTAGCAATCAATAAATTCGAACATCAAATATTAGAATTGTAACTTCTTGTCATTCTGAGTCCCGATTTAATCGGGACGAAAGAATCCCAAACTAATAATTACACAGACTATTAACCTGTTCAACGAATTGCGGATTTGAAATCCTAACGCATTCAAAATCATTAACACTCCCGCCATTTTTCATTATCATACTTAGAACACCAAAAGCCATTGCGATACGGTGATCATCGTAACTTTCAAAAATTGTTTCCGCATTAGAAACATTACCGCTTAGTTCAAAACCGTCATCGAACTCATCTACTGTCAGTCCGGCTTTTCTAAAGTTATTGCAGAGTGATTTAATCCTATCCGACTCTTTTACTCTAAGCTCTTTTGCATTATTAATTCTGAAATTTCCTTCTGCAAAGATTCCTGCAACAGAAAGGATTGGTATCTCATCAATTATATTGGGAATAATTGTTTTAGGTATAGAAACGTTTTTTAATTTACTTGAATAAACTCGAATGCCGCCAACCTTCTCCCCTTTTTCTTCTCTCTCATTTTCAATTTCAATCTTTCCTCCCATTTGCTGAAGTATATTAATTACACCGGTTCTTGTTTCATTCAATAAAACGTTTCTAATAATCAATTCGGAATTTTTTGTGAGCAAACCAAGAACGGTAAAAAAAGCTGCGCTGGATATATCAGCCGGAATTGTCAACTCAAAAGGTTTTGGATAATTATTTTTTGAAACGTAAATTTTTATTCCTTCATTTGTAATTTCTGTTTTGAGGTTCAAAAGTTTCTCTGTATGATTTCTTGTCTGGGTTTCTTCTATGAAAACAGATTCTTCATCCAGATGAATTGCACATAAGATCATTGCGCTTTTAACCTGAGCGCTTGCAATTTGTAATTTGTAAATAATAGATTTTATTAAAGATGGCTTGATGATAATTGGTAAAGTTCCATTTTTGTTCACAGAAATATCGGCGCTCATTAACCTTAGCGGCTCAACAATCCTTTTCATCGGTCGTTGAGATAACGATTCATCTCCGGTAATTACTGATTCGAAATTCTGTGCAGATAATATTCCGCTTATCAAGCGAGCTGTAGTTCCGGAGTTACCCGCATACAACTCAGAATTCGGTTTTGTAAATCCTTTAAATCCTTTTCCAATTACTTTTATTTGATCATCGGTGATTTCAAATTTACAACCGAGTTTTTCAAAACAATTGATTGTAGAACGTACATCTTCCGAGCTGGAACAATTACGAATTACTGAAATCCCATCTGCCATCGCTGCAAACATAACTACCCGGTGAGAAATTGATTTATCTCCGCGTAAAAATAATTCGCCTTTAATACTATTAATGTTTTCAAATTTTTGAATCACTTCTCACACCACTTATCAATTAACTTATCAAGTTCTTCTTTTGACAACTCACTTTTTTTGTACATTCCTTTTAATACTCTTTGCCGCTGTGCTTCATATAAAGTAACTGCCGCCGCAACCGAAACATTTAAGCTTTGTATCATACCGTGCATCGGTATGTAAAAAGTTTCATCGGATAATTTTTCTGCCTCAGTTGATACTCCTCTTTTTTCATTACCAAAAACAAGAGCTATTTTTTTTGTTAGGTCAATATCATAAATATTTTTTGCTTTTTTGTTGAGCATGCTCGCATAAATCTTGAAACCTTGTTTTCTGAGATCCTCGTAACAATTTTTAGTCTTGTCAAATTTATCAACTTCAATCCATTTGTTGGCAGATGAAGAAGAAGTTTTGCTGATTCGCGGAAATGATTCGAACGTGTAGAGTAAACTTATTTTAGGAACACCGACTGCATCGCAAGTTCTAAATATTGCACTAACGTTGTGCGGATCGTGAATGTTTTCCATAACTACGCGCAGCGAGAATTGTCTCGCTGAAGCTGTTTCTATGATTTTTTGTAACCGTTCGTCTGTCTTAAACTTTCTCATCACTTATCAAAAACAAGTTTATAAACGGTAAGAGGATGTTCTTTGCGCGCTCTATCAATTATCATTTTTTGATTTGAGGAACTTTGTAAATAATATTTCAACAGTTCAATTGTTTTATTAATTGCTTCCTCTTCACTATGCGCCCAGCTTTCACATCCTTTAATTGAAGGGACTTCTGCTGTGAATCCATCGTCTGTTTGTATAACGTTAAGATCTAAAACCAACTGAAAATCCTTTTCGCTTTTTATAGCCACGATTCGCCGCGGCGAATTAGAAAATTGCCACGACCTTTAGGTCGTGGTCTATAGTAAAAGATAAAAACGGCTTTAGCCACATTTAAATTTTGTAATTACCATTTTGGTGTCTCTTCATAAAATCATCATACTCTTCTGAAAAAGATTTCTTACGATGATGCTCTTCTTGATTTTGTATATATCTCCTGACTTTGTCCGCATTAGATTCACTTACCGAAACAGCTATATATTCATCTTGCCATTCAAATTTTGTCTTTGTCAATTTATTTCTGTTAACCCAATAAGAAGATTCACCTTTGAGAAGCATAATAGTTTTGCTAATTGATTGATCAGTATTCAAAGAAATAAGTACATGAATATGATCTGAGATGCAATTGATAGAATCTATCCATATTGTTTTCTCTTATGCATTCGATATTATATGATTTAGCAAAGCATTCTTTAATTCTTTTGAGATTATTTTTTCTCTATTTTTTGTTGACCAAATAAAATGAATCCAAACTCTGATGAATGGCATTTCCCCTCCGTTTCATATTCGCTCTTCAAATAATCCCGATCTTTAGATCGGGGAAACAATATTGAAAAAAGAAAGGACTTTAGTCCCATTATTTAATGCGGCTAAAGCCGATATACATTTTTTAATTCAACCCCACGACATAAATGTCGTGGCAATGAATAATTAATATCCCGCACCTGCTGAAGCTGAACCGCCAACAATTTTTACACTTGCACTTGCACCGATTCGATCGGCTCCGCTTGCGATCATCAACTTTGCATCTTCTGTAGTTCTAATACCGCCGCTTGCTTTAACACCGACAGTAGAACCAACTACATATCGCATCAATGCAACATCGCCCGCGGTTGCACCGCCTTTACTAAATCCGGTTGATGTTTTAACAAAATCTGCTTTTGCTTCTTTAGCTAGAATACATGCTTTAATTTTTTCTTCATCGGTTAGTATTGCCGATTCAATGATCACTTTGCAAACTGCACCGAACTTTTTTGCTGCAAGTACAACTTGATTGATATCATTAAATACATATTCATTTTCACCTTGCTTAAGCATCCCGATATTAATAACCATATCAATTTCTTGAGCACCATTTTTTAGTGCTTGCTCTGCTTCATAACGTTTTGTCTCGGTTGTTGTTGCACCTAATGGAAATCCAATAACAGTACAGACTTTTACTTTGGATCCGCTTAATAAATCTTTACACATCGAAACGTAAGAGGGATTGATGCAGACTGAAGCAAAATTATAAGTCCTTGCTTCTTCACAGAGTGTTTTTATTTCTTTCGGAGTAGCTTCCGGTTTCAATAAAGTATGATCAATCATCCGCGCAACTTCTTGATCAATATGTTCACCAACTCCAATGCTTGCGGCAATTCTTTCAGCGCCATTGCTGATAATATTTTTTACGGCTGTCGGCTGATCAATTACATTTCGTTCCCAGCCTGCACAAGTTCCTCCGGCGCAGTAAAAATCTTGGAGGGATTTTTCAATTAAAACTTGCGAGACAACTTTTTCGATTAAATTACTCATCGTTTATGTTAACTTTTGTTTTGTAATCTTAATGTATGCAAGAAAAGTATTTTGAAGCAACATAGCAATAGTCATTGGCCCAACTCCGCCCGGTACCGGCGTAATAAAAGATGCTTTTTTCGAAACATTTTCGAAATCAACATCTCCAACAATCTTGTATCCTTTAGGTGACGAAGAATCCTCAACACGGTTTATACCGACATCAATAACTGCAACTCCTTCTTTAACCATATCTGCGGTAATGAAATTAGGTTTACCAATTGCGGCGATTAATATATCAGCATCTTTCGTAAATCGTGTTAAATTTTTTGATGCTGAATGACAAACTGTAACGATAGCATTAGCGCCGTCTTTTTTCTGCAGCAGCATATTTGCAATTGGTTTACCAACAATATTACTTCTTCCAATTACTACAACATGTTTGCCGCTGGTTTCAATTTTATATCGCTTGATAAGTTCTAATATTCCGTTTGGAGTGCAAGGATAAAATGTATCTTTCCCGATTACAAGTCTTCCAACGCTGATAGGATGAAAACCATCAACATCTTTCTCGGGTGAAATTCTTTCAATCACTCTATCTTCATTAATATGTTTTGGCAGAGGAAGCTGAACAAGTATTCCATGATAATCATCGTTAGTGTTATAACAATCTATTAATTCAAGAAGATGTTCTTCGGTTGTTTCAGTAGGAAGTTTTTCAATTTTAGAGAGCATTCCGATTTCGTTGCACGCTTTGCTTTTAGAAGTAACATAAGACTGTGATGCCGGACTATCTCCTACCACAATCGTAACCAAACCCGGGGCTCTGATGTCTAAAGATTTGAGCCAAGAAACTTTTTCTTTCAGCTCATCTCTAATTTCTAATGCAATTTTCTTACCGTCAATAATTGTTGCCATTTTTTTTAGTCTTTAGCTATTAGCTTTTAGCAGTTAGCTTTTAAAAAATGAAACCATAACTCTACATTTCTTATCCAGCATCAAGTATCCAATATCTAGAATCATTCTTTCTTCTTATCAAATTCCGGAAGAAAAATTCTTTCTATCTCCACTGTCTTTCCGGTTGTTGAATCAACTTTTAAAAATAATCCTGTAAGATGAACATTATCAGTCGCTGTCTGATATTTCTGCGGCGTTTGATATAAAAACCGGTTGATCGCAGCGTCGGTCTTCATACCAATTACAGAATCATAAGGTCCGGTCATTCCGCAATCAGTTATAAAACCGGTTCCGTTCGGAAAAATTCTTTCATCTGATGTTTGAACGTGAGTGTGAGTTCCGATGACAGCAGAAACTTTCCCATCAAGAAAATTTGCAAGTGCAATTTTTTCGGCTGTTGCTTCAGCGTGCATATCAACAATAATTACTTTTGTTTCTTGTTTTAATCTTGCAATTACCCATTCTGCCGTACGGAAAGGACAATCAATTGCAGCCATGTAAGCGCGGCCTTGTAAATTTAAAACTGCAACTTTCCCCATGTTGCTTTCAAAAATATAATAACCGTTTCCGTGAGTTCCCTTTGGATAGTTTTGTGGACGGAGAACACGCGCATCTTTCTTCAGATATTCTTGCGATTGAAATTTATCCCAGGTATGATTACCGCCTGTAATAACATTAACGCCGAGATCGAATAAAAATTTCGCTTCTTTCTCGGTACAACCTTTACCGTCGGAAGCATTTTCACCGTTAGCAATAATAACATCAACTTTGTATTTTTTTTGAAGTCCGGGAAGTAACATTTGCACAATGTTAAGTCCAGGTTCACCAATAATATCGCCTATGAAAAGTATGTTGATCGTCATTTAATCTTCTTCGTAATCTTGAATGCAATATATCTAAATCGAATGAATATTGAAAAACTGGAAGCTGGATACTTGATTCTAGATGTTAGTTTTGTCGAAGGTAATTGAGAAATGAAATTATATAACGCTGAGTTTACAAATTATGAGTGTGATTATGAATAGATTACTAACAGAACAATATGAAAAATCAATAATAGTCACGTTGATCCCAATTACTATGTCAAAAGTATCTTTTTCAATTTCTTCACTCGCTTTCTTCAATTCTTCTTTTGTTTTGTCCTTCAGTTGCTGGACTTCCGTCTTTCTGAAGTCGTGTCGTGTCAAGCCTGCCTGCCGGTAGGCAGGCACATTGTTCAGGTTCACACCCGTGAGGCGGTGAATGATAAAATGTTCTACGGTATTCAGTTCGTTGAATGACATTGCTTTATTTATTCCTATTTTTTCTCTTTACATCTTTCAGCATTTTCTTTTCATCTCCTACTAATTTTCGTTGCAGTTTTTTCACATCTTCCGATGGCGGCAATGCCTCCGGTTTAACTCCCCGTTCAATTAGCATCTTTCTTACTGCCTTGTTATTTTCAACATGCTCGGTGGTGATTTGATTTTCGCCTTTCAAATCTTTTTCCACCACATTATGGCTTGTTAATTCAGTTGCAAAATCTTTTGCCTTGATTGTAAGTGTAGGAAGAAAATCCGCTAATGGTCTGTTAGCAGGAACAAGGAGTTTATGTTTCATATCGTTGGTGCTGAAACCGCCAAACAATGCCGAGTCGCCTTTGCTGCGTATAATAGCAAACCCTTTATCATCCACACCTCTCTCATAAATAATTCCCGAAAGTTTTTTCTCCGATTTGCTGAATTTTTCTCTTGCTGAAACTCTTGCAACATCCATTAATCGCTGTTCAATAATTTCTTGCTTACGGGTTTGAACCGCAAAATAAGTTTGAGCAAAAGCTACTTCACTTTTTCCGGGGTTCCCATTTTGAGCAACCAGGTAACAGGCGTATCTTGTAAGGGCAATATCCTGTATTTCCCTCTGTGAGCCGCTGCCAAGGTCAACCATTTTCCCGATATCGGCAAAATGGTCAGAGACCGCTATACCACTGCTTTCGCATGATATTTTTGCTTTGTCAATTACCTTTAAGAAATTATCCCACTTAGTATAGCCAAGTATGGTTTGCAGTTCTCTTGCACTCCAGCACTTTACATTTTTATAGATGTAACATGCCTGTTCAAATTTTTCAAATAGCTCATGTATAAGTTCTTTTTTCATTGGCAAATATTTTATCCTAAAATTTCATTCAGCAGTTTTTGTTTTAAGTTTTTCAGAGTTTGATTTTGGGTTTTGAGTTACAAAAGTATCTTTTCAATTTCTTCACTCGCTTTATTCTAAGTTGCCTTTACCTCTGTTGCAAGATGAACAAAGGGTTCTAAGATTTTCCAAAGTAGTTTCACCACCTTTTGACCAAGGAGTAATATGGTCAATTTCTAAAATATTGTCCTGTGACCAAGAACGGCCACAAAACTTACATTTAAATTCATCCCGTCTCATTACACGATATCTTAGTCTATCTGAAACACCTCTTTTGGTCTTATGTTCTAATATTGTTTTTTGTGGTGGTTTGGTTTTATCAATTCTACTTTGTTTTTCAATAGTACTATTTACTTCCGCTGGTTTGACTATCGGTTCGTTTATTATTTTTTGAGGAGATTCTGATATAGCAGTTATAGATGGTTCGATAGCAACGGCAGATGTTTCTTCTTTATTAACATATTCAATAAAACGTTCAAGAGCTTTTCGCCAACCACCAAAATTAGCATAATAACCACTTCCTGAATATTTAGAAAATGGTATTTTCATATCAGAAAAATGTGGTTGTCTACCGAGTTTTATCCAAACTTCTTCTAAATTTTTAAAATAATCCTCATCGGATGTGCTGGGATTTTCTCTTCTTTTACTACTTAAACCTGCTATTTCTTTTGCTTTCATCCAAGAACCAAACCTACTTTGAAATGTTGCAGTATGATATTTTCCATGTGAATCATATTCTGTCTTAGTTACAGAATCAGTCTTTAGCTCAGCAGAAACACGTAGAATATCCTCAATTAATTCCTAATCTTTAATAATAATGTTACTTCTGCTTTTTCCGTTTTTCAGACCTGCTTTTACCAAAGCTTTAGACCAACTGTCAAATCGGTACCAAAAGATGGAGTCTCCAAATTTACCATGCTTCTTATATTCCTTTTGGGTTAATGAATCTGTTTTTAATTGTAAAGCGACCTGGATTAAGTCTGCAATTAATTGATCGTCTGTAATG
>QYQI01000037.1 GCA_007280825.1 Ignavibacteriales bacterium | reverse complement strand
TTGTAAACTGTTGCACGG
Source organism: Ignavibacteriales bacterium (assembly GCA_007280825.1). GTDB lineage: Bacteria > Bacteroidota > Ignavibacteria > Ignavibacteriales > Melioribacteraceae > Fen-1258. The sequence continues at coordinate 8,968 of QYQI01000037.1, read as the reverse complement.
GAAATATTGGAATCACTACTCTTCATCTTAATGTACAATTCATCCGCTCCAAAATGTCCTTCATAATCCATTGCAAAGTCTAAAACTTCAAAGCGTTCCGGTGTAACCCGATTGTCACCTCGTTTTAGAAATCGTCTGAATTGTTCGTGTGCTTGTTCTATTTCCACTTAAATCAATCATTATTTAGATTTAGTCTATATAAAAATAGAAACTGCTACCATGAAAAGCAAAAAAATAATGATTCATAAAAGAGGAACGTTATTGAGGATCACTTTCTTTAATCTTACTTCCTAATAAGCTATTTTAATTTCAAGAATTATTCACTTATTAATTGAATTGAACTTTTTAATCAAATAATGAGGTTAATATGTCAAAGACATTCGAAGTAATAGAAAGAGTTGGAATTTCAACAGATGGTGTTACCGAAGCTATAAAAGAAATTGTTCTTGAAGCGAACAATGAAAATAAAGTTGGTTGGTTCGAAGTTGTTGAACAGAGAGGCAGAGTTACAAGTGAAGGAAAAGTTGAATTCCAAGTTAAAGTTCGAATAGGTAGAAAACTTAAAGAATAATTTCACGAAAGCAGAAATATATGCCATTGAAAGTAGGAGATACTGCACCAAATTTTAGCTTAAAGAATTCAAATAACGAATCCGTTTCTTTATCTGATTTTAAGGGTAAGAAAAATGTTGTAATTCTTTTTTTCCCGGCTGTCGGGACGTCAGTCTGTGAAAAAGAACTATGCTCTACCAGAGATGGAATGAAAGATTATGAAAATCTTGATGCTCAAGTTTTAGCAATTAGCGTTGATGGTCCATTCGCACAAAAACTTTGGACAGACAAACATCAATTTAACTTTCCTGTTCTCAGCGATTTCAATAAAGAAGTATCACCTGCGTATGGATCATTTTATGATGTTTGGCTTCCTGGCAAGTGGGATTTGAAAGGTGTCTCCAAGAGATCAGCATTCGTTGTTGATAAGAAGGGAGTTATCCAATACGCTGAAGTTTTAGAAGTCGCCGGTAATGAACCGAATTATGTAACGATTCAAGAAACGCTGAAAAAATTATCATAATTAAGTTAATCGTTTTTACGGGACGGAATTAATTCGTCCCTTTCTTTTTATTTAGATTGTTTGGAGAAAGCAGTTTAATATAAATTCTTGATGGAGAAAAAATGTTAGAAGTTGGTAAAAAAGCACCTTCGTTTTCATTAATGGATACTAATGGAGTTAGGGTTTCTCTAAATGATTTCAAAGGATGGAAAGTTGTTCTCTATTTTTATCCGAAAGATATGACTTCGGGCTGCACTAAAGAAGCTTGCGATTTTAGAGATATTTTTCCAAACTTCAAAAAAATTAAATCAGTTGTTATTGGAATAAGTGCCGATTCTGTAGAATCACACAAAAAGTTTGAGAGCAAATACAATCTTCCCTTCACACTTTTAAGTGATGGGAAAAAAGAAGTTGTTGTTAAATATGGAGTGTGGAAAGAAAAAAGTATGTATGGAAGAAAATACATGGGAATTGAACGTACGACATTTATTATTGATGAAAATGGTTTGATTAAAAAAATATTTCCCAAAGTTAAAGTAGATGGGCATGTTGAAGAAGTTTTGAAAGCACTCAAAGGATAGTGAAATGATATATGTGACAAGGCGTGAAGTTTTTAGTTCGTCGCACCGTTTATTTAATCCAAATTTTTCCAATGAAGAAAATGATCGGCTATTCGGCAAGTGTAATAATCTAAATGGTCATGGACATAATTACATCTTAGAAGTAATAGTTGCTGGAGAAGTAGATTCTCAAACCGGTTATGTAATAGATCTTAAAGTTCTAAAAGAAATAATTAAAAAAAATGTGATAAGTAAAGTTGATCATAAGAATTTAAATCTTGATGTTGATTTCTTAAAAGGGAAGATACCAACTGCTGAGAACATAGCTATCGGCATTTGGGATCAATTAATTGATAAATTGCCGTCCGGTAAACTTTACTCTATTAAGCTTTATGAAACTGAGAATAATTATGTTGAATATAAAGGGAAGGCGATCAATTGAATTACGAAATAATTGAAAAACATGTCAAGAATCTTCTCGATGAAATTGGTGAAAATTCTGAAAGAGAAGGATTAAAGAAAACACCACATCGTGTTGCCAAAGCGTATGAATTCTTTACTCAAGGTTATAAAAAAGATATTAAAAAAATTCTTAATGGCGCAATTTTTACTGAGAAGTACGACGAAATGGTTATTGTAAAGGATATTGATTTTTACAGTATGTGTGAACATCATTTGCTTCCATTCTATGGAAAAATTCATATTGCTTATATTCCGAATGGAAAGATTGTCGGGCTGAGTAAAATACCAAGGATAGTTGATATGTATGCACAACGGCTGCAAGTACAAGAAAGAATGACACAGGAAATTGCAGATACAATTGAACAGCATCTTAATCCCCGAGGTGTTGCTGTTGTTGCTGAAGGTTATCATATGTGTATGATGATGCGCGGTGTACAAAAACAAAATTCTATAACTACAACTAGTGCAATGCATGGAATCTTTACTGAAGACGCACGAACACGTAGTGAATTTTTAAATCTTATTTCCAAAAAGATTTGATGGCTGACAATAAAAAAATAATTTGGATAACCGGTGCAAGTTCGGGAATCGGTAAAGCGCTTACATTTGAGTTTACCAGAAATAATATTTTTGTTATTGGAACAGCTAGACGGTTAGAATTATTAAACAGGATAAAAAAAGAATTAGGTGATTGCGGAAATAATTTTGAACCACATCTGTTAGATGTAACTGATTATGCTGCAATAGATAAATTCCACAAAAAAATTCTATCCAATTATCAAATCGTTTGTTTGATTAATAATGCCGGCACAACTTCATTCAAAAAAGCAATAGATGATTCAATAGCTGATATTGAAAATATTTTACGTGTAAATTTATTCGGTGGTATTTACACAATCAAAACTGTTTTACCTGATATGTTAGAAAGACAATCCGGAACAATTATTAATATTTTATCTATGGTAACTCAAAAAGTATTTACTTCCAGTAGTGCATACACAGCTTCAAAATCCGGATTGATGGGATACACAAAAGTTTTACGTGAAGAAGTCCGCGATAAAAATATTAGAATAATAAATGTTTTACCAGGAGCAACTTCAACAGAAATTTGGTCTGACGAAATTAGGAAAAAACATAATGATTCAATGATGAATGCTGATGATATAGCCAAAATTGTATTTAGGATATTTTCTGAAAAAAGTAATATGGTTGTTGAGGATATTATTTTGCGTCCGCTTAAAGGTGATTTGTGAAGGACAACTTAATTTTAAAATAAAAAACCCCGACAGAGTCGGGGTTTTCATTTTAGAAATTGCGATTCATTTGCCTTGGTCTTCGATTCATCATGAAATTTTTAACCTTACCTTTAATTCTTTCTCTTATTGCTTGCGGATTAGTCATTTGTAAAATATGCTTTGACCAAAGAGCTTTCTGATCATCGTTAAGTAATTTATAAATTTCAAACCAATTCCTAACTGCAGAACTTTTCAAATTACCCTGAAGTTTGCTGTTCTCATCAGTTAATTGGAAAAGGTTCTTCTCATCAATCTTATTGTCTTTAACCATTCTTTCCAACTCAAGACGATTTTTTTGTATCTTGGCATGAATATCAACTGCATCTTGTTTATGCTGATATACAAGATCATCGAATTGTTTCTCTTGTTCGGCAGATAATTTTAACAGTTTTTTAATGCCGCCTTCTCTTGGTCCCATTGGTGGTTCATCCTGCGTAGGTTGAGAAAAGAGAGAAAAATTTGTTAGAAGAATTAAACTGAATATTGAAAACAATAGCTTTTTCATAGTAACCTCTATTTTTTGTTATGAATTATTTCTTTTGCAATTTTGACAGTAGTTTTAATCATTTGGTTTAATAAATTCTCATTAAACCACATTTAAGTAACAAGTGTCTATTATAAGAAACATTGTATGGGAACTGTGCAGGATAACGACTTTGAATTAATCAACAGATTTCTGTCCGGAGAAGAAGTCGCTTTTAATCTGATAGTAAAAAAGTATCAGAAAAAAATTTATTGGCATGCGCGGCAAATGATGGGAAATCATCTTGATGCAGATGAAGTTACGCAGGAAGTATTAATAGTTATTTTCAATAAGCTGAAGAATTTTAATTTCAATAGTTCTTTATATACTTGGATCTATAAAATTGTAACGACAAGAAGCTTAAATCAAATAAGAAAGAAACAAATTAAAAGATTTTTCTCTATTGATGATAACGACGCAACTGAGTTACAAGACAAGCATGATATCATTGAAGACATGGATTCAAAAGAAAAATTAGAAAGAGTGAAAAAAGTGTTGGAAAAAATTCCGCCAAAACAAAGACAAATATTTATTATGAGAAATTTTGAAGATCTTTCTTATGAGGAAATTTCAGAGATTACAGGTAAAAGTGTCGGCGGTTTGAAAGCAAATTATTTTCATGCTTTGAAAAAAGTAATGGAGTTAACAAATGAAAACAAATGAAGAGAAAATTCTAAAATATATTTCTGGTGAACTTTCAAAGGAAGAACTGATCATATTTGAAGAAGAACTGAAAAAATCTGATCAGCTTAAAACAGATTATGATAATATAAAATTTCAGCTTGATGAAATTACTATAACTAGAGAGTCTAAGACTGATGAAATGTATTTTGCAAATTTACTTCCAAGAGTTTACCAAAGAATTGATAAGAAAAAGAAATTCCGAAAGTTCAGAGGTATATATTATTTAGTTCCAACAGCAACCGCAGTTGTAGTTTTATTTTTATTCCTACTAAATACTAAAACTAATTATGATACCGGATACAAAGATTTAGCTAATGAAGTAGTGAATAATTTATCTGATCAAGAAGTAACAGATAAATATTTAACTGAATTGGAAATGGATCAGACTGATTATGTATCAAACCAGAATAACGATGAGCTAAACGTTCAAATACCATCTGATTTAGAATTGAATAATGATTCTTATACAAGATTAATTGGTGATCCTTTAGCAAATGAATATTCAACTTTAAGAAATCTTACTGATAATGATTTAGAAACAGTGTATGAAAAATTAAATTCAACAACCTCTCAAAAGGTGCAAAAATGAAAAAAATATTTTTACTGTTCTTTTTATTCTCAATATTGCTGTCAACATCATATTCTCAAGAAAGAATGAGACAGGGAAAAGATCAGAGACCTCTTCAAAGAATTGAACAATGGGAAAAGATAAAATTGATTGACGCATTAAACCTCAACGAAGATACAGCAATAAGGTTTTTTGCTAGAAGACACGAGAATCAAAAAAAGATGAAAGAGATTCTAGATCAAAGAGATGATGCGATAAAAAGCATAGAGGATGAAATCAAAAATGGTAACCAAAATGATGCTTCTTACAAAGATAAAGTTAATAATTTACTTTTATTAGAAGGTAGTATTAGTAAAGAGAGAGAAAATTTTCTCAGATCATTGAGCGATCTTCTATCTCCCATGCAAATTGCAAAAATGATGGTATTTGAACATAGATTTAGAAAAGAAGTCCGCGAAACGTTGATGGGAAAAGGAAAACAACCAAAAGATAATTAATACCAATTAAACGAATCTTCCGTAAATGCTGTTGCGTTTTGTTTTGTTCTCTAATATTTTTCTCTCGGTTTTTTGCGGAAGTGGTGAAATTGGCAGACACGCTACTTTGAGGGGGTAGTGCCCGTAAGGGCGTAGGGGTTCAAGTCCCCTCTTCCGCACCAAATTCATAAAAGCATTTCATTAAATCTATTTTTCATTTTTTCAATTAACATTTCGTAATTCTCATCTTAACTAAAAACCTTTTAGATAAAACCTCATTTGTTTATATTCGTAAAAAATTTTAAGAATTTATTGTAATTATCTAACCAAGCAGTTCAATATGATCTTAAATGCAAGTGTAATATCAGTTAATACGGTGTTGATCGGGATTCTATTTGCAGCATTGATTGCCGGAATTTCTTTTAGAGTTAAGTTCTTAACTCTTAGCGGATCAATCGCTACATTTATTTTAGCAAGCTTTATTTTTGGTTTAGGCGGAATAAAATGGTCTGTTCCTATCCTAACGTTTTTCATTTTATCGAGCATACTTTCTAAGCTTCGAAAAAAGAAAAATGAAAGCGTTGAAATCTATTTTGAAAAAAGCAGTGTCAGAGATTACTTACAAGTAATTGCCAACGGAGGATTAGGAGGAATACTTGTAATAATTAATGCCGTCTATCCCAATGAAATATATTACATGATTTATTTAGCAACTCTATCGGCTGTATGTGCAGATACTTGGGCAACTGAAATTGGAACTTGGAAAAAAACGGCAACGTATAATATTTTGAATCTAAAGCCGGTAGCTCAAGGTGTCTCCGGTGGAATTTCAGTGCGCGGAACAGTTGGTGCTGTTCTAGGATCAATTGCGATTTTGTTTTCAGGTATTTTATGGATAGATATTTCTTACATTCATTATACAATTTTAATAATTACAACTGGAGTTTTCGGTAGTATGATTGATAGTATTCTTGGCGCTACAATACAGGCACAAAATAAATGTTTGGTTTGCAATAAAGTTACTGAAAAAAACGTTCATTGCGGTATTGATGCAGATCATTTCAGCGGCTATAGATGGATTAACAATGATGTTGTTAATTTTTTCTCAGGAGTTGCCGGAGCTCTTTTCTTTCTATTCTTGAAAGCAGCAATAAAAATCTAATTATTATGAAAAAAATTACAGTTCTTTTATTAACATTTATTATTTCCATTTCTGCACAAGAACTTCCGGATAATTTTACGAATGCATTAAATGCATATAACAATAATGATTTTGGTACTGCATATCAGCTTTTCAAAGAAGCTGCTGAACAAAGTGATTTAAATGATCTTCAAATTGTCTCAGCAAAATTTTACTCGGCTAATTGTCTTCTAAATTTGGATCAGCTTGATGGCGCGGCATCAGAATTTGAATCTTTCATAGATCAAAATAAGTTTTCTAATTATCGCGAATCTGCTTTATATACTCTTGGAACTATTTATTATAAAAAAGGTGAGTATAGAAAAGCACGTGAACGATTAACTTCACTGATTTATGAATATCCATCAAATGAATTTACCGGTACATCATATTACTGGATTGGTGAATCGTACTTAGCCGAAGAGAAATATATTGATGCGGAGGAAAATTTTAAGAATGCAATAACTAATGAGAGAACAAATAAATTTATTGTTAACTCTATCTATTCTCTTGCTCAAGTTTATGAAAAATCTGATAATTATAAGAAAGCAGTTGAAGAATATGATAATCTTCTTGCCTATTACAAAGATCACGAGTTAGGTCCTAAATCTCAGATGAGAATAGGAATATGTTATTTCATTCTAAAAGAATATGATAATGCTATTATTGAATTAAATGATCCTTTGATTAAACAACTTCCTAAACAAGAATTGGTCGAATCAAAATATTTTCTGGCAAGTTCTTTTGTCCGATTGAAGGAATATAAAGAAGCCTCTCAAGTTTATAATGAATTGCTTAACACTGTAAGCGATCAATCTAACAAAGATAAAATCAATTATAGTTTGGCATGGATAAATTTCCAGCAGGAAAAATATGATGATGCTTACAAATTATTTAAAAAGCTTGCCGATGCTGGATTTGATTCGTTAAAGGCGGATGCTTTATTCTGGAGCGGAGAAAGCAAGAGATATTTAGGCGATACAAAAATGGCAGGTGAAATCTTCAACAACTTCATTGCGAAATATCCCGGTCATAGACTTGCTTCAAGAGCTCAATTAGGAATCGGTTCTACATTAATTGGTCAGAGCGAGGGACCGGATGCAGAAAAAGCTTTGCTGAATGCAACAATATCAAATGATAGAGGAACTCGCAGTAAAGCATATACATTGCTGGGTGAATCACGATTAAATAAAAAAAATTACAATGATGCAAAAAAATATTTTTCTGAAGCCTTAAAACTAACACAAGAACAATCCGAGTTAAAGAATAGATCATTGTTGGGATTAGCGGTCTCGGATTATTACCTGAACAATTATGATGCTTCAATTAAAAATTTAGAGGAGCTAAGATCTCGCTCAAAAGAATTTGAGCCGGATAAAGTAAATTTTTATTTAGCTGAAGTTTATTTTCAACAATCAAAATTTTCTGCCGCTTTGAAAAGTTATAATTCTATAAATCCAAATTCTGAGTTATTAAAACAGCAAACTCTTTTGGGAAAATCATATACATATTTCAATCTTAAAGACTTTACAAATTCGATCTACTATTTCAATGAGTATTTATCAAAATATAAAAATGACCCGAACACTAATGAATATACACTCCGTCTTGCCGATAGTTATTTCGGGATTAAAAATTTTGCAAAAGCCAGTACTATTTATCGGGAATTATTTTCAAAAGAAAAAGCTGTCTTGAATAACGATCTGGCTTATTATCAATATGGACAATCACTTTTTAAGTCAGGCAAAGCAAATGAAGCAATAGGTGCTTTTGAAAAACTTCAAGAGAAATATCCCACTTCAAAATACACGGACCAATCTCAGTATATAATCGGGTGGATTCACTTCCAACAGAACGATTTTAATAATGCAATCCGTTCGTACAAATTACTTCTTAACAAATATCCACGATCATCCATGAGACCAATCGTTTATAATTCGATTGGCGATTCCTATTATAATTCGGGTCAATATGATTCATCAATCGTTTTTTATTCTAAAGTTTTAGCTGAACACCCGGCAACGCAATATATTTTTGATGCTGTTAGCGGGATCCAGTATGCTTATGTTGCTAAAGAACAACCCGATGAAGCAATTAAATTTATAGATCAATTCATAACTTCAAATCCTAATTCGAAATACAGCGACCAGATATTTTTTAAGAAAGG
>QYQI01000054.1 GCA_007280825.1 Ignavibacteriales bacterium | reverse complement strand
TATAAACTCTGTTGAATAAATTTTTGATTCTTTTTCCTCTGTTTCTTGTGTTTGTTCTGTGGTAACCCCGAGTTTTGTTCTAATTTCTTTTATTGTTTCTATTTCTTCAAGCTTCTTTTTGTATTCTTGTATTTTTTCTATTTCCGCGAGCTTTTTTTCTGCTCTTTGTTTGGTCAATTCATGCCCTTGTTCAAATAAAGCCTGATATAGTTTTTTATTTTCTTCCAAATTATTTTCCAACGCGAAATCGCTCTCAAAATCTTTGATTTTGTTTTCTATTTCCGCCTTATTTAATTTTTCAGTTGTTTCTGGCATAAGTTTTTAATTTTCAGAATTCTCCAATTCACCTGCCAATTCCATTCTCAAGGTTTCCGCTTCCTCCGAGATTATTTTATCAAAACCTGGTACTTTTTCGTTTAAAAAATGAAACAAGGCATCACCTTCTTCTTTTCCCTCAACGAGTTTTTCATATTGGGCCAAGTCTTCTTCCGAAAGCATTGGTAAGACACGGACTAGGACTGCTTGAAAAACTAATTTTGAAAGACGCTCTAGCATCTCCACTCCTTTTTCTGGTGGCATTCTATCTAATTGAAACAAATCAAACAAATTTTCTTTTATTGTACTCATAATATTTTTAATAAATTAATAATAAACTATTTTTTAATTTCATCTAATTTCCCAATTTCTTCTACTATTTGGTAAGTACGTATTCTATATTCCTCAAGTGTTTCAGCTGGGTGAAGTGCAGTTTCTCCTATTGGCTCTTCTCCTGTAATTGCATGGAGTTCATGTAACTCTGAAACAAGAGGTGAATAAACATCAGGGTTTCCTTTTTCATCTAATACATTCCAGGACATTAATTCTTGTGCAGAACGGTCACCCGTTGAATCTTTTATAAGGTTCCATGTTTCTAAACTTTTTTCGTCTGGGAACATTTTATGAATATTTGATTCATAAATATGTTCTACTTGAGGTGAAAGCGCATGGAGAGTTGACTGGGTCTCTACTTGTTGGTCGAGAGTAGGATGATTTGGATTTTCTGTACCAGTAGCAGACAAATCATTATTAGAACCGTGTTCTGTTGTTGAACCATCTATGTGTATTGGTTGTTGGTCATTAACATTTCCTATTGGATATATTGGTGATTGATTGTCAATGTCATTTACTGAACCGTCTACATGTATTGGTTGCTGTTTGATAAATTCATCAGTTGAATCATCTATTTTTATTGGTTGTTGGTTGTCAAAATTATTATCATGTGGGGTTGTTGTGTTGCTTTTATCTGAATCAAACATATCCCCGTGGTATTTTTCTACTGTCTCAATATTACTTTGATTTTGAATCAAAGATTGGTCGTGTTCAACACCCTTCATGTCAACATAATGTGTGCTTAGATTGCCGTGTGGAACTTTTGTTATGTCCCCATATTCTTGTAGAATTTTAATTTTTAGATCTGCAATGGTTTGGATGGCTCCCCGAGGGCTGTAATCTACTTCAATACGGTGTCCGTGCCCATCATCAAAAGAAAGTGTTCCATGCTGGACAATCATACTTTCTGCGGAAGCACCTGGATTATACATCCCAAGTTTAACGGCTTCTTGGGTGGAATTTGTTTTCATGAATTCTTGTATCCCACTTGATTCAGTTGTCTGATTTATTCCTGTGTGCTCGGCTTTCATTTCTGCTTCGTGTTTCAAATGTTGTTCTTTTAATTCGGTGATATGTTTTACCGCAACCTCATGCCGTGCTTGATTGGCATCATGTTCTGCTTTTACTTCAGCTGTGTGGTGATCTGAAATTGTTCCTGATACTTCCATAATAGCTCCTGCGATAGCGGTACCAGTAGCTAGTTTTATTGCTCCATCTGCGAGTTTTCCAAATATTCTCACTTTCTGATAATGTTTGATTATTTTCGCATATTCTTCTTCTGCTTGTTTTGATTTATTTTCATCCAGTGGTCCAATTTTATATTTTTCTAACATTTTATTTATTGCATCTTTTTCTTTTGTTTCTATTTTTTGTGTTGCAAATTTGGGCATAAATTTTGAAGAAATATAACCAAAAGCACTGGCCCCTCCTGCGATTGCACCAGAGGTGAGTGCTCCGGCTGCAAGTGCTCCGCCACCAAGAGCGATACCAGCTGCTAGTGTTACTCCAAAAGCTCCCATATATAATGGCATCCATTTCTTAATATGAGCTGGTAGTTTTCCTCCTCCAACATCCATTATTCCACTTAGCCCAAGTCCCATGGCCATTTTCATTCCAAGTTTTGAGCCGATACCTCCAGCTAATGCTGAAGCAGAACCTTTTCCAAATTTTGCTAGTACCTCTACTGAACCCATTGAACATACTCCTATTAATGCTAGGTTTGCAGCCAGTTTTGTCATTCTTTTTGTAAATCCCAAAAAACCTTTTTCAGGATTTCCATCTTTATCTTTCCCCCAGTTTTCATACCAATTTATTCCTTTTAAAATTTTATTTGTATTTGGGTCTGATTCCAATGCTTGTTGTTTTTTGGATTCACACCTAGCGATTAGTTTTTCCAGTTCTCCTATTTTTTCAGGAGTAATGGTAGATGTTTCTGCTTGTGTTTGTTCTGTTTGATCTACTGTTGCAAATTTTTCATAAAATTCCTTTTCAAATTTTAGTTGCTTTTCTTTGTTCCCTGTTTTGATAGCATTTTCAATAGCATCCAAACATTTTTGTTTTTCATTATTTTCTTTTGTTTCATTTTGTCCTTCATTTTCGAGTTTTACTAACTCATTTTTGAGTTTTTCTATTTTTGGATCATATTCATTTTTTATAGCCGATATTTCTTTCTCTTCTTCTGATAATTTTTTTGTTTCTGTATTTACTCCGGCTTTTTCTTTCAAACTCTCCTCTTCTTTTTCTTTCCCATATTGGAAAATATCATCTACTAGTTTTTTCACTGGTCCGTTTAATTCTTTTTTTTCTTCTCTGTTTTTAGCTCTTTTATAGCTTTCATAATCTCTGTATTTTTTTTCTGGAGTCTTTACTTCATTTTCTTTTTTTGAATCTTCGTCTTCGTCTTGCGCGTTCATCTCTGCCATCATTTTATCTATCTCCGCCGTTCGGTTTTCAACTTTTTCTCTTAATTCTTTTGTCTCTTCGCTTTCTTCTTCGGGTTCTTCTTCTAGTTCTCCCTCGTTTTCTTTTATTTCTGGAGAGACGGGTTTTTCTTCTTGTACTATTTTTTCGATATTTTTTTCCTTTTTGAGTTCTTCTAATCTGAGAGTGGCTTCTTTTAAGGTTCTTTCACTTTTAAGTAATTTTTTTTCTTTTATATCTTCAGTCAAAGTTCCATTTTCAGCCGTATTTAGTCTTCTTGTTTCGGTGTCAGTAATAACTTGTTCAAGTTTTGTTATCTCACTAGCAACCTCCCTAGGATAACCAGCTCCCATTAATTCAGAGATTTTTTTATTTAGCCCTTCTTGTTTTTGCTTAGAAATTGATTTTATTTCTAATCCAAATTTTTTTGGTGGTATATCTTTTTTCCCCATATATGTATTATATATTAAGCTTATAATTTTGTGCTAATTGTTCTGCATGTAAACTTTTACTTGATCTGAATATTTCAAGACTTTTTTAGAGTAATCATAATTTACCTTTCCATTTTTTAAGGCTTTTTTAAAATTTTTATTCGGGCTATTGTAAAATAATGGTAATAATTTTTTATAATCATTTTTCATATTGTTTGGAATGTTATTTACATAAGCATCTAATAGCACTGACATTGTGGCGATAGCCCCTTTTTTCAGGTGGAATAAATCTGAAGTTTTTTTAATATCAAAAGCATTTTTAATTTTTTGATTTACAGAAGTTATTCTCATTTGGGTTTCTCCAACGCTTACATTTTTACCAAGTATTGTTCCAGCCACGTCAGTTATTTGACCAATTTTCCCCGTAACCAGACCATATGTTCCAAAAGAACTTTCTTGTCCAAAAATTCCGTAGGCTATTTTCGTTAATTCATTGTAAACATCATTTGATACAGTAGGATATAATTTCATTATATCTTTTTTGTAATTAGCCAAAACGGTCAGGAATTCTCTGCCGTCATCATTTACGTTTTCTGCTTTTAAGATTATTGGTTTTGGGTCGTATGATCTAATTGTTTTATTTACATTTTGTTCATTGGATACAAATCTCAATTCTCCATCAATAATTTTAAATTTATTGTGTGGATTGTCGGGCAAGATGTAAACTTTTGCACCAATTGGCACGGACTCATATATTTCGTGGATATCTTTTTTATTAAAACCTACACAGCCATTTGAACTTCTAAAATTTGATGACTCTTTTTCAAAATGACTATTATAATGTAGTGATGTTGCTACTTGAGCACCTCTTTCATTTTTAAGAAATATCCCCACATCTTTTAAGAAAGGTCCTTTGCTTGAAATTTCATAAACACCAGCTCCAGTTTTCATATTTCCTTTACCCCAATCTGTGAATGCTTCGTATCCTTTTTTTAAATAACGTGCATTGTTTTCTACATAGGTAGCTTCATTAAATGAAGCTTCTTCCACCACATAATTTTCTTCATCAATTTTTTCTAGAACCTTTCCGTAAGTTGATTTTAACACTGTTTGCTCGTCTCCAATTGAGTCTCCAAGGCATACATTGTATGACTTTATAAAATTGGCTCCTTGATACAAAAGAGTTTTTCCGTTTTGTTTATCAATTATTAAATACTTCTCATTCGAATTTTCATTTGTTTTATTTATTATCGAAATATTATCAAGTTTATTTATATCATCTTGGTAAAGTTCAATCTTTTCCCAATCCATTAAGTTTTCAATCTTAAATTTGTCGTAAGAGGTTGCCTCGGCGGACCTTGGATTAGAAAAACTAGTAATTGTTTCAAAAGTTCCAACAGCCATTAATAATAAGAAAGTCCTTCTTAGTTTCTTTCTTATTTTTCCGAGAATAGTTAAAGATTCTTTTTGTTGTGGTTGCTCTTTTTTAATGTTAAGTTCTTTAACC
>QYQI01000125.1 GCA_007280825.1 Ignavibacteriales bacterium | reverse complement strand
TAACAGCTCAATCGGGTGTTTCGAAATCAATTTCAAAGCCGGGAAAATATCGCGGTTCTCCAACACAGGAATTGAGTTCAATGCTAAAAGTCGAAGCTCATCTCAGAAACTTACCGGCTTACGCAGAAAAAATTAAAAAGTTAGAAGAAAAAATTGCATCTTTGGAAGAGAAAATTTCTCAATTAATTTCGAAGGGTAACTGATGCTAGAACTTCAACGTACTATTGAAAAACCGGTCTCGATTTCGGGAATGGGATTACATACCGGTACATCTTGTACCATGACTTTTAAGCCGGCACCAGATAACTCAGGTATTAAATTTATAAGAATTGATCTTGGCGGTAAACCGGAAATTCCTGCCAATGCAGATTATGTAGTAGATGTTTCGCGCGGCACTACACTTGGTTTAGGTGATGCAAAAGTTTTTACAGTTGAACACGTTTTAGCCGCTGTTGTTGGATTACAAATAGATAATCTGGTTATCGAATTGGATGGAATGGAACCTCCGATCGGTGATGGAAGTTCTCTTCAGTACGTAGATAAATTATTAGAAGCAGGATTTGTAACCCAGGCAACTCCTAAAGATTATTTAGTGATTGATCAAACTGTCGAATACCATAATGAAAAAGAAAAAGTTGATATAGTTGCTTTACCGTTAGATGGTTTTAGAATTTCGATAATGGTAGATTACGAAAATCCTTCTTTAGGAAGCCAGCATTCCGGTTTGTTCGATCTTGAAAAAGAATTTATAAGTGAATTTGCGCCGGCTAGAACCTTTTGTTTTTTAAGTGAAGTTGAAATGCTGATTAATCAAGGTTTGATTAAAGGAGGAAATATTGATAGTGCTGTTGTAATAATAGATCACGATATAAATGAAGAAGAACTAAAACGGTTAAAGAACAAATTAAATTTAAAACACGATTTAAAAGTATTTAACGGATATTTAAATAATAACAAACTTCGATTCAAGAACGAACCGGCAAGACATAAAATTTTAGACATGATGGGTGATCTTGCTTTAATTGGTGTTCCTATTAAAGCACAGGTCTTAGCAGCACGACCGGGACATAAAGCCAATGTTGAATTTGCAAAAAAGATAAGGCAATTATATCATCAGAAAAAATTTGTACGTAAATACCAGTTTGTTAAGAAAGAAGGAGTTGTATTTGATATAAATGCAATTCAGAGAATTCTTCCCCACCGTTATCCTTTCTTGCTGGTGGATAAAATAATTGAGCTTCAGCTCGATAAAAAAGTTGTAGGAATTAAAAATGTAACAGTCAATGAACACTTCTTTAATGGCCACTTCCCAGGCCAACCTGTAATGCCGGGAGTTCTGATCATTGAAGCAATGGCTCAAGTGAGCGGCATTCTTTTACTGAATTCATACATAGATCCTGAAAATCATCTTGTATACTTCATGAGTATCAATAATGCAAAATTCAGAAAACCTGTTATGCCCGGAGATCAACTTGTGTTGGAAGCTGAGATGATGGCGATTAAGAGCGGAAAATATTTTTCCATTAAAGGAATGGCTTACGTAGATAATAATCTCGTTGCTGAAGCAGAATTTATGGCTGCAATTGTTCCTAGAAACTATAAACCGGAAAATTAATTTCATAATTTATGGTCACTATACATCCAACCGCAATTGTAAGTCCGAATGCTAAACTCGGCAATAATGTTAAAGTCGGTCCGTTTTCTATTATTCATGATGATGTAGAAATAGGCGATGATTCAATTATCGATTCACACGCCGTTCTCTATGACGGCGCACGATTGGGTAATCATGTTAGAATCTTTCAAGGTGTTTCTGTTGCAAATGTTCCCCAGGATTTAAAATTCGGGAATGAAAAAACTTTCTTCTACATCGGTGATAATACACAGATAAGAGAATTTGTTACGCTTCATAGAGGAACACGTGCAACAGGTAAATCTATTGTAGGTAAAAATTGTTTGCTCATGGCTTATTGCCACATTGCACATGATTGCGTTGTTGGAGATAATGTTATAATGGCAAACTCTGTTCATCTCGGTGGACATGTAGAGATTGAAAACAATGTTATTATTGGAGGATTGGCCGGAGTTCATCAGTTTTCAAAAATAGGCGCTCATGCAATGGTCGGCACTCACTCTAAAATCACCAGCGATGTTCCCCCTTTTCTGATCGTGCATGGTGTGCCTGCAAGATTTGAAGGAATCAACAAAGTCGGGTTGAAAAGAAGAGGATTTTCTGCGGAACAATTAGAAGCTATCAAAGAAGCTTACAGGATTATATATTTATCCGGATTATTGTTTAGTGATGCAAAAATAAGAATAGCGAAAGAACTCGGTCATCACGAAGTAGTAAAACAAATTTTAGATTTTATTTCCAGGGCAACACGCGGTATAGTTCGCAAATGAATTGGCACTTCATCAACTCCCATGAAAACACCGGCATTTACAATATGCAGTTCGATATTGAACTTGCAAACGTATGCAAACCTGATGAAGCTTACTTTAGAATTTATAGATGGAATCCTTATTGCATTTCACTTGGAGCCAACCAAAGTTTTGATGACATTGATCAAGACAAAACCAAAACCGATGGAATTGATATTGTAAAACGACCAACCGGCGGAAGAGCAATTCTGCACGCAGAGGAATTAACTTATTCTGTTGTACTCCCCTACAATTTTGAACTATCACCGCGAGAAATTTATTTTAGAATTTCCAATGCGCTAATGCGCGGATTGGAAATTTACAATCCCATTCTTGCAAAATCACAACTTGAAGATTATCAGCCGAACTTTCCAAAACTTTTGGAAGAACCATCCGGAGTTTTATGTTTTGCCAGTACAGCAAGAAACGAAGTAAAATTTAACGGTAAAAAACTGATTGGAAGTGCACAAAGAAAAATGAATAATATAATTCTTCAGCACGGCTCAATATTATGCGGACCATTTCATAAAAAACTTGTTGATTACATTAACTCCGATGAAGTAACTAAGAATGCACTATCGTTAGAATTGAATTCCAAGACAACAGAACTGGGAACAATTCTTAACGAAGAGATTGATTACCAGAAACTGAAGACTTGTTTAATAGTCGGATTTGAATTGGAATGGCAAATCAAATTTGAACCGGCATCTGAACTAATCTTCACTTGATTAAAAAAGTTACATAATCATTTCCATCCCTTCTTTCTTAGTGTTAAATTTCCCAATAGAAATCGCAGCTATTCACTAACTGATAAATTCTGTAATGAAGAGAATATTGTTTTTGTTTTTCCTTTTGTTTGAAATAAATGTTTATGCTCAAGAGCAATCCGATCTCGAATTTTTTCTCGGCGGTGCTCAAGTTATGGATATAACCAGCGACGGCTCTAATCTCTGGTTTGCCACAAATGGAAACGGTATTTTCAAATACATGCCCAAAACAAATGCATGGATGCAATATTCAACTTCATTTGGAAATTTACAACACGATTTCTTTTACTGCATTGCCGCTAATGAAGATTATGTTTGGGCTGGCTCAACGGACGGGCTATTTATATTAGATAAAAAAAATGAGACGTGGACAAAAAGAAAATTTGGTCTCGGCGGGCAGTTGGCTAATTGGATCCGCGCTTTAGCATTCGATAAATATGAAAAAGCTCTTTGGATCGGACGATTTAAATATCTTACAAAGTTTGATCTAAAAGAAAAGAAATACAGCGATTACGATTTAACCGTAAAGGGAAACGAAAAGACAAACAACATTAAATCAATTCAAGTAGATGGCGACTCTCTTGTGTGGTTTGGAACCGAAGCCGGTTTACACAAGTATGATAAATCTAAGGACCTTAATGATAAGAATTCGTTAACTTTTTATGATACTAAATACAACTACTTTGATGGAGAAGGTGAGCAAGTTTCAATTACTTCAATTTTATTCGATAGAAATTTTGTCTGGATCGGTCTTGATGAATTTATTACTCCTGAAAGACCAGAATTCAATCTTGGCGGATTGTTCCGCTTCAATAGGAAAAATGATTGGCTCAGGTTTGATGATTCAAAAGGTTTGCCAGCTAACGGAATTTATGATTTAGAACGTACCGGTAAGTATATTTGGGTATCGTTATATCAGTTTGGTAAAAACACAAAAGAAACTTTTGGAAGAGGAATTGTTTTGATAGACAGAATGACAAATAAAATAATTCCAATTCGCGATGATCGAATTCCGCAAACTGTTTACTCGATCTTTTTCGATGGAACAAAATTATGGCTCGGAACAGAAACCGGATTGATTAAAGTTAATTTCTTCAATAAGCTTGCACAGTGGATAGGAACTCATAGCAGTGCCAAAAGCGGAGTGAAAAAATGATGAACGTCTCATTCAAAAAATTGAATTCACTTAAAAACAATTTCTCCGGAAAACGTGTTGCAGTTATCGGCGATCTAATGTTGGATTGTTATTTCTGGGGAGGAGTTTCAAGAGTTTCACCCGAAGCTCCAGTTCCGGTTGTTGAAGTTGATGAAGAATTTTTCCGCTTCGGCGGTGCAATGAATGTTGCTTATAATATTTTAAAACTCGGCGGCATTCCCTACCCTATAGGTGTAATTGGGAATGATAATGAAGGGAGAATTATTCGTAAGCTTATGAATGACAACGGAATTTCTGATAAAGGAATTGTAATTGATCCGAAGCGACCAACTACTGCAAAGACAAGAGTCATTGCCGATAAACAGCACATCGTGAGGATTGATAAAGAGAAAACTGCTGCTATATCTCCATCTACAGAAAAGAAAATATTAGGATTGCTTAAAAAAGAACTTAAAAAAATTGATGCGATAATACTTCAAGATTATAATAAGGGTGTGCTTACTGAAAGTTTGATTAAACAAATAATTAAGTTGGCTGAGAGTGCGAAAATAATTGTAACCGTGGATCCTAAGTTCACGAATTTCTTCTCATACAAGAACGTTACAGTTTTCAAACCAAACAGAAAAGAAACTGAAGACGTTTTTGGAATCAGAATGAAAACAGAAGAAGATGTTACAAAAGCCGGTTTTAGATTACTTGAACAACTTAACTGTAAATATGTACTTCTTACATTAGGAGAAAAAGGAATTGCACTTTTCGAAAAGGGAAAACCTGAAAGAAGAGTTCCAACCATTGCCAGAAAAGTTTCGGACGTATCCGGTGCCGGCGATACGGTAATTTCAACATTAACTATGGCACTTAGCGCGGGCGCAGAAATTTTTGATGCTGCTTATTTAGCTAACTATGCAGGCGGCTTGGTTTGTCAGGAAGTGGGAATCGTTCCAATAGAATTAAACACTTTATTTAACGCAGTGTCTAAAGAGTTGAAATGAGTAATATTAAAAACATTAGCGAGCTTGCGGAAATCAGAAAAAAACTGAAACTGCAAAACAAAAAGGTGGTATTTACAAACGGTGTATTCGATATTTTACACGCCGGACATGTAGATTATATAACCAAAGCAAAATCCAAAGGTGATATTTTAATTGTAGCAGTTAATTCCGATTCGTCTGTTAAAAAAATTAAAGGAGAACTTCGACCTATTGTTCCCCAGAATGAACGGGCTTTTATTATCTCTTCGCTCAAACCTGTGGATTATGTTGTGATCTTTGATGAAGAAACTCCATATGAGATAATTAATAAAATTATCCCGGATGTTTTAGTAAAGGGTGCCGATTGGTCTGTAGAAAATATTGTAGGACGTGATATTGTAGAAGCTAACGGAGGTAAAGTAGAAACAATTGAATTTATTAATGATCACTCTACAACCAACATAATTAAAACCGTTCTCGAAAAATTTAAGAAGTAATGCCTGATCAAGAAAAAAAAAATACCGACGAAGTAAAACAGACTTCCCCAAAAGTTAAGCGGAGTCCGTTCCATAAAACTGTGAATATTTTCATCGGCATTTTTCTAGGATTTATTTTAATCTTTATAATTCTACTAGGTTTCACTCAAACCAAAACGTTTAGGGAAACGCTCCGCGAAAAAGTGATTTCATTAGTTAATAATGAAATTAACGGTAAACTAAATATTGAAAAATTAGACGGTACTATTTTTACATCGCTCTTTTTAAAAAATACATCTGTTGTTGTTGGTAATGATACTCTTTTCTACGCACGAAATGTTGAAGTTAAGATCAGTCCTTTGCAGATATTATTAAAAAAGATTTACGTTAGAAAAATACTTTTGGAAGATGTAAAGATTGCAATGCTTCAAGATTCATCCGGCACTTGGAATTTTTCCAAATTAATTAAACCAAAACCAGAAGACACCACAAAATCATCATTCCCATTTTTTGTACAAGTAAATGATTTACAATTGCATAACATTCAATTTACGCGGCAATCTTATGCAAACTATAAATCGCAGCAAAGTTATTCAATAATGAATATGGACGATCTCCGTATTAATAATTTACACTTTGCAGCCCAAGCGTTTATTGATGTTGATAATTCAAACTATTTACTGATTTTAAAAGAACTATCATTTAAACCAAACCTTACTCGTTTTAGTTTAAGAAATATTTCCGGTGAATTTGCAATTACTAAAAATTTTGCAAGTGTTAGTAATCTCTATTTTTTAACAGACAGTAGTGAATTAAAGTTAAATGCTCGGATAGATAGTCTAAATCTATTTGGCAATGTTCACTTGGATGATTTTAAGAATTATCCAGTTACAATTAATGCAGATGCGAAGTCTTTCAACTTTGATGATCTCTCATCATTCATAGGAAGTACAGAAATATTAAAGGGTAATCCTTCGATGGAATTAAAAGCCCGTGGAAAGTTCGGTAATTTCAAAATTGAAAAACTTGCTGTTGATTACCGAAATACCCATTTCCGGATTGAAGGTAAAGTTTTAAATCTTAATTCACCGCGCGATCTATTTATTCAAGCTAAGGTTTATGAAACTGATTTTAGCTATGAAGATGTTAATGCTTTACTTCCAACTTTGAAATTACCTAAGTACGCTTTACTTCATATGACAGGTGTGAATATAGAGTTTGAAGGTCCACCGACAAATTTTAAGACAAAGTTTCTTGGTAATATTGAGAATGGTAAACTTTCATTTGATGCTTCGTTAAACTTTAGTGCAGATCCAATGATTTATGATATCAAATTTGAAACGAATGAATTAAATCTTGCACCAGTGATAAATATGAATACTGCCCTAACTTCTAAAGGGAGTTTGATTGGGAAAGGAGTTTCTCCTGCTAATATCAATGCTGATTTTAAATTTAATGCTAGCGGATCTTCATTCAACGGTTATCCACTTGACAAATTTATTATAAACTTTAATGCAGCAAACAGAGTTATAGATATAAACGTTGATGGGCTTAGCGGTAATACCAGCGCACTTGTTAAGGGCAATCTGTCATTCGATAAAAATACAATACCTTCATACAATTTAGTTGGACAATTAAATAAATTAAATCTTGCCACTTTCTTAAAAGATCAAAAATATGAAAGCAATTTAAATTTTTATTTTTCTGCAGATGGTAAAAACTTTGATCCCGATAAACTTACCGGTTCATTTGCGTTCGGGGTAGATTCTTCACGCTTCAGAGATAAAAAAATTGATCATTCGAATATTCAGTGTTCAATCAAAAATGATCCGTCAAATCGTGAGATATTACTTACTTCAGATTTTGTAGATTTTAGAATTGATGGGGATTTCTCACTTAAAAAAGCTATCGCTCTTATTTCGTACGAATCAAAAACCATTACCGATATAATCACAAAAAAAGTTAACAAATTAAATCCTATTTCAATTGTTAGTAATCAACAGAGTAAAATTGAAATTGATACTACTGTGCCGGATATAGTTAATGAGAATCTAAAATTTAATTACGATTTCAAATTTAAGGATTTCAAATTAATAGCAATGCTTCTTGGAAATGATCAGTTTGATGTTTCTGGTAACGGCAAAGGAATAATAAAAAATGAAAATGGAAATTTCTCCATCTCAAACCAAATGAAATTAGATTATCTTGTAATGATGCAAGACAAAACTACAATTTATATATCTGATCTTGATTCCGATATTAATTTCACACGCGATAACAGTTCTCTCTCATTTGATAAATTATTCGGTACTGCCTCACTAACGGGAAAACGATTTTATTCCGGCAATAATGTAAAATCAATTTCTGCGGATGTTGCATTCAATCAGAGTAAATTATTTTTCAACGGGTCGGCAAATATTGAGGATATGATTTATGCCGAAGCCGATGGAATTATTAACATGACGCCAAATGAACAATTACTATCTGTTAATAAATTATCTGTAACATATGATAGATTAGAATGGTCGAACAAAGACACAGTAAAAATTCTTTTTAATCCGTATTTCCTCAAAATACTTCAATGCACTGTTCAGCACGATACATCAACAATAAGTCTAAGCGGAAAAATTGAAAGATCAGGAAATCAAAATTTGAATATTAATGCAAACCGCATTTCCGGAAATTTATTGGAAAGATATTTATTGCGTTATAAAGATAATCAGTTAATAGCAAACGGATCATTGGATGGAAAGATAGAAGGTAAATTTGAAAACCCAGTGATGAATATTTTATTCGATCTGAAAAATTTACAAATTTCTTCAACTAAGCTTGGCAACATTAAAGGATCGCTAAATTATTCAGATAAAAAACTTACTACTGATTTTGTATTTCTTGATCTGAATGCAAACGAACAAAATCCTTTATTTTCTCTTAAAGGCAGTCTGCCTATAGATCTAAGCTTATCAACTGTCAACAAACGATTTCTTGAGAATGAACCTTTAAGTATAAAATTAAAGTCAGCAAATTTTGATCTTAGTTCACTTGGTAGAATAATTCCCGGTATAGCAGATCAAAAGGGAATTCTTTCTGCTGATGTTGATCTTAGCGGATCATTTAAAAATCCGGTTTATAAAGGGTACATTAATTTAACTGATGGACGCTTTAAATCAATTTACAATAATTTAGATTACAACTGTTCTGCAAAAACTCATTTCGAAAATCAAGAAATGAAATTAGATAATTTTATTTTATCCAACGCCGGCGGATCTAAATATTCCGGAACAGTTTACGGTGCCGGAGGGATTTCATTTGACGGATTCAGTTTGAAAGATATGGATCTTCATTTCAATGGAGATCTTGCTGTACTCGGTCAGCAATCGCAATCTGTGAGTCCTAATTTTTACGGTGATCTTTCGATTGGAAGCGACGGCGACTGGGTTTTGAGTAAACCGGGCGACCGGATATTTTTCAAAGGGAATTTCTTAATGAAGAATACCGATCTAGTTTATACAACCGGTCAAGCAAACGGTGAGTCTCAAAATAACAATTTCAATTTTATTTTTATTCAAGACTCTACAAAAATTGATCGAGAGCTAGCCCTATTCCAGAAAGTTTTATTAAAAGAGAAAGCATTACAAGAACAATCATCTCAAAAAACAGAAAAACCTCTCAACTTTGATTATGAAATTGGAATCAGCGCAGAGAATAACGCTAAACTTGTTTTTATACTTTCACAAGCTGTTAATCAAAAATTATTTGTTGAGATGAGAGGTGATCTGAAATATTCAAGTTTTGGCGGAGAGTCAAGAGCACAAGGTGCGTTCGAACTTTTACAAGGTTCAAAATTAGAATTCTTTAAAACGTTTGAGGCAGTTGGGTTTATTCGTTTTGAAAGCGATGTTACAAATCCATATTTAGATATTGTTGCAACTTATACCAGTGATTATATAAATCCGCGTGATGCAGGCGGTGTTCCTCAGGATGTAGCAGTTAAAATTAAAATTAAAAGTCCACTTTCTGAATTAGGGAAAAATCTTGCGGGCAACCCGGAGAGCATCGGTGTTTATGTTGGGACAAAAAATATTCAAAACAATGTTAGAGAAACACGCTACGATTACGCTGATGCTTTCTCTTTTATCCTTTTTGGCAAATTTAAGGATGATTTAACAGCTCAAGATAAAGTACAAGTAGCGGGACAGGCAAACTTAATTGGCAATACTGCAACTTCATTTTTAGGATCTGTTTTAACAAGTTTCGTAAACTCTGCAGTTGGAGATTTAGTAAACAATATTCAGATCAATCAATCTGGCGAGTATACAAAGTTTTCGCTTTCAGGGAGAATACAAAATCTTCGTTACAGCCTCGGTGGAACAACGGAAGTCTTTCAAAACATTAATAAAGCAAACATCAAAGTTGAATATCTTTTCAATCCCAAATTCTTAATTAGACTCGAAAGAAAAGATCCTATAGTTACTTCATTTGGCTTGGATGAAAAAATAAACGAAATGGCACTTAAATATAAATTCGAATTTTAAATGAAAAAAGAAATCAAAGCATTTTTTAAGAATCATCCTTCAATAAAGCTCAAGTCGAAAGAACTTGCAAAGAAACTAAATGCAAACGATGAATTCGCTTACGCTGAATTGAGACATTTTCTTCATGCACTTACAGATGAAGGATTCCTTCAGAAAGAAAGCAAACGTTATCAACTGAATAAGTTCGATACAGGAAAACTGATCGGTACACTTCAGATAATTAACGGCGGCGAATACGGATTTGTTTTGCTTAAAGACAAGCAGATAAAAGACATTTTTGTGGCGGGGAAAAATTTAAATACTTCTTTCAACGGAGATTTAGTTGAAGCTGTTTTAATACCATCACGGCGCGGTAAAAGTTTGGAAGGAGAAATTGTTCGTGTTATTGAAAGAAAGCGGAAGGAAATCGTTGGGACATTACATAAAAGTAAATCTTTTTATTTTATTGCACCTGATGACGATAAAATCCATCGTGATATATACGTTCCTTCCGACAAATTAAGCGGCTCAAAAGAGGGAGAAAAAGTTGTCGTTGGCGATATTGAATGGAAAGCTCCTCTTCTAAATCCGGAAGGCAGAGTTATTGAAATTTTAGGAAAAGCAGGAAGCTACGATGCTGAGATAGCATCAATTGCACGCGAATTTGGTTTGACTTATAAATTCCCTAAAGCGGTTCTAAGCGAAGCAGAATCATTTACAGATATAATTCCTCAAACCGAAATAAACAATCGTCTCGATCTTCGTAATAAAACAGTTATTACTATTGATCCCGAAGATGCAAAAGATTTTGATGATGCAGTTTCAATCGAAGTTCTTCCGAACGGAAATAATTTAATCGGCATTCATATTGCGGATGTAAGTCACTATGTTCAACGAGGAACGGCGCTTTATGATGAAGCTTTAGAACGAGGCACAAGCGTTTATATTGTCGGTAAAGTTATTCCAATGCTTCCCGAAAAATTATCTAATAATATCTGTTCGTTAGTTCCATACAAGGACCGTCTAACTTTTTCTGTTATAGTTGAAATGACTCCGCGCTGTAAAATTGTTTCTTATGAAATTAAAAAAACAATTATAAACAGCAAGAGAAGATTTAGTTATGATGAAGTTCAAGAAATTATTGAGAGTGGTTCGGGTGATTTTAAAGATGAGATCACACAATTAAATCAGATCTCAAAAACTCTCCGCGAAAAAAGAATGAAGAAAGGAAGCATAAATTTTTATTCTCCCGAAGTTAATTTTAAGTTGGATGAGAATGGTGTTCCAGTTGAAATAAAAATTAAAGAAGTTCGTGAAAGTCATAATCTTATAGAAGAACTTATGTTATTGGCAAATCAAATAGTTGCAGAACATGTTAAAGCTAAAGAGAACAAAAAGGCGATTCCATTTGTTTATAGGATACATGATTTACCAGATAAAGAAAAAATTATTGAATTTTCAAGGTTTGTTAAATCGCTCGGTTATCATTTCGATCCTAATTCAGCCAACAAATCTGTTCAGTTTCAATTGTTGTTGGAAGAAGTAAAGGGGACAGAAGAAGAAGCAGTTGTAAATGAGATAGCGATTCGTTCTATGGCTAAGGCAGTTTATTCAACAAAAAACATTGGACACTATGGACTTGGTTTTAGGTATTACACACATTTCACTTCACCTATACGCCGCTTCCCGGATCTTATAGTCCATCGCTTGATATTTAGCTACGACCATGAGAAGCTAGAGAAAAATTTATCACTGGAAGAATTAGAAGAAATTTGTGATCATGCATCAGCACAAGAAAGAAATGCTGTAAATGCTGAACGTCTTTCTGTAAAGTTGAAACAAATTGAGTATTTGAAAAGTAAAGTAGGTGAGGGTTTTCACGGAGTTGTTTCGGGCATTACACACTTTGGAATTTTTATTGGACTAAGCCAAACACTTGCTGAAGGATTGATACGATTAAGAGATATGAATGATGACTATTATGTATTCGACGAGAAAAATTATTCAATCTTGGGAAAAAGAACGGGAAGGAAAATCCGTTTAGGTGATAAGGTGAATGTTAAACTTATTCGTGTAGATCAGGAAAAGCGCGAAATTGATTTTGTTTTACTTTCAGACTAAAAGTTTTAAAGGTGGAACTATGAAAAAAATATTTAAAACAATTACTATATATATTTTCTTTTCAACTGCTCTCTTCGCACAGTTTGGTCAAAATAAAGTGAACTATAAGGACACCGAGTGGTTCTACATTCAGACTAAACATTTTGATATTTACTTTACAGTTGGCGGAGAAAAGATTGCAGAGTTTACAGCCTCTGCTTCCGAAGATGCTCTTTCAGGTATTCAGAAAGATTTGAATTACCAACTCAATAATAGAGTCTCACTTATTGTTTATAACAGTCATAATGATTTTCAAGAAACCAATGTTACCGATGAATATACAGGAAAAGGCACAGGCGGTTTTACCGAACCATTTAAAAATCGTGTCGTATTCCCTTTCGAAGGTTCATATAAAAAATTTCAGCACGTAATCGCTCACGAGTTAGTCCATGCAGTAATGCGCGATATGTATTTCGGCGGAACCATTCAAAACATAATTGCAAAAGGAATAACTCTTCAGGTTCCAACTTGGTTTATGGAAGGAAGCGCAGAATATCTGTCGCAAGGCTGGGAAACCAATACAGATATGTTCATACGTAATTCTATTATAAGCGAAACACTACCGGATATAAATCAGCTTGAGGGTTATTTGGCATACCGTGGCGGTCAATCTGTTTTCAGATATATTGCTGATACTTACGGTCGGCAAAAAGTCGGCGAGATTTTAAATAAAATTCAAAATTACGGTACACTTGAACAAACACTGAAAGCATCTATAGGCATTGGCATAGAAGAATTAAATGAACGATGGAAAAAAAGTTTGAAAAAACAATTCTGGCCTGATATTGCTGTCAAACAAGACCCTGATGAACTTTCTAAAAGATTAACAGATAATAAAAAAATCGGCGGGTTTTATAATACTAGTCCCGTCCTTTCACCTCAAGGAGATAAAATTGCATTTATTTCTGATCGTGATATTTATCTTGATGTATATATTATGGATGCACAGGACGGAATAATTCTTAAAAAAATTGTTGAAAGCGGAAAGACAACTGACTTTGAAGAGTTAACAGTTCTACATCCGTCATTAACTTGGGCGCCGGATAATAAACGTGTTGCTCTCTCTTCTAAATCGGGAGGATACGATGTCATTACAATTATTGACGCTGAGACAGAAATTAGTTATGAACTTCCGTTCAAACTGCCTGGCATTGAAACAATTAACTGGTCAAGAGATGGAAATAAATTAGCTTTTATTGCTTACAACTCTCAGCAATCGGATGTTTACATTTATGATTTTTCAACTAAGAGCATTACAAACTTGACTAATGACATCTTCAGCGATACAGATCCGATTTGGACACCCGACGGGAAAAAAATAATTTTTTCGTCAGACCGCGGTAATGATTTAAAGCAGACTACATCTACAGTGGATTTTCAAATGTTTAACCATCCATATAAGCAGCTCGATCTTTACTCGATTGATATAGATACAAAAAATATTGAACGTATAACAGATTGGCAGTACAGCGATGAAAAATCTCCTGCCATTTCTTCTGATGGTAAAGAACTATTATTTGTGTCGGATAAAAATGGCATCAATAATATTTATAGAATAAAAATTGATTCAATAGAAAATCATTCATCATCATTTCCAAAAGCTCTTCCGATCACTAATTCTCTTAGCGATCTTGGTCAATTGTCACTTTCATATGACGGTAAAAAATTAGTATTTACTGCTCTTTATAATTTGGGTTATAACATTTTTATGTTGAACAATCCGTTTGATATGAAACTTGAAACCGATTCATTAAAATATACTGATTATATGAAATCTGTAGTTACTGCAAAAAGTAGTAATGAAGAAAAAGCTGCTGTTAAGACAATTACTTTAAATGACTCTGCGGACCAACATAAAGTTGCAATTACTGATTCAACAAATCAAAAAACAAAAATATTTGTAGGGCAATTTGAGAAGAATAAAAAATCTGTTAAAGATTCTACACAAACCGATTACAGTAAATATGTTTTCGTAAATGATCCATCCGAAAGCGATAGTGCACGAATTGAAAAAAGAAATCAAATTTTCCATGAGACTCTGGATAAGAACGGTAACTTTCTAGTCAACAGATACAAAATCAATTTTTCACCAGATTTAATTTATGCTAATGCTGGTTACAGCACACTATACGGATTATTGGGCACAACTATACTTTCATTCAGCGATGTTCTTGGCAATCACCGTTTAATCGGTCAAACAAGTTTACAAGTAGATATTAAGAACAGCGATTACGGTTTAGCTTATTATTATTTAAAAGAGAGAGTAGATTTTGGTATCCAGGCATTTCATACAGCAAGATTCCTTTACAGGGATTCAAACTTAGGTTCAGAATTGTACCGATTCACAAATTTCGGATTAATCGGAATGGCAAGCTATCCGCTGGATCGCTTTCATAGAATGGATTTCGGTTTCAGTGTATTAAATGTTAGTGCGGAAAATTTGGATAATTCATCAGTCCCAGCAGATCATAACACATATATATTACCTTCATTTAGTTTTGTCCAAGATAATGTATTGTGGGGTTATACTTCCCCAATAGAAGGAACGCGCTATTCACTCACTGTATTTGGTGATCCTGGTTTTACCAGAAGTACACAAAGTTTTTATTCCATTGTTGTTGATTATAGAAAATATTTCCGTTTTTGGTTTGATAACGGATTTGTATTCAGACTTTCCGGCGGACTTTCCGGCGGCGTTAATGCCCAGAGATTTTTTATCGGTGGAACTGAGAACTGGATTAATAGGAGTTTTGCAACAGGCGGTATTCCAATATCTAATGCTAATGATTTTGCATTCTTAACCCCTGCACTTCCGTTACGCGGTTATGATTATGCCCAGCAATTAGGCACAAAATACGGCTTGTTAAATCTCGAATTACGATTACCGATAATTCGATATCTATTAACAGGTGGATTACCACTCTTCTTCCAAAATATTTTGGGCGTTGCATTTATTGACGCCGGTTCGGCTTGGGATAATACAAGCAAATTACAATTCGTTGGTAAAGATGATAATGGTAAAACAGTTACAAAGGATTTATTGATTGGAACCGGAGTAGGATTTAGACTATATATGTTATTCTTATGGAGATTGGATATTGCATGGAAATACAATTTTGATAAATTCTCTGAACCGCGTTATTATTTATCGATTGGATTGGATTTCTAAAAGAAGTAAATCAAAAAATGATTTACTTTTTTTCATTACCAGTAGTATCTATTTTTTTTTCTACTGGTTTATTCTCTGGCTTGTTTTCTGATTTTTTTTCAGACTTCTTATAATCGGTTTGATAGAAACCACTCCCCCTAAAGATTGGTGTTGAACCAGCACCTATTAATCTTTTGATGTGTCCTTTACACTGAGGACAGATTGTCAAATGCACTTCAGTTATCCTCTGAAAATGCTCAAACGTATAACCGCAGTCTAAACATTTATAATCGTATGTGGGCATTTTCTTCCTTAAATAATTTTCAAAACATTGGATGAGAAAATAAACAGTGAGATTAACAAATCAAACTTCTATTTTGTTAACCATATTTTTTGCATATTTGTCCAAAATAATTTTGAATTATGAAACTTAGAATCTTATCCCTGTTCGCAATTTCTGTATTACTTAACGGATGTCTCAATTACACCCAGATTACAACTATCAAAACAGATGGTTCGGGAAATATGTTTATCCATTATTGGATGAAATGGGCTACACCAAAAGATTCATCTATCGTTGAACAACTTGGGATTTTTAGCAAAGATTCTGTCTTCAAAGAATTCTCATCTGAATATAGTGCCATAACGAATGTTGAGGTATATAAAAACCCTGCCGATAGCAGCATGCATGCAAAAGTCGAACTCAACTTTAATAGTCTAGATTCCTTAAATCTCACACCTGCATTTCGCAAGTCTGAATTATCTATTAAAGATGGGCCAAAAAACACAAAGATATTTTCTCAATTTATTCCAGCAATTGCTACAGGTTTTGGTTTTGAAAACAAAAATTTTTCAATCTCTTATATTTATTATTTACCAGGTGAAATATTAAGTCATAATGCTACTGAAATTGACAGAAATAAACTTACATGGAAATATTCTTTAGATGAAATCGGGACAGGTAAATATATATCTGCAACCTACCGCGCATTCAAACTAAAAGAAACTCCAACTTGGATCTTCATTTGTGCTCTATTTGTATTAGTTGTAGTTATAATTTATTTATTCAGTAAAAGGATGAAATAACCCTTAGATTGCAAGCAAACACTACCGCTCTTTAAGTTGACATCCCTTTTTGATTTCTTTATATTTGGCAACCATTTTTAGAAATAGGATTTGATTTTAAGCTTTGGAGCAGCAACCGTTTATATTTTCCGGTACTTCCAATAGGGAACTAACCCTTAAAATCTGCAATTATCTGAATTTAGCCCAAGGTACTATTGACGTAAGAAAGTTTAGTGATGGTGAAATTTGGGTTAAGTTTATTGAAAACATTAGAGGTCGAGATGTGTACATAGTACAATCAACACATCCACCTGCAGAAAATCTAATGGAATTACTGATAACGATTGATGCTGCAAAACGGGCATCTGCTACAAAAGTAACAGCAGTAATACCTTATTTCGGTTATGCCCGGCAAGATAGAAAAGATCAGCCAAGAGTTTCTATTAGTGCTAAACTTGTTGCAAATTTAATTACAGTTGCTGGTGCAGATCGTGTTATCACAATGGATTTGCATGCGGCTCAAATTCAAGGATTCTTTGATATACCATTTGATCACTTATATGCATCTCCTGTTTTCACTGGATTGTTCAAAGATTTACCTAAAGATTTAGCTGTAGTCTCTCCGGATATCGGAGGAATAAAACTTGCTCGTTCTTATGCAAAAAGATTGGATGCCGGTTTAGTTGTAATTGATAAAAGAAGACCAAAACATAATCAAGTTGAAGCTATGAATATTATTGGAGACGTAGGTGGTAAAAATGTCCTTATTGTTGATGATTTAATTGATACAGGCGGGACTTTTGTTGCAGCTGTTAATACATTGAAAGAAAAAGGTGCTAAAGAAATTTATGGTGCAGTTACTCATGCCCTGCTTTCTGGCGATGCTATAAAGAAAATTGAGGATTCGGCAATTACTAAATTGTATGTAACTGACAGCATTCCTCTAAAAAATGAACTCAGTAAGAAGATCGTTGTTAGAACAGCATCCGGTTTATTAGCAGAAGCAATAGTACGTTCACACAGAAATGAGTCTATCAGCTCATTATTTGAAATTGATAAAAATTAGAAAAGAAATTATTTCAGGAGATAATTAAGCAATGTCAGAATTATTAGTACAGGCAAACACAAGACCTCTCACTACAAAAGGTGCTGTTAACCAATTGAGAAGAGATGGTAACGTTCCAGGAATTTACTATGCAAAAGGTGTTGATCCTATTGCAATATATATTTCAGAACGTAATCTTAAACCTCTTGTTTTCACATCAGAGACACACATTATCAATCTTAAAATAGATGAAGGCGAAGAGAGAAAATCAATATTAAAAAATATTCAATTCGATCCTGTTACAGACAGAGTTGCACATTTCGATCTTCAAGGTATATCTGCGGATCAAGAAATTGAAATCGAAGTCCCAGTCGTTCTTGAAGGACAAGCTATAGGTGTACGCGAAGGCGGTATTGTTCAACATACAATGCACAAATTGAGCATCTCTTGTTTACCGGGAGATATTCCAGAACATATTGTTATTGATATTTCTGAGTTAAGTTTAGGAAAATCTGTCCATGTTCGCGATCTTAATTTTGATAAAGTAAAATTCTTGCATTCAGAAAATCAAGTAATTGTTTCTGTTGTTATGCCTCGAGCAGTTGTTGAACCAACACCTGCAGAAGTTGTTCCGAGTGAAGAGAAACTTGAACCTGAAATTATTAGCAAAGGTAAACCGACAGAAGAAGAAGAAGAGGAATAATTACAGTTTGCGTAGTATTGTTGGATTAGGAAACCCAGGTAAGAGATACGATTTCACCAGGCACAATGTTGGTTTTCAAATACTTGATCAGTTTGCAAAAAGAAATAAGATAAAATTTAAAGCCTCTAAAAGGGATTATTTTTATTCGGAAGGTTTATTAAGATCTTCCGATTTTTTTTTGATAAAACCTTCCACATACATGAACTTAAGTGGTGTTGCGGTTTTAGATTTTGTTAGTGAGTATTCCATTGATTTAGAAGATCTCTTAATTGTTTACGATGATGTAAATCTTCAACCGGGTCAAATTAGATTAAGAAGATCCGGAAGCGATGGCGGTCATAACGGAATTAAATCAATTATTTATCATCTTCAAAACGATTCTTTTTCCCGTTTAAGATTTGGTATAGGAAGTGAATTTGAAAAAGGTGACATGGCGGAATTCGTTCTTGATAAGTTTAGCAGTAACGAGATGAAATTAGTTGATGAAAGCATGGTATTTGCAGTTGAATTAATAGAACGATTTATTGCCGGGGGTTATAAATCAATGTTGGATCACTTCAGTAAACAATTGAAAGATAAGAATAATGCTGAAAATCTAAATATTACTGGTAATTAACTTTAAAAGAACTTTAATTAAATATTGCACCACTACAGAAATAATCATATTTTTTGAGCCCAATTTATAAACCCTGCTTCCCGATTAATCGGGAGGCCATTAGACCATAGGGAGGTAAAGTAACAATGCGTAAAAGAATTTACGAAAGCGTTGTAATTATAAACGCTACCCTCGAAGACGAGCAAGTCGAAGCAACAATTTCACGAATGCAAGAAACAATTACTACACACGGCGGAGAATTAATTGATCTGGATAAGTGGGGTAGAAAACGTCTTGCATATCCAATCAAAAAAGCTAAAAGCGGTTACTACGTTGTTTTCAGATTTAGCGCTACAACTGATCTGGTTGCAACTCTTGAACGTAATTACAGATTGGATGAAAACATTATAAGATATTTAACCATTCAACTGGATAAATTTGCACTTGAAGCAATTGCAAAACAAAAAGAAGCTTCTAAAAATGCAGAACTGAATGCTCTAGAAGCTCAAACTAAAGTAACTGAAAGCCAAGTATAATTAAACATAAGATAAGTAACGGAGGAAATGATGGCTGAACTTAAGATGCCAGAACTTAATAGTGTTATTATTGCAGGTAACTTAACAAAAGATCCTGTATTCAGACAAACTTCAAACAACACACCTGTTGTAAATTTTCATGTAGCTGCAAACAGACGTTATAAAGACAGCAGTAATCAATGGCAGGAAGATGTTTGTTATGTTGGTGTTGTTGCATGGAATAAATTAGCCGATAGTTGCAGAGACCGTCTTAAAAAAGGAAGTGCAGTACTAATTGATGGAGAACTTCAGAGCAGAACTTTCAAAACTGATGATGGTAAAAACAGAACTATTGTTGAAATAAAAGCAAAGAGAATTCAATTCTTAAATAAATTCAGCAAAACTACCACCAATGGCGAAGATGTAGTTGTTGAACCTGATGAAGCAGATTATGAGGATAATTCATTCGATAAATTTTTAACTGATGAGGAATCCGACTTAATGAAAGGCGGTAAAGCATGAGACCAACACAACAAAGAAATAACGGAATGAGAACTCAGAAGAAAGTTAAAAGAATAATTGATAGTTATATTGATTATAAAGAATCAAAACAACTTCTGAGATTTCTTACCGATCAAGGTAAAATAATTCCTCGTAGAATTACCGGGCTAACAGCTAAACAACACAGAGAATTAGTCCAGGCAATTAAGAGAGCAAGACAATTAGCAATTTTGCCATTCGTTTCAGAAGCAGTTAAGTAGGAGAGATAAGATGAAAGTAATATTAAGAAAAAAATTCGATCAGCTTGGAAAAGTTGGCGATGTATTAACTGTAAAAGACGGTTATGCAAGAAATTATTTAATCCCCCGTCAAATTGCTTATCAAGCAACTAAAGGAAATATTCTAGCACTTGAAGAAGAGAAGAAACAGATTCTTAAAAAAGAAGCCAAAGAATTAGAAGCTGCTCAAAAATTTGCATCTAATCTTGAAAAAGTTTCAATTACAATTCCGGTTAAGGTTGGCGAAGAAGATAAAATTTTCGGAACAGTTACAAACCAGATGATCTCCGACTCATTAAAAGAAAAAGGGTTCGATATTGAGAAGAGAAAAATTGAAATTACAGAACCGATCAAGTCACTCGGAATTTACACTGTTTCAATTAAACTTCACCCGAGTGTTTCTGCTACTGTTAAGACTTGGGTTGTAAGAGAATAGATAAAAAATATTTTACTGCCCCGATTATTTTCGGGGTTTTATTTAAACAATATTTTAATACTAATTTTAAAACTAAAAAACATATACCAGAATGAAAGAGCTAAGATTCAGAATCATTTTGATTGCAGGTGCAATTGCTCTCTGTTTATACTTACTCTATCCTACTTACAAAGACTACCAGAACAATAAAACAGTTACTGCTCAGTTAGAAGGATTACAGCAAAGTATTAAAAAGAGCAACCCCTCATTCACAAATGCTCAGATCAAAGATATTATAACATCTAAAAAAGACAGCATTCTAACAAACAATCCTGATTACCGTTCAGCAAGAGAAAAAAGAATTAAACTTGGTCTTGATCTTCAAGGCGGAATGTATCTTGTAATGGAAGTTAACACTGCTAAACTTCTTGAAAAATTAGCAAAAGATCCTGATGATCCATTCAAACAAATCTTAAAATCATCCGAAGCTGAATCAAAACTTTCTGATGAAAATGTTGTTTCAATTCTTGCTAGAAAAATGAAGCAGCAAAGCATTAGAATGAGCAGGTATTTCGGTTCGATCCGTGAAGATGATGCTGTAATAACTTCAAAACTGCTTCAGCAAGAAGCAGATGCTGTAACAAGAGCTATCGAAATTATTAGCAATAGAGTTAACCAATACGGCGTATCTGAACCAAGTATTCAAAAACAAGGTTCAAGAAGAATTGTTATTGAATTGCCAGGTATTGCTAGAGAAGAAGAAGCAAAAAGATTACTTCAAGGCAGTGCTTTATTAGAATTCAAATTAGTTAAAGATGCTAATTTTGCTATTCCTATAATGAATCAAATTGATCAGGCACTTGCAGGTAAAACAGGAAAAGACTCTGCCTCAGCGAAAAAAGATGTTGCTTCAAAAACCGATACAACGAAGAAAGATCAGAAATTAACTGACGAACAATTTGCAAAAGAACATCCGTTCTTTGCTGTTGCACGTTTGCTCGATACTCAAGGAAGAATTGCCGATGCTTATGTCAAAGAAAGCGATAAAAGTAAAATAAACGCATTCCTAGAAAATCCTGAGGTGAAGAAAGTTGTTCCGGATAATATCGAATTCATTTATGATCAAAGACCGGAAAAAGATCCTAGCGGAGAAAAATATTTTCGAATGTATATGGTTAATAGAGAAGCATCTCTTACAGGCGGAGTAATAGTTGATGCTCAATCCAACATTGATCCTTCAACTTCAGCTCCTGTAGTTAATATGCAAATGAATTCAGAAGGCGCAAGAGATTGGGCTCAGATTACAGGATCAAATATTAATAAACGGTGTGCAATTGTTCTTGACGGAGTTGTTTATTCAGCACCAAATATTATTGGAAAAATTCCTTCGGGCAATTCACAAATTACAGGTTCCGCTAATCTTGATGAAGCAAAACTTCTTGAGATCGTATTAAAAGCGGGTGCACTACCGGCTCCTATTGAAATTCTTGAACAAAGAACAGTCGGACCATCACTCGGGCAAGATTCAATAAGTCAGGGATTCAATTCTACTCTATTAGGATTTATCCTCATCGTTTTATTTATGGCATTTTATTATAGAACGGGTGGTGCTTTTTCTGGAGTAGCATTGATGGTAACTATATTAAACTTGATGGGAATACTTGCTGGATTTGGTGCAACTTTAACTTTGCCCGGTATAGGAGGTATTGTTTTAACAATGGGTATGGCAGTTGATGCAAACGTTATTATTTATGAAAGAATTAGAGAAGAGATTAAATATGGCAAGACATTAAAAGCTGCTGTTGCAAGTGGATTTAAATTATCATTTGCACCAATATTCGATTCACACGTAACATCATTTATAACAGGATTAATTCTTTATCAATTTGGAAGTGGTCCTATTCAAGGTTTTGCTTTAACGTTAATGATCGGATTAGTAGTCAGTTTGTTCAGCCAGTTAGTTATTGTGAGAGTAATTTTTGATTATATGGTTGATAAAGGTTATAAAATTAATGTTGGTTAAATTTTAGGAGATTAAAAATAGATGCGACTTTTCGATAACTTAAATATTGATTTCATGGGTAAGCGCACTACCTTCTATTTTATTTCTGGTACCATTTTGCTTTTCGGTTTACTCGTAATTATTATTAAAGGAGTACAATTTGGTATAGATTTTAAAGGTGGCTCTGAAATAGCGCTTCAATTTGACAACCCTGTTGAAATTGCAACTATTCGAAATGAAGTTGATAAACTTGGTTTAGGGAATATGGAAGTTAAAACTTTTGGCGGTTCTACAGGAATTTTATTAAGAACTGAACTTCAAGAAATTCCTAAGAGCGTACTTCCACATGTAAAAGCAAGAATTGAAACTCTGATCGGTAATATATATCCGGGCGTTCAAAAAACAATAAAGGACTCAGCTTCAAATTCTATAACATATTCCTTCCCAGATCCGCAAATAGCATCGGTCATCAGCAATAAATTATTTGAAGCTGGCTATCAAACTGTTCTAGGTTCTTCAGAAGCTTCAAATACTGCTGTTGTTGTTCGTCTTGGTATTGCAGATGTAATCAAAGAAAATTTATCACAAAAATTTAAAGATAATTCCTTTATTGTTTTGAAAGAAGATAAAGTTGGTCCAAAGGTTGGTAAGGAACTTGAACGTAATGCTGTGCTTGCTGTTCTTTTATCTCTAGTTGCAATTCTTATTTATCTAGGATTTAGATTTAAGTTTGCATTTGCTCTAGGAGCTGTTATTGCACTCTTTCACGATGTGTTACTTACATTGGGAATTTTTGTTGCTTTATATGGTGTTATACCAGGATTAAATTTGGAATTTTCTGTCACTGTTGTTGCCGCATTTTTAACACTAGTCGGTTATTCAACTAATGATACTGTTATTGTGTTCGATAGAGTTCGTGAGCAAATGAAACTTCATAAAACTCTTTCTATCGAAGAGAATATGAATCATGCAATCAATATTACAATGAGTAGAACACTTATTACTGTATTTACGGTTTTACTCTCAATTATTGTATTGCTGATATTCGGCGGAGAAGTTTTAAGAAGCTTTGCTTTTGCATTGTTTATAGGAATGATTACCGGAACTTATTCTTCAATATTTGTAGCAAGCGCTTTTGTTCTTGAATACGCACATAGAACAAAAAAGAATATTCACTTCTAATTCTCAAAACATTTAGTAAAACAAAAACCCCGATCTACATCGGGGTTTTTTATGAATAGAATATTATTAACAATTTGGTTTCTTAATACTTAAGAACTTTCTTTGATCTCATCACTCCGTTTGTTTTACCTACTAAACCTATATATCCTTTGTTCTTAACAAAATATAAATAAGTATCAGATATAGTTGTTTGGTTATTAACAGTTGTCTTCCGCTGATAAGTATAAACATAACAGCTAAAGTTACCAGCCGGAGTCTTAAATATTTCATTTGTAGAAAGGCAAGTATATTTCAAAGTATCAGTTATATGAAAGGCTGAGTCTGAAGGAGTAAAACTCCAGGTTGGTGAATTCCATGTATCACCGGCATTTACCGGGAATTTATTCCCTAATGATTTAACCAAGTTAGATGGTTGGTTTCTGAAATATCCGCCGTAACTATTTAATCCGTCATTATCATTTCTCTTAAGCCAGGAATAAGTACTCGGTTTATTTGTTTTCAAGTTAATCCAATTCCAGTAAAACAGTTCAATGTTTTGACCTTGATAGCTATAAGAACCTTTGCCCATTATTCCCAACCTTGAAGAATCTCTTGAAGTGAATACTCCGCTAGTATTAAATGAAGAATCAATGTATGTCCAACTAATCCCAACATACAACGGACAGATTACATCTGTGCCAGGATTATATTTTGTTACACTTCCGCTGCCATTATGAGTACCCCAACAATCGCTTCCGGAGTAAGTAAATGTAATTGTTGTATTTGAAATTGTTCCTTGACCATTGAAACTACCAATGCAGTTTGGTGTTGTTTGAGTTAAAGTGAAATTAAATGAATTATTGTTAATTGTTCCGGAGATTGTACCGGATGCACCTGTTAAAACGCTGTAAGTGCCCGCTACAGTTTTATTCGTCTGAGTAATACTAATTGTTATGTCTGATGGTGTTGTTACTAAATTTGATAATATTGTTCCCGTCCATATTCCATCTAGATTAGTATTACCCGCTTCTACAGGGTTATCATCTTTACTGCAGCTTAGTATCGTAAAGGACAAAATAAAAATGCATAATAAAGAACTATTCTTGATTTTATGACTGCAACGCATACTTCCTCCTTAATGCAACTATTTATAAAATAACAGAAAATTTATTAGAATAAATAATTATCAAAAAAAAGGACTCAGAAAAAAAATTTTATACCAAGAATATTTTATGAATTATAACTCTTATACAAACTAATTTTATTAAACCATTAAAGCAACACTACATGAGTTTCTTGCCGACCCCACCTTAAATCCCTCTCCTAAATTAGGAGAGGGGCAGGGGTGAGGTCAACTTTATTTTATTTTGATAACGATAGAAGTAACATCATCATATTGAGGAGTTTTACCGCGGAACTCATTTAATTTTTTTATTAACAGATTCTGAATATCAGCGCAACTGCTGTCAGAATTAGCAATTAATAATTCCTTTAACTTCTCTTCACCAAATTGTTCATC
This sequence comes from Ignavibacteriales bacterium, assembly GCA_007280825.1. Lineage (GTDB taxonomy): Bacteria > Bacteroidota > Ignavibacteria > Ignavibacteriales > Melioribacteraceae > Fen-1258. Next base: position 4,714 of record QYQI01000125.1, on the reverse strand, counting down.
ATTCTGATTCATCAATTCCGTCACACCGTCGGAATAGAAGAAAAATAAATCGTTCGGTTTGAATGGAATGGTAATTTCTTCTAAAGAAGATTGAAACAGCTCTCCCCTTTCCAAACCAACGCCCAATCCTGATGGTTGAAACTCTTCAACACTTTTATCTCGTATTCTAATTAATGGAGTATGACCAGCACGGCAAAATTTTACTGAATTTTCTGAACTATCAAATAATGCTAATGACACTGTTATGAACCAGTTCTTTTCAATACTCTCATAGATTTTTTTATTCACTTCAACTAAAATTTCGCTCGGCGATTTACCTTCAGTGCAATAAAGTCCGATCATAGTTTGAAGTTTAGACATATAAAACGAAGCGCTTAATCCTTTGCCGGATACATCCCCGATTACAACAAATAATTTTTTATCAGAGATTTTAATCAAATCAAAATAATCACCTCCGACATGCATTGCAGGAATCATCTTACCGGCAATATCAAGCCGATCAATTTTAGGAAATGTTTTTGGAAGAAGTGTCTCTTGAATTCTACGTGCATTCTCCAGATCTCTTTCTAATTTTTGTTTCTCTGCTTCAGATTCATAAAGACGTGCAGTATCAATTGAAATAGCTGTTTGAGTAGCCGCCGCTATTAGCAGATCCAAATCTTTTCCGGCAAATTGAGAACCGGATTGCTTAAGACCGAATAACAAAAATCCAATGATCTTCGATTTAATGAAAAGAGGAATTATTGTGTAAATATTTTCAGAAAGATATTTTTCTGATGATTCTCCCAGCACTTCCGCGAAATCCTGGCGTTCAAGAACTTGTTTCTTCCCAAATTGATTACAATCCAAACAATAATTTGCTATATGGAAATCATCATCAACAAGGTTTAAGTCTAAATTGTTAATTCCTTTATGGCGAATTAGATTAAAGGAATTATCTTCATTCCTTAAAAGAAGTCCGAAAGTTTGAATACGAAGTGAGTTAACAAAAAGTTCTTGTATCGAATCAAAAATATTTTCTTTACCAACTGTACTTGCAATCTCATTACTGAATACAAGTAACGCTTTTTGAAAAGTGAATTGCTCTGGATAGAATTTTTCTGTAAGAATATTTTGGAACTTATCTTTTGAAGATTGGAATACAAATGAAAAGACCACAAACACTGCACCCGCAATCATTACCTGATATTCTGTCCCAACTGCATTGCTAACTAACAGTCCTAACAAATAAATAACAAAATAATATACACCAGCAACAGTAAACGTTGCTACGCCGTAAACAATTGCATTCTTAACAAAATCTTTAATATCCATTAAGGAATATTTAAAGATAGAATAGCCAAAAGCGATTGGAACAAGTGCAATTAAAAGAATTGGTGTAAAATATTGGGGATTATTGAAAGCTAATCCTACGATTGGTTGAGCCAAAAAAGTAAAGTATATTCTTGCAAGAACAGCAATAAAAAATGCAATAAGGATTATTAGTATTGGTTTTTTTTCTTTCTTTGTTGACAGCTTGTAATAATTTATAGCGAGAAGTATAAACGCTAAAATGAAAAGTGCAAACCCCATATAAAAAATCGCAACACCTAAAACATTTGAAATAGGTGTTTTCTTTATTAAAAAATATTCATACCCAAGTATGCAATAGTATGTTATGAAAAAACCGATGCTTACTTTATAAAATATTATCTTGAACCATTTTTTTGATACGAAGGAATATTCGCGCGGGAAAACACTAAAAAAATGCACTAGTGCAATTGGAAATAAAACTACTCCCATTGATATTGAAAGTGCAACTAAGGCTACTAAAACAGGATTATTAAAAATTACGCTGTCAACCTGTGTGCCGCGATAAACTAGAGCTGTTGTAGAATAGAATACTGAAAATATTGCAACTCTATAAAATAAATTTTGAATTCTTCCTTCCAGTTTGGACATAACAACTACGAAAGCAACCAATAACCAAATAAGCGACATTAGATTTATACTCAAACCACCTATGTCAATCAATTTTTTTACAAAGACTTTTGTTTCAAACTCATTGCCGTTCCTTACAACTTTATAGGTTGCATAATCTCCGTAAGGAATTTTATCTAGTATTTTAGTAGCGTTTAAGTTGTTTGAGGCAGCTGTTCCATCGATAGCAAGTAGTAAATCTCCATCACGAATTCCTGCCTGCCATGTAACACCGTTAACTTTTACCTGCTCGAATCTAATAATTATTTTACCATCACTCTTCTTCTCAGTCCACAAACATTCATCATTTGATTGAGCAGTTACATTAAAGATAAAATAGAAGTTAATAAACGAGAGTATAACGAGAAGTACTGTTGAAATTACAATTAGTACTTGCTTCTGTTTCGTATAAAATTTTTTAATTCTATTAAACATTATTTCACCTTTATAACTAAACTTGTAATATCATCAGACTGTTCGGCTCCGTGTGTGAAATCTTCAACATTGAATTTAATATGTGATAGAATATTTTGAGCACTCTCTTCGTATTTCAGTAATGCTAATGTTTCTAATCTTTCATCTGAAAATTCTTCCCATTTATCATTCATTGCTTCAGTTATTCCGTCCGTAAAAAGAATAATTGCATCGCCGCTTTCAAGTTTAATAGTTTCTGAGATATATGGAATAACAGTTTCCATAACGCCGAGTATCATTCCGCCTTTTTTAAGTTTTGTAATATTGGAATTTCTTATATGAAGCGGAGGATTATGACCAGCATTAACATAAGTAAGTTCTTTTTTAGAATTATCAATAATTCCCCAGAAGAAAGTGATAAAGCTTCCCATAATTGTATTTTCAGCAACAAGATCATTCATTAAATTGGTAGCTTCTGCAAGTTGCATTTTCATTTTGCAAATTGATTTTAAGAATGCTTGAATGTTCGCCATCAACAATGCAGCAGGCACTCCTTTGCCGGATACATCGGCAATTGCAAACAAGATTTTATCTTCATCTAATTTTACAATATCGTAATAATCACCGCCAACCATGCGTGCAGATTTATTAAATGCCGCCATTTCAAAATTTGAGAATTTGGGAATTGTTTTTGGTAAAAGATTATTCTGAATATTTCGTGCGGTCTCTAAATCTTTTTCAAGCCGCTGTTTTTCAAGTGTTTCTTTAAAGAGACGTGCATTTTCAATTGAAATAATTGCAAGGCTGCCTACTGAAGAAACAAATTCAATATCAGATTGAGTATACTGAAGTTCATTCTTTCTTTTTCCAAGAAGAATTAATCCTTTTGTTTCCCCTTTTATCTGCATTGGTACAATAAGGTCAACACCTACTTCGGCAAATGGTTTGTATTTGTCAACTAATTCATTTCTGGTAAGAGGTTTTGTAAAATGGCTTGATTCACATTCTTTGAGAGTATTCCTTAAATGATTTTCATCAAATCTATTCTCCAGAAAGTACAGTGCATTCGACGTACAAGAAATCACGGCATATTTAGAAACTAGCATCTGCCCGATCAAAGAATAGACAAGCATTTTGCTAACCATTTCTATCTGTAAAATTCCGCTGAATTCTTTACTAAGATCGAAAAGAGAACTTAGTTGATTTACCTTTGCATCCAGATTACGATTTACACGTTTTAACTTTTCTACCATTATTGAATTCTCAATTGCAGTTGATCCGACATTGAGAATTGTTTTTAAAAAATTAATATCCTCTTCTTCGTAATGTTTGCTTGTTAATCTTTGACCTAGAATTAATATACCCTTCAACCCCTCGGATGATTTAATATCCTGAACGATTGGAAAATTATTTTCTTCGATATACGAACTCAACTCACCGCTTGTTTCATAATTGTGAATTGTAATCTTTGGAAATTTCGAAATAATATTATTAGGAATACCTTTTGATACTTTCACTTCAAAATAATTTTCATCGTTTAGAAGTGCAATCATACCTTTCGTTGTATGAAATTTTCCAAAACAAGTAAGCAGAATATTATTAAGACTGAAATTTAGATCGAGCGTAGAGTTTATAAGGTTGCTGAAATCAACGAGAGCTGAAAAATTTCTAAGAGCTTCATTATTATCTAGTTGCTGCATGCCTAATTGGGTAGATATTTAACTAATATGACTTGGTTTTTATTTCCGCTGAGAGTAGAATAATTCACTTCATCCATAAGTTTCTTTATCAAAAACATTCCAAGACCGCCCACCCGTTTCTCTTTATAATATTCACGTAGATTAGGTTCGGGAACTGTGTTTGGGTCAAAATGTGAACCTTCATCAGTAATGGAAATACTGAACTTCGGGTCATTGAATTTTATTTTAATGATTATGTTGCCTTCGGGAGAATTTTTATAAGCGTGTTTAATTATGTTGGTGCAAGCTTCATCAACAGCAAGTATTATCTTACCAGTCGTATCTTCAGAAAATCCACTTTGATTAGCAGCAGATTTTATAAAATCTCTTATGACGGCAAGATTGTCGGTTGTGCTTTTAATGAGAAGCTCTTTCTCAAATATTTTGTTGTAGGAATTCAAGTCTATCCTTGATCGCCAAATTTGTGAACAGCTTCTTTTTCTTCTTTGTAGAATTCGTACAAAATAGGAAATCCTAAAAGATCGAAAATGTTGTAAACATTATCTTTCATGTTGGAAAACTTTATGTCGCCTTTGTTTTCCCTCATAGTTTCCACATAAGCCATAAAGACTCCAAGCCCCGCACTGCTGATATATTTCAAC
>QYQI01000160.1 GCA_007280825.1 Ignavibacteriales bacterium | reverse complement strand
GACAATTAATGCTCTAAAAGATTCCTTGGAACTCTTTCATGATGTAACTTTGATCGAAGCCGATGATAACGCATTCGAAAAATTCAAAAAGTTACGACCTGATTTGGTTTTTAATGTAGCAGAGTGTTCAAACGGCATAAGTCGTGAAGCTCAGATACCTGCAATGCTCGATATGTTACAAATTCCTTACACAGGTTCTGATCCTTTAACATTAGCTACTTGTCTTGACAAAGCCAGGACCAAAGAAGTTTTATCATATCACAACGTTCCAACTGCAAAATTCCTTCTTGTAGAATCAATTTCCGATTTGAAGGACTTTGATTTACGTTTTCCGGTAATTGTGAAGCCAGTTGCAGAAGGTTCCGGCAAAGGTATTTTCAATTCTTCCCTATTAAACAGTTTGGATAAACTAAAAGAGAATTTGATTAACAATCTTCAATCCTATAATCAACCGTTCCTTGTTGAGGAATTTCTTCCGGGACGTGAATTTACCGTTGCTATTATTGGAAATGGTGAGGATGCTGAAGTTCTGCCTATTGTAGAGATAAATTTAAGCGAGTTGCCAAAAGAATTGGCTCCTATCTACTCGTACGAGGCAAAGTGGATTGTTGATACACGCGATAACCCGTTGAATATCTTTTCTTGTCCTGCTCATATAGATTCTAGTCTGCAAGAAAAGATTACAAACATAGCTTTGAAAACTTATAAAGTATTACGATGCCGCGATTGGAGTAGAATTGATATCCGCCTTGATGCGAACGGCGAACCGAATATAATTGAAATCAATCCGCTGCCGGGAATTCTTCCCGATCCGAAGGACAACTCATGTTTTCCTAAAGCTGCAAGAACCAGCGGTCTATCTTATGAAGAAATGATAAACAAAGTATTATTCACTGCAGCAAGAAGATACAGCTTAATATGAATTTTGAACAAAAAATATTGATCTGTTATAATGAACCGACAAGATATTATGACAACTATCTTGGTAAGAATATAACCGACTCAAAAGATAATGTTGATCTTTCCGAAAGGGAATTCTTAAAACAGATTGCGATGATCAAGAAATCCCTTTCAAAGAAATATATGAGCGTAGAAACACTTCCCGTTAACAGCGATATCAAGAGTGCTATCAAAGAAATATTAAATTATTCTCCCGATGCAATTTTTAATTTCGTTGAATCGGTAGAAGGTAATACAAATCTGGAAAGCTACATAGCCGGACTTTTTGATATTCTCGGAATACCTTACACAGGCAACGGAGCTATCGCTCTTGGTAATTGCCTGATCAAATCCAGAACAAAACAGATTCTTCAGTCACACGGTATAAGAACTCCAAAACATTTTATTACTGAAGTAAATGAAATCCCTAATAAAAATAAATTCTCTTTGAGATTTCCGGTTATACTAAAACTTGCGCGTGAAGATGCAAGCATCGGCATTTCGGAACTTTCAGTTGTACAGAATTTCGATGCTATGTTGGAAAGATTAAATTATCTCTACACTTCTTTCAACCAGGAAGTTTTGATTGAAGAATATATTGAAGGACGCGAATTGAATGTTGCTATTCTTGGTGATAAAATTCTTCCGATCTCCGAAATCCGTTTTGATGGATTACCGGATGAACTTCCTAAGATAGTTACCTACGAAGCTAAATGGTCGCCGGATAGTACTTATTTTAAACATACAACTCCAAAGTGTCCGACAGATTTGGATGATAGTCTAAAACTAAAAGTTGAAAAAATGGCACACGAAGCATTCGAAGCATTAGAATGCAGAGATTATGCACGTGTTGATATAAGATTGAATCAAAGAAACGTTCCTTATGTAATTGAAGTGAATCCTAATCCGGATATCTCTCCGGATACCGGTTTCGTTAGATCAGCTGCTGCTGCAGGAATTAATTATGATCAATTGCTCTACACACTTTCAAAGTTCGCATTGAAGAGAATAGCTTATGATACGCAAGCTGCAAGCTAATGATCGGGAACAATTGGTCTCTATCATTAATAAAACAGATAATTTTAATGATGAAGAGAAGAACGTTGCAGTTGAATTAATAGATGAAGCGATTGCAAATCCGAACCATGAAGATTACAATGTTTATATCTATGAAAATGAAGGAAAGATTGCCGGTTATCATTGTATCGGCAAGAGAGCATTAACCGACGGTGTGTTTGATCTGTTCTGGATTGTTGTTGATAACAGCGGGCAGAATAAAGGAATAGGAAAGCAATTATTAGATCACGCAGAAAATTTTGTAAAAGGAAATAAAGGACGATGGATTCTTGCTGAGACATCTTCCAAAGATGATTACAACGCTACAAGAAATTTTTATATGAGGAATAATTACTCGATAGTCTCACAGATAAAAGATTTTTACGCAATCAACGATAACTTGATTGTATTTGGTAAATACATAAAAACATAAAATGGCATAAATATAAAGGGCAACTATCATGGAACTCTGGCAGCAAATGGTTAGAGATAGCGTTCACTCTGTTGATCAACTTGTTGAAAAATTCGGGATTGATAGAACAGTAGCAGAAGGTTTGGATGAATTTTTCCAAGCTCGAATAAATCCATACTATCTTGGTCTAATTCGATATCCGGGCGATCCGATCTGGAAACAATGCGTGCCCGACAAAGCTGAATTAGATGATCTGGAAGGATTTGCAGATCCGCTTCAAGAAGATAGAATGAGTCCTGTTCCTAATATTACACATAGATATCCGGACCGAGCATTATTCCTAACAACAAGCCAATGCGGAATGTACTGCCGTTTTTGCACAAGAAAAAGAAAAGTAGGCAACTCGGATAAAATTTCGATGAAAGAACTCGAATCCGCTTTCAAGTATCTGGAACAGCATACGGAAATCCGCGATGTAATTATGTCCGGCGGCGACCCGCTGATGCTTACAGATGTTATGCTTGAAAAAATCTTAAAGAGATTGAGACAAATTCCTCACATCGAGATCATTCGTATCGGTTCAAAAATGCCGTGCGTACTTCCACACCGCATCACACCAAAATTGGTTGAGATGATCAAGAAGTATCATCCGGTTTATGTTAACACGCACTTCAATCACCCGTGGGAAATTACTCCTGAAAGCACTAAGGCTTGCGAGATGCTTGCTAATGCCGGAATACCGGTTAGTAACCAGGCAGTTCTTATGAGAGGCGTAAACGATGATGCTGAAGTAATGAGAGAGCTTTTCACGAAACTTCTGAAGATAAGAGTAAGACCTTACTATTTATATATGGCTGATGAAACACGCGGCGCTAACCATTTTAGAACTTCTCTCGAAACAGGTCTTGAGATCATGCAGAAACTCCGTGGTTATACAAGCGGACTTGCAATACCTCACTTTGTAATTGATGCACCGGGCGGCGGCGGTAAGATACCGATTCTTCCGCAATACGTTCTGCATCGCGATGAGGATAGAGTTGTAATGAAAAATTACAAAGGGGAAATATTTGTTTACCGTGAAGCTCACAACGGCGAAGCTAAACCGGATGTGAAAATTCCAATAGAATTAATTGATAAGAAAAACGGTAATGGTTCCAATGGAAACGGCTCGAACGGAAATGGTTCTAACGGTTCCAATGGAAATGGATCGAATGGTTCATCGAAGAAACCGAAGAATTACAAAGAGAAGGTTGAAGTTACCGAAGTAGCCACGAGCAATAATTGACTTGTTCTTAGGAATCAAAAAAATAGAATATAAAAACCCCGTGATGAGCGGGGTTTTTTGTTGTAATCAAAAGAATCTTAGTCTCTAACCTTTTCGCCTGAACGAATAATTGAATGCCGAAATAAGTACTCTATCACGAATCCAACTATAAGAAGAATAAAATAATTATAAATGATTGTTAATAAACATGAAGATAAAAGTATTAATGCAGAGACAAAATGTGTTAATCTTTGCCCGCTCTTCAACGGTCCCATTGCATCATACTTAACGACAATTGCAAATAGGTGACGTATACCTAACCATCCAATATATGCAATCAAAATCCAGAATATAATATCCTTCATAATATTCATTCCTTTTGGTGGGATTGAAAGTCTTTAACATATTATTTCAATACAATTTTTACCAAATCCTTTTCCAAAGTTTCTTTGGGCGTTTCAACTATTCTTCCAATTTCTTTATCATCCTTCGTACAAATAAAAGTCGGGACCAATTTGATATCGAGTTTTTCTACTAAACCATTCGGAGCTGTCTTATTTCTATCTACACAGACCATAGTTAGATTTTGAAAATTATAATTTATTCTATCTAATATTTTAAATATGCGTGGGACTTCCCTTCTGCTATCGCTGCACCAACTCCCCATAACGATTGTAATCTTTACATCATTAATTACATTTGAGAGTTTTAATACTTCTGTTGAATCGGGTGTATAATTATCATATTCTGAATTGAACCACCACGAAAAACTTGTATCGGCAAATGCAGTTCTATCGCAGAGACCGATAAGCATTGGTTTACCGGATTTTTCATCCGTAACCAACTTGTTTTTTTCCTGGGCGTTAATTACCGCGGATAGGATCATCAAAAAAAGAAAAAGCTTTTTCATTACTGCCTCTATTTAGAATTATTCGATTTGCGAACGTCGAGTCCCCAATACAATTTATTGCGTAGGATTTCAAAATAGTTTGTGCGGTTGGAATGAATTAATTTAACTGGCTGTTTATTTTTTTCTATTGTAAGCTGCGCCGGTGAATTAAAAAAATTAACACGCTGTCCATCGCAGCTTACTTGAATTTTTTCTGATGGAGAATTAACCATCACTGTTATTTTTTGTGCGCTGGAAATAACTAACGGACGCATTGTAAGAGTGTGAGGAGCTATAGGACTGAGTGTAATCACATCAGCTTTAGGGTTCACTATCGGTCCGCCGGTTGACAATGAATAGCCGGTAGAACCTGTAGGTGTTGCAATAATTAAACCATCTGCTGGAAAAGTTGAAACGTAATCATCATCAACTTTAATCGTCAGCTCAATCATCTTTGGCCACGGACCTTTATCAATAACAATATCATTAATTGCGTATAATTCATTATTAACCGATCCTGAGCTTTTGGCAATCAAGGCCATTCTTTCTTCAATTGTATAATTTTTTGTTTTTATATCGTGTAGAAGTTCGGAAAAGCTGGTAAGATCGAATTCTGCAAGAAACCCGAGTTTACCAAAATTAACTCCAATGATAGGAGTACTTGAATTCTTTACTTCAAAAGCCGTGTTTAACATTGTACCATCACCGCCGATAGACACCACCATATCGCTATTCTTGCTCAGATCTGCATGAGATTGAAACTTAGCAGCACTGTCTAATTCATTCTTATATTTTAAGAGAGAATCGCTCAAAACGAAACCGAATCCGTTTTGTTGAAGTTGCATAATGATTTTCTTTACGATATCAAGAATATCGCTTTTCGAAATATTTGGAATTATTCCTATTGTCATTTTGATCTTTCTCTATTCATTTCCCAAAGTTTGCAATACTTTGTAAATACATACGAAGATGAGAACACAGCCAGTATCAATCCATGAAGTCCGTCAAGAAATCCTAATCGAAAGATATACATTTTGCAAAAAAGAAAAATCGGGCGGATGAGTATGTCTATAATAGTTGCACGTTTACCTTTTTCGAATAGTTCTTTAGCTGCAAGTGAAGTATAAGAATTGTATTTAGTGAAGTAATGTTCAATTGACGGATCGGTATAATGGTTAAGATCATTTTTTAGATTTCCTACAACCCCATTAACATTTAGATGCTCGTGAACTTCTTTTTCATTAAATGACACAAACTTTTTGTTAAAGAGTCTTGTAACACGTGAAGGATACCAGCCGCTGTGTTTAATCCATTTACCAAGGAAAAATGCTCTTCGCGCTACATCATAGGCATGATACTCAAGTGCAGACTGTTTGAATTGTTTCAGTTCTTCAGCTAGTTCGGGAGTAATTTCTTCATCGGCATCAATCCAAAGAACCCAATCAAATTTTGTTTTAGATAAAGCATAAATCTTAGTTCCGGCATATCCTTTCCATTCTACAATTTCACAGTTAACATTTTGAAATGATGATGCAATCTGTTTTGTTTTATCAGTTGTCCTTGAGTCAACCATAACAACAATATCATCAACAATATTTACCTGGCTTTTGATGCAGCGAGTAATATTAGCTTCTTCATCGCGAGCAATTATTATGGATGATATTTTAATGTTTTCAGCCATCTTAAGTATAATCTGCCTTTGTGTTTTTTAGACCTGATTTATAAAGATCGAATTAGTAAGAGTAACAGCAAAAAGTAAAATTAACCCTAAAATAATTTTATCAATCGTTTTAATTCCAGTGAGGTATTTTGTAATCATCTAATCTCTGAATTGTAATTCATATAATTTTTTATAAATGCCGTTTACTTGAGAAAGAAGTTGCTCATGTTTTCCATCCTGGACAATTTTACCGCGGTCAAGTACAATTATTCTGTCTGCATTTCGAATTGTGCTTAGACGATGTGCAATAACAAATGTAGTGCGGTCGTGCATTAATCTTTCTATAGCTTCTTGAACCAATACTTCCGATTCATTATCAAGAGATGATGTTGCTTCATCAAGTATCATTATAGGAGGATTCTTTAATAATGCACGGGCAATTGAGATTCGTTGACGCTGACCTCCGGAAAGCTTTGTTCCCTTCTCGCCAATGATAGTATTATAACCATTCGGTAGTTCTAGAATAAAATTGTGCGCATTAGCAGCTTTTGCTGCAGCTATTAATCTTTCTTCAGAGCAATCATCTAATCCATAAGCTATATTATTGCGGGCGGATTCATTGAAGAGAACGGTTTCTTGTGTAACAATTCCCATAAGCTTACGCAGATCTTCAATTCGTATAGTACGAATGTCAATTCCATCTAACAAAATTCTACCATCTGCTGGATCAAAGAACCTGGGTAATAAATCTGCAAGAGTTGTTTTACCTGCACCACTGCTGCCTACAATTGCTAATACCTTTCCCTTTTTAACTTGTAGATTAACCTTATCCAGAACCAGTTCTTCAGAATCATCATAATGGAATGATACATTTAGGAATTCGATCATATCTTTAAATTTAGTAACAGATACAGGGGATTCGATATTTTTTATTCTTGGTTCCGTATCAAGGATTTCAAAAACTCTTTCTGCAGCTGCGCTGGATTCTTGAATTCTATTATTAACGCTGCTTAATTCTTTTATCGGAGGCATCATTTGAAAAATGGCAAGTAGAAATACAATAAACTCGCTTGCGTTAAGAGTTTTATTAACAAGGACAAGTTCGCCACCGTAATAAATCATTGCTACACCAAGTACAACACTTAAAAATTCGGTTACGGGCGATGCAGTATTTCTAACACGTGCCATTTTCAGTACTAATTTGAAATAATTTTGTGTTTGAGTTTTAAATTTTTCATTCTCGTAATCTTCCATTCCAAACGCTTTTACAATTTTTACACCTGTAATAGTCTCATGTAATAATGTAGTTATATTCCCCATCTTTTCTTGAAGCAGTCCGCTTTGCTTTCTAAGAATTAGACCGATCCAACTAATTATTCCAATAGTAGGAGGCAAAACCAGAAGTGAAAAAAGTGTTAACCGCCAGCTTATTGACATTGCCAATCCGACAAAAAATAAAATTGTAAGAGGTTCGCGAATCATATTTAGAAAAACTGCAGAAACGCTAGACTGAACTACGTTAACATCATTAGTTATTCTGGAAATTAAGTTACCCGTCTTTTCATTTTTGAAATAACTCATCGGCAATTTATGCAAGTGTATATAAGATTGATTCCGTAAATCACGGATCATTCCCTGTTCAACATAAGCAAGGAAGTATGCTTGTAAGTATCCGAAAATATTTTTTAGAAAGAATGCGAGCAAAATTAAAAAACAAATTTTAAGGAGAATTTCTCTTTCTGTCCCGCTAAAAACATAATTTTTGAACGAGTCGGTAATTTCGGTTCCAATTTTTGATAACCAATTCCCTACGGGATTATCTACTATTGTGTGGGTGATTGTTTTAGACTGTAACTGTAAAGCACCCTTCTCTTGAAAAAGTGTACTGAGTAAAGGGCTCAACATATAAACGGAGACTGTATTGAGAAGAGCATATAGAATCGAAAAAAACACCGACGCAGATAAATGTTTCCGGTAGGGTTTAACATAAGAAAGAACTCTTTTGTAGGTAGTCATCTAATTCTCACATTGGAAGATTATTTATACCGCATCCGCCGTATATTGAAATTGTATTCAATAATTTATCTCGAGTATAATCATAAACTGCAATTTGGGCTATATCTTTTAAGCGCTCATCAAAAAATAATAACTTTCCATGAACTAATGCATTTTCGAAACGAAATCCGGAAAAAATTTTAACAATTTTCATCTTAAAAGCATCTATTATGATTAATTCCCCGGTTTTTTCCGCTTTAACACCCTTAGAATCAACAGTCAGATTATCAGTAATTAAGAAAAGGTAGTTCCCATTTTCAGACCATCGTGCATCATTAATATTTCTTTTTGTTGTAACTACTAATTCTTCGGAATGCTGTTTTAGATTCTTTAAGTAAATATTAGATTCGCCATCTGATCGAACATTTCTAAATTGGAATTCCTTGCTCGGTGATAATTCAACCGGGTTTCGTCTTGGGACGGAAGGAAATCCATGTTTGAGTATATCAAATTTCCTTTTTTGAATCGAACCCAGTTTACCATTTATATCAAATTGATAAATATTTTGTATTACAATTTTAGTATTAATAGAATCTAACATAGAAAAATTAACCTTAAACGTATCGCTTGATTCCCAATATGTATAAAGCTGAACTCCATCTCCCAGTTCTGCAAGTTCATCTGCTTGATCAATGGTCCTATTCAAAAAATAAATTTTTGCTTCATGAATATACGTGAACCCGCTTTGTTTTTCGTAACCAAGCACGGTTGTAATGAATGCGCTTTGATTATCAATCGAATTATTTAATGAAATTACTTTCCTTTCCCATTTACTCCACTCAATTGAACTTTGTTTTGTTAATAAATTGTAACTATAAACCGATGGTCTTCCTATGTACTTTGCAACAAATAATACATTTGTAAAAACATCATCCACCGGTTTTCCATTTTGTACTATTTTATAATCTTGAATTAATGAATTAGAATAAATATCAAAAGCAGTTTCACCGGCTTCAAACGAAGAGACAAAATCGCCGAATAATAGTTGGAATTTATTTTTAACAGTTTTCTCAATTCTTAATGATGAATTTAATTTGCTTTCCAGAATGGGTTTTATCTTAACGGCTTCTTCTTGAGTTTTGAATTCACCAAGTAAGATTGAATATTTAATTTTAGTGTTTAGGTCAATATCATGGTCAGATTTGGTGCATTTACTCAAGATAAGAAACATAAAAATAAATGAGATCAATATTTTATAACGATTACGGTTCATGATATAAAGATAAGAAATACGGATTCAATATTAACTGCGCGGATGATGGTCTTTGTGTTCTTGTTTTATATAATTCCGGTCAACATGTGTATAGATTTGAGTAGTAGAAATATCTGCATGCCCTAACATTTCTTGAACAGCTCTAAGATCGGCTCCTCCTTCTAAAAGATGTGTCGCAAAAGAATGCCGAAAAATATGAGGATGAATATTTTTACTTATGCCTGCTTCTTTTGCATAATGATCAAAAATTTTCCAAATCCACATTCGAGAAAGTTTTGTTCCGCGTTTATTAAGAAACACAAAGTTCTGGCTCTTAGTTTTTTTTTCTAAGTACGGTCTGGAACGAGTCAGATATTCTTTTACCCAATTGATTGCGCTGCTGCCTATCGGAACGATTCTTTCTTTTGAACCTTTACCTAATACTCTTATTACTTCATCATCAAAAAAAAGATCGTTTATTTTTAGATTGATAAGTTCAGATACACGCAGTCCTGAAGAATAAAATGTTTCGAGAATTGCTTTATCACGCAAACCTGTTGTATCACCTGTCTGGGGCGCATTAAGGATCATCTCTACTTCCGGTAGAGTTAATACAGATGGCAGCTTACGAGCTTTTTTAACTCGAGAGAGTTTTTCTGTTGGATTTTTTTCGATGTAACTGTTGTTTTCTAAGAATCTAAAAAAACCTTTAATGGAGGACATATAACGAGCTGATGTTGCGCTGTCTATACCAGACTTCCGCTGACGCTCAAAGAATTTTGCAATTATGTTTGATGTAACTTCACTAAAATCTTTTACTTTGGTTTCAGAGAGGAATGTTAAAAATTTTTGAAGATCGTTTTTATATGATTTAGTAGTATTCTCGGAAAGATTTTTTTCGTAACGAAGAATGGTTAGATATTCTTTTAGAAATTCCTCCATCGCATTTATTCTTCACTCTTAGTGTTTTCCAATTCCTCTTGCTTTGGATATCTAATTCTCTTGTGCTGATGACCAACGAGAATACTTAAAAACGATTCTTTAATTTGTTTGATATCCTTAAACGTAAGCGGGGCTTCATCAAGCTGTCCGTCATCTATTCTACTGTTGATCAAATTGTTAATAACATTTTCAATTTTCTGCGAATCAGCATCGTTTAAAGAACGTACAGTTGATTCACACGCATCAGCCAGCATAACGACTGCCGTTTCTTTTGTGTTCGGCTTTGGTCCCGGATAGCGATAATCATTTAAATCAACCTTAGCTTCTCCATACAACTCTTTTGCTTTTTCATAGAAATA
The DNA here is from genome assembly GCA_007280825.1 of Ignavibacteriales bacterium. Lineage (GTDB taxonomy): Bacteria > Bacteroidota > Ignavibacteria > Ignavibacteriales > Melioribacteraceae > Fen-1258. Next base: position 2,994 of record QYQI01000160.1, on the reverse strand, counting down.
AGATATTATCATTGTACCGTGATGCATCGGGATAAAATCTATTACCTCTTTTGGAAGCGAATAATTTTGACCTAACTCGATTCCCTTTTTAACATGATCTAAAATAAGCTTAACACTTCTTTCCGGAGATAATTGCTCGTGAATATTTTTAGAATTAATCTGATTTTCAACAAAACTTTCCGGATCAACCGTTTTGCCTATATCATGATAATATGCACCAACACGTGCAAGTGTAGAATTGGCTCCAATTGCTTCTGCAGTAGTTTCAACAAGTGTTCCAATAGTAATCGAATGATTAAAAGTTCCGGGCGCACTCTTTGCTAATTCTCTTAACAGCGGTTGGTTGAAATCCGTTAACTCCAGCAAGGTTAAATCTGTAGTGATCTTAAAAATCCTTTCGACAAAAATTATAAGTCCATAAGTTAAAACCGGACTTATCAAAGCATTAGAAATAGCAAAAGCAAAAGAAGATAGGAGTTGATTAAAAGAATCAAATCTTTCAAAGCCGAAGGCAATAATACTTAATGCATAACCGATAAAGATATAAAGAAATGAACGAAAAATTTGGGTACGATTCTTAATATCACGTACAGTAAAAGCAGCAAGTCCGCCAGCAATGATATTGGTTAGAGCAAATGCATAGTCGTTGCCGCGTAGACCTCCTACTATTAGAGAAATAATTACAGTTCCATAAAATCCTACACGTGAATCGAAAATAATTGTTAACAGCATTGATGCAACGGGAACAAGTACGAGAAATTCTACAGGTGAAGGAACATCAAGTTGATAAATAAGAAAAGTTAAAAAACTTATGAATAGAATAATGCAGGCGATGAGAACTATTTTAAGGTTATCACCGTAAATTCTTTTTCTGAAAAGAACTATATAAATAATGAACGGTAATAGTATAATTAGAATATGTAAAAACTTCCCGAAATTTTGAGAGAAGCGTTCCCAGTATCCGGTTCCCAGCCCTTTTGCAATTTTATATGAACCTATTTTTAATTTTACATCGGGCGTTATGCGGTCATGTTTTGCAACAATGCGTTCATTTTCATTGACTATACCGACATTGGGCGGAATTTTATCTTTTGCATTTTGAACAGCCGCATCTGTTAATTGCCTGCTAAAAACCAAGTTCGGTTTAATAAAATTAGCTATGTATTCCTCAATAGCAACATTTAATTCCGTATCACTGCCTACGTTTCCATTTAGATAGAATTGAATAAAATTGTTTACAGAATTACGATCCAGATAATTTGTCTTGGAAAAAGCGTTTTCAAACTTGCCGTCTCTTAATGCAATGCTGTCTCTTGGAATGTCTTTATAGCTAACACTAAGCAATCCGCGTTGATAAATCTTATTTAATATTTGAGAAGCATTACTAAAAACTTGTGTGATCGAGGAAATTCTTGATCCGGTAAATGGTTTTTGTTTATGTGTAAATTTATAAAGAGTAGAATAAGATCCATCGCTAAGTAATTTAGTTGAGTTTTGAGCATTATTGTTTTTAGATAACACTTTGGTAAGAAATAAATTTGAATCTTTCAGCGAATCCAAATACAATTTTTCTAAACTGATATCTCGGAGAAAGATAGGAAGTATTGCCCTGGCAACTTGAATTTTTTCTCGTTCATACGTCTTAGGATCTTTTAAGATTTCGAAAGTTATTGAGGAAATAATGTCCTCATGAACCCAAACGGAGCCAACCGTAACTTCAGATTCAATTGATTCACCCCTTGGAAACATTAATACTATTAATAAAGCTGTAATAAGAATGATCACCAACTTAACGCGTAAACTAGATCTTATTTTTTCAACCATTTTTGAATTCATCATATTATTTTTTTGAATGAAGAAGCATTTTTAAAAATCCTGCAACTCCATCTTCATTGTTCAATCTCTTAGTTATAATATCTACCGTTTTTTTAATTCAAGAGCAGCATTTGCAACAGCAATCTTCAGAGCGTTTGTATCAAAGAGTGATTTATCATTATACCAATCATCAATTACAATTCAGATTATGTAAAAATAATGATTTCATAGATAATTGAGGTCAAATTCTTGTGATGATTTCTAATAATAATTTTCACCACGTTTTGTTGAGGGTGTTTATTAGAATTGATTAAAGTAGTTGCAATCCTCTATAAATTCTCTAATTCTTTTAATGCTTCGTTTACAGTATTACAAACATGAAGGACTCTATCAAGCTGAGAAATTTCAATAAGAGTCTTAACATTCTTTGTCGGAGAAGCAATGCGAATATGACCTTCATTTGATTGGAGAATTCTAAAAGCCAGTAGGATAGCACTTAATCCCGAACTGTCGCAATAATCAACTTCGGAAAGATCAATAATAAGTTTTTTTACATCTTCAGTATGAAGAAGTATGGTAAATTCACCTTTTACAAATCCGGCGATGGAAGCATCAAAACGCTTTTCATTTAACTTAAAAATTGCGCTATCGCCTATTTTTTTTAATTCGTAATTGAAATTCTCGCTCATCTTTCGCTACTATAAATTATAATTTTATACCTCTAATCTACAAATTCGGTTAAATAATCCCAACGTTTTTAATTAGAACATTTGTAGGTAATTTAAAAAATTTTTATATGAGATTTCAGAATCACCTTGTTTACCAACTATTTGAAGGTTGTAATAACTTTCAGACAGCTCTTTTACAAAACTGATACGGATTTTTGATTTTACAATATTAGCAATCGCACTGAAAAAAATATTTTCAGAACGGTTTAAATCAATAACTACATCGAATTTTTTTGTTTTTAGTCTTGCAACAAGATTTTTTTCAGGTAAATAAAACCTTGAAGCCTGGTGCGGAAGAAAGGAAATAAATTTGAATTTCTCTTTGTCGGGAATCAAATTGTATTTGTGTTCAGGTAAAAACAATGTTATCACTTTTTTCTGGTTTTGATAATATTTTAATATTTCAAGAGTATGATAAAAATCTTTATCAAAACTCGGCATTATAAAAAAG
>QYQI01000020.1 GCA_007280825.1 Ignavibacteriales bacterium | reverse complement strand
TGTAGAATTTCGTAGGTTGAACGATTTATTTTTAATTCTGTGCCCACGATTGCGACGAGGCAATAGGCAATCAAGGCGGAGTAAACCTGGATGCGTACCGCATTCTCGGTTGTACCCCAAAATGATTTTATCTTGAGATGCTGCTTTATCCATTTAAAAAAAAGTTCCACCATCCAGCGGTTTTTATAAAGGAGTGCGACCTGCTCAGCCGTCAGGTCGAAGTTGTTGGTGAGGAAAATAAAAGTTCGCTCGGTTTCTTCATCAAAATACTTAACCCTTCGCAATTTCTCTGGATAATCCCGGGATACATAGAACCTAGTCAGCTTACCGACTTGGTCATATTTAACACCTCCGGTTTTATTGACTTTTCGAGAGTACATCCTTTTAAACTTCAGGTTGATCTTCCCTCGTATCACGAAGAAGGCGGAATGCAAAGTTATCCGATGAAGCCTCTTAAAGTCGACATATCCTCTATCAAAAATGTAGTACGCGTCTGGTTCATATATCAGATAATCCATTGCATTCACATCATTGACGGTTGCCGGGGTAATATGAACAAAAGCAGGAATCTGAGTGGTTATGTCGTAAAGGGTATGGAGTTTAATCCCGCCTTTGGCTTTACGGAACTTTGCCCACCAGAAGACACTTAAGCAGAGATCAATGGTAGTAGAATCAAAAGCATACACCTTCCCTTTTATCTCGAAGTCATCATTTTCCCTTGCTTTTCGTGCGATCGCAATCATGTGATAGGCAAACTCTTCGAAAATCTTGCTGCTCCGAACTTCGTTGGCCTTTGCCAGATTGCTTCGGGTAACGCTTTTGCCAAAACCAAGATGATAAGATTTATTGCTATGGGCATCCAGAGCAACCATCAGATCCCGAAGGCTATCCCGATTGGTCAATTGCCCGAAAATCATGCAGAGCAGCTGATTCCAGCAAGTAAAATGCTTAACATATTTATTGCCATCGTACTCTTCAACCATCCGGTCAAAAATTCGTTGGGGTAGAAACTCCACGATCTGTGCGAAAACATATTTCCCTTGGTTCATAGTCAGCTAATTTGACAGCCAACTTAACCAATTCAAATCGTCACGACATTAAAACGCTTGTAAGCTATAGATACACAATGATTTCAAAGAATTTTTAAATATTTTTAATGGACACTAGTGATAAAGCATATAAAACCACTTACCCTAATATTAATTTAAATTTTTATGTTATGAGAAAAAGTCGAATTTTGTTTGCAGGGTTTTTTGTTTCAACCCTAATCAGTGCTTTTGCGCTAACAAAGAATGTAGATTTTTCAGCAAAGGCATTCGCGGAGGAACCAAGAGTTGAATGCATTAAAAGCGATCACATGGGCGGTGATCACACTGATTATGTATGTCCGAAATGCACAGGTGATAAGAGTCAAATAAACCCATCGATTTATGGTATTTGCACGACACCACCACCACCAATTCCGAACTAATTCTCCTTTATTTTTGTAAGCTAAAGCTTTATATTTTTATAAAGCTTTAGCTGTACCTAAGTTGTTTATAACAATGAAAAAACTGATTTTCATTATTTTTGTCTTATTTCTTTTCTCACAATGTAGAAATGACGAGACAGTGTTTTTTTCATCTTTTAGTAATGAAGAAAAGCTGATAGGCAAACCCATAGATTGGGTTGCTAATAATAAAGCTATGGATTTCTTTATTATAGACAGTCTGTTGTTAATAGCCGACGATGCAGATGAATTTTACATTAGTATCTATGACCTCAATCGCAAACAACTTTTATGTAAACTATTTCGTAAAGGCAAAGGTCCCAATGAATTATTTTATCAGCCTTGGCTTGTATGCGAAGCACCTCAAGGTGTGGCAACTGACAAAATTATCGTCGATGACCGTGGTAGAGAAGAAAGGTATATTTTAGACATAAAAGGTTCAATCTTGGCTAAAGAACCAATTATTACTAAAAAATATCATATTCCAAGCCTTTTTATAGGTGGACACTATGTAAATGATTCAATAGTCATTAAATCATTTAGTGATGAAAATGGATACACTTTGAAGTATTATAATTTAGAAAATAGCCATGAAGTTGATAATCCAAATCATTTAAATTATATTGAAAACAAATTTATTAAAAAATATGGTTGGTCTGCGAAAATGACAAAAATAATTCCAAGTCCCGATAAAAAGTATTTGGTAGGTTTGTTCTATCATCATAAAAGATTAAACTTATATTCACACGAAGGCAAGTTATTGAAAATCTTTCAAGATAAAAAAAGTTACGGAACAATGTTCTCTCAATCAATACAATCGGCACGAGATCTAGATAAATTGCCGATTTTATTCTCAAACTGTCTATTGTCAGAGGATTATATGATTGTTATTTGTGAAAATAGGCTCTCTCGTGAAACTGGTTTAACGAGTTTATATGTCTTTGATTACCTGGGTAATCCATTGTATAAATATGACCTCGATAGACACATTTTTTCTGAGTGCTTCTTTGACTGGTCCAGCTCAACTCTATATGCATTTGATATATACAACTTTGAAATCGTATCATATTACCTTGATGGTCTCAAGAGAAAAAATTGAATTACTCCCGATAAAATTGAATACTTTTTTTAAAATATTAAAATATTTCATCTTTATTGTTGTTTTAGGGTTTATACTCTCACGTTTTGATATTCATCAAGTTTCTGGATTTTCAATGTATCCTTGTTTTAATGACGGAGACATAATACTTACTTCTAAAAGAAAGAGTAACGCTTCTTACGGTAGCATAATAGTATTTAAAAAAGCAAATTCTGATGAATTATATTTAAAGAGAATTATCGGTGTGCCTTCTGATACCATAGTTATCCAAGACGATGGAATATATATCTTCTCAGGCAATACAGATATAGTTGACTTTTTCCAATATGATAACTGTAGTTTTTTTAATGAAAATAATTCTTCTTGTTGTTTGAAAATACCTACAATTGATTCTTTAAACGCATTCCCCTCAGCCTTTAAAAAAATAATAGTTAAACCTAATACATTTTTTGTCGTGGGAGATAACATGAATAATTCCTATGATTCCAGACATTTTGGATTGATTAACAGTAACCAGGTTATTGATATTTTTCTTAAAAATCTTTTTTAGATACAAATTATAATGAAAGTATTTATCACCATAGGATTAATAATTGCCATCTCAAGTTGTGACAACAAGAGCTTCATTGAAGAGTACTTTATGAATTATCCAGAACTTAATAACAAAACATTAGTGCTCCCTGACAAAATCTCAACTCAATTAGCATTCCATCAAGGCCCAGAGAGTATTAAAGTTAACATATTTGTATCCTTTGATGGAACTTGTAGCTCATGTTACAGAGATATCAATAAGCTTATTTCATTTATTAATAAAGATAGAAAGAAAGAGCATATTAGACTATTCTTAATAGCCTCCAAGGCAGCATCACTTAATAGAGATCTCATCACTAACAATGATTCAATTAACCTCATATTATATCCGGATATTTCAAGCGAATTTATTTACACGAATAAATTAGAAAATTTTCCGTATGGATGGTTCATTTGTGATTCTAATAATAAAATTAACATAATAGGCAATCCATATGGGAATAGACTCTTATGGAAGTATTATAGAAGAATCTTTAGATATCCTAAAAATCAAATGAAATAATATGAAAAAATCTCACTTATCTTTTATTATTTTAGGTTATTTCATTATTAGCTTAGTTTGTTCAGTAGCTATTTTAGTTCTTAAAGTTAAAATAGAGAAAAAGAACTACTTACTTGACAGAAAAAATATTCTCATCAGTGAGACTTTAAAAAAGAAAAACACATGGGAAAGTCATTCTTTTACCAATATGAAATTAATTGGTTACAAATTTTCAAATGTTGAGATGTATGATTTCGATGGTAAAATACTTGATAAAGATACACTTTTCGAAAGTCGGGAGAATGGACTAATTATTTTTTTAATAAACCTTGAAGATGCTAATGGTAAAGAATATTTTGAATATTTGCATAATAACTATAAAAATAATTGGAATAATATTCCAATTAAATATGTCTTTTTATTTGACGTTCATAAAAGGCACAAATATACAGCTCAAAATTTAACTGGTTCAAATGAAATAATTCTACTAGATAATAAGGGCTTGATTGAGAATATATACAAATTCAGTTTTTTACTTTATTTAAATAGTTCGTTAAAAGTCCAACTCTCGTATGGTGTATCAAGTGAATCTTTTAAGGATCTTAATTGTTTTTTTAAAGCCTTGGGTAAGCAATTAGAATAAAAGGTCTTGATTGTGTGTCAAGAAATTGATTTGATAATATTGTCATTGCTGACATAATAATTTGTTTAATTCAAAATTATTTTAAATCATTAGTGTCCAGGTAAAATATTTATATATTCTTTGAAATCATTGTGAATCTAAAAGTGTCCTTGCAACCGTTAAATAAACGAGGTAAAACAACGGGACTGGAATCAACCTATTATATCCCGTTAATATCCGGAGTTAGTATTTCTATTATTTTTTTCTGGTTCCATTGTTGGGTGCAGTTGAATGGTCCAGCTTAGGATTCTTGTCGAGAAGTTTGATCATTCCATGTTGAAATCCATTGAGCAGATGCTCATAATTAGTCCAATTAGATAGGATATGAAGGGCCTGGGGATAAGTTATGATTCTCTGGTTAACCCAGCATGCAACCAGGGTAACCACACCCGGACAAAGTTCTAAATAATCGCATACCCGGATCAATGAGGTTATGCCTGGCTGGGAGCCTCCCGGATGGTATTTGGCCAAATCCACTGAAGCGTCCAGAAGGATTTGGCTTTTTGGAATACCATACTGCGCGGGCAGATCCACAATTAAACGCGTAAGAACGTCGCACAAATTTGTCCGACTAAAATTAACCTCACTATTTGAACCTTGCATGATGAGTTTTTCTTTTTCGATTTCGATGATCTTCATTTCACAACCTTAATATGTTGAACAGGTAAAAAATTACCGGCAAAAACCAAAAAATTACTTAACCATCAGTAAATCAGCAAGAAAATTTTTAGTTAGGAGGACCTCTTAACTTTTCAATTCCTCCAACGTATCGGGGCAACCTGTGAAAGAATCCCCGCCACGATAATGTAAACGGGGTAGAGTACCTGAACCGGGATCAGCCAGACCAGTAAGCCCGTACACCTGAAAAACCGGCCGGCCATGTACAGGAGCGGTAAATCCACCAGTGATTTTATTCCGATGAGGATAAATATCAGCGAGAATTGAATTAACCCTCAAATGGAAAAGGCAAGTGCTGCGATAATTTCCAGGTTGGCTGCAAAAACGAGCAGGGTAGTGAGTATCATGAACGGATCCTTGTACCCGGTTGCTTTGGAAGCCAAGTGGCGGCGCTGAATAAGGAAAGCGGACAGGGATGTTGCCGGTTTTGAATGGAGGATAGCATCAAGGTTAAGTACATAACGGATCATTTTTCCCGGTGTCTCATTCATTTCCTGTAATGGAATATTGACACCCCATAGATTTC
>QYQI01000042.1 GCA_007280825.1 Ignavibacteriales bacterium | reverse complement strand
TATAAATTAAGTTATTATAGAAAAGAATATCAATATCAATTTCTCTTGGAGTCCACCGCTTTTCAGATTCTTTTCTTCCAACTTTCTTTTCAATTTCCTTTAGAAAATAATATAGCGCTTCTAATTCGTAACCTGTACTAATTAATATAGCAGCATTATAAAAATTGTCCTGATCTAAATTACCGTATGGTTTTGTTTCATAAACGGATGAAGATTTTGTTAACCTACAATTTTTATCTTGGCAGATTAATTTTACAGCACTTACTAAACAATTAAATCTGTCTCCTTTATTTGAACCGAGACCAAGATAAACATTACTTCCCATTTTCTTTGATCACTTCAGCTTCAACACAATCAAGTACTCCGCCGACCGGAACACTATGTTTACGTACACGTACAGCAATTTTTTTAATTTCAGAATATTTTTTTAGAAGAGAATCAGCAATAACAGTAGCAAGAGTTTCAATCAGATAATATTTCTTTTCGTGAACAAGTTGATTAATAAACTTATATACTTCAGTATAGTTGATCGTGAGTTTAAGATTATCTTTTTTGGTAGCGGAAGTAAAATCGGTGTAGATATCAACATCGGCTTCAAATTTTCCGCCCAAGTTCTGTTCTTCTTGATGAGCGCCGTGATAAGCATAGAATGAAGCGTTCTTTATCCTGATAATATTAATCATTTAGCAAAATTCTTTTTAGTTTGATAGTAGTTCATTAACCCTCTAAAGTTAGCAAATAAAATTCCGATTAGCACTAATGCGCTTCCGGCAAGAGTTTGAAAAGAAAAATTTTCGTTCATAATCAACCAGCCAAGAATAACCGCGATAATAGGAGTGATAAAAGACGATAGTGAAAGAATGACCACGTTCATCCTCTGCAATAACCAATAATAAGTTGTGAATGCAATGAGCGTTCCAAAAAAAGCTAAAAATATTATTGACGCAAATGCTTTAAGATCGAATATCCATCCGGAAGAATTTTCAAATAGAATTGAAACTGTTATTAAAATTATTCCAGCAGAAAGAAGCGGTGGAAAATTCATTGAAAGCGGATTGAGATGCTGTCCGTATTTTTTTATTGTGACTCCTATCCCAGCTTGTATAAAAGAACTCATTAATACAGCAGCGATTCCCAATAACTGTTTTGATAGATCAAGCGATAAATTTTCTGAGAAAATTATTACGATACCGCTAAAGCCAAGAATTGAACCAAAGATTTGATTAAATGTTACACTGCTTTTTTTGAATGCGATTATTGAAAAAAGTATTACAAAAAATGGCATGACTGCAAACACAATTGAAGCAAGTCCGGATGGAATATATTGCTCTGCCCAATAGACCAATGCGAATGGGATTACAAATGAGAATAAACTTAGTACAACATAAAGTTTTATTGAGAGCTGATCGGTTTGAAGCGAAATATTTTTTATCCGCATCATCCCATAGACAAATAGCGATGCTAAAAAGAAACGTAAACCGGCAGAGATAAGAGGCGTAAGTGAACCAAGTCCAAGACGAATTGCAAGCCATGTTGAGCCCCAGATCAAACAGATGAGTACGTATCCCGCAGCAATTTTAAATTTTTCTGTCTGCATTTATTTTTCTCTCATTGCTATCAAACCAAGTGCACGTCCCGATCTTTTACCGTCTCTTCTATATGATTGTAGATATTTTTCTTCATAACTGCACAAAGATGAAATTTCAATACTAGATTTGTGAATCCCCAAATCTAAAAGTACATCTTTATTTACTCCGAGTAGATCAAGGAAAAGTTTATGATCAATCTTTTTTATATATGTACGATGAAAATGTTTTGCAACTTCATCGCCAACTTCATAATTCTTTTGACAAATAGACGGACCTATATAAACAAGCAGATCGTTTGGTGAACAATTGAATTGTTCTAATAGAATTAAAATTGTTTTCCGTAATATTTGTTTTTCAGTTCCACGCCAACCGGAGTGAACTGCCGCTATGATCTGATTATTTCTATCATAAATAAAAATCGGTGTGCAATCTGCAGTTGATATTGCAAGACCTATTCCTTTTTGAGTTGTGATCATTGCATCGCTCTCGCCGACGAGTCCCGGCTCACCAACTATCGTAATTATATCAGAATGAATTTGTTTCTGAATTGCTATTTGTTCTGTTGTTAATCCCAGTTCATTGTAGAAAGCTTCACGGTTTGCGCGAACAATTTCTCGATCATCGCCAACAGTGAGCGACATGTTAAAATAAAATGGCTCAGTGCGATCTAATCCGATCTTTGTACTTAAGCCGAAAATAATTTCCGGAAATTTTTGAAAGAGTGAACTTTTTATAATTTGCATAAGCTGTAGTCTAACCCTCCCCGTCCCTCCCTTTTACAAAGGGAGGGAGAAAGGGTGGGTTCAAAGAATTAAATTACTTTTAGTGATTCATCCAGATCGAGTAAAATATCGTCTGCATTTTCAAGACCGATTGCAAGACGAACACCGCCGGGATCAATTCCGCGTTCAGATAATTTTTCCGGAGGAACTACTGAGTGCGTCATCGAAGCCGGATGCTCAATCAATGTGCGTGTATGCCCAAGTGAAACTGCGAGAGTCATAGTGTAAGCATTGTCTGCAACGTAATTCATAAATTTTCTTCCGTTCTCTTTACTCTCGGCGGGAGAATTTCCTTTTAGAACAAAATAGAGCATACTGCCAGGTGCAAAGTTGCCGTTAAAATCAATCATCTGTTTCCTAGCAATTTCATAATTCTTTGAACTTGGTAATCCGGGATAATTTACGAACTCAATTTTTGGGTGTACATTCAGAAACTCAGCAATACGTGTCGCAGATTTAATTTGATGTCGCTGGCGAAGTGCAAGTGTCGGTAAGCCATAAGTAAGAATAGCCCATGCGCTTTTTGTATTAAGCACTGCACCAAAATCTTTTCTGTAGAGCAGAATCAGATCACGATATTTTTTCTTACCTATCACAACTCCGCCCATATCTGTTCCGAAACCACCGATTCCTTTTGTTAGTGAATGAACTACAAAGTCGGCACCAAGTTCTATAGGACGCTGGCAAAATGGCGTTGCAAAAGTATTATCAACAACAATCTTGATCTGATCTTGTTCATTGCGAGTTTTGTTGATCTCTTTAACAACATTTGCAATAGCTCGGACATCAACTATCTCAATGTTTGGATTAGCGGGAGTTTCAAAATAAATTACTTTTGTTTTTTCAGTTACAACATTGAGAATATTTTTTGGTTGAGTTAGATCAATCGGCGATACTTTAATTTTGTATTTAGGATACCAATTATTGAAAAGGGAAATTGTGCATCCGTATAAAGTTGTGTGAGTGATAATTTCATCTCCGCTGTTTGTGAGAACACCAAGGATAGCAGAAATTGCACCCATACCGGTTGCAAAACTAACAGCAGTTTCTCCCTTCTCAACATAAGCCAAATTTTCTTCGAGCATATCTTTGTTCGGTTCGCCAAGGCGATCGTAAATATAGATTGGTGCTTTATCGCCGAGTTGCTCAGTATTTGCAAATTGAATAAAACCTTGCGCACCTCGTTCAACAGAATCTAAACGGAAAGTTGTTGAAGATGAGATCGGTGCAGTTACATGATGTGAGTAGTCCCAGCTATCGCTAACATTCTTACCATAGATAAGATGCGTATCCATTGAGTATTTTGAATCATCAACTTGATTTTTCTTTTTTGTTTTAGTTTCGTTGGACATACTGCCTCCATTTTCCTAAATCAAAATTACGGAAATAACGGATGGGAATAAAATTAGAAAAATGTAACCTTGTCATTGCGAGCGAAAGTATTGAGCGAAGCAATCTATCTGTTTTGGGATTGCTTCTCCCTACTACCGTAGGGATCGCAATGACAGGTGAATGTTTGTCATTGCGAGTGAGTGAAACGAGCGAAGCAATCTATTGGTTTTGAGATTGCTTCATCCCGACTTATGTCGGGATTCGCAATGACAATGTTCGGGCGGACGTCACGGTCCTATCGTGACGAAGTAAAAAGTCACGGAATGGTCCGTGACACCAATAGAATCCTTTCGAAAATGTTTTTAATAAATAAATTGGCAGCTCTGTTGCGAAAGATAAACCAGATAAGAAAATCAAAGAATTCTTTTTTAATGAATTTATAAGAGAGAAAAAATTGTTTTTGCAGTAAGTAAATTTCAATTACCGCGCATTTGCGAAAATGAATTTTCGGAGCGTAAATAGTGAATTATAAATCTTTATCCCAAAACAAGTTACTATACGATCTCAACCGCATTAGTACCAAACTTCGAAAATCAATTTTCGAAGAAATCATAACAGGCAGTAAGTAACTTGTATTAAAGCAGTTAGAAAAATTTGACAAGTGCGAGTGATTGTAAGTCGTTTTATATGAGGGCTTTTCTATAATATACATTATAAGCAATCAGTCTCCCTACAAATACTTTCGTCTATTCGGAATAGAAGTCCTGGAAGAAGGTCTAATAGTTTCATAAACTTTTCAATCTTTATTAGTTGGCACCTAGCTATTAATTAACCCGCCAGGGCTTGTTCAATATCCGCAATCAAGTCTTCAACATCTTCAATACCTACAGAAAAACGAAGCAGACCGTCTGTAATACCTAATTTATCACGCTCTTCTTTAGGAACGGAAGCATGCGTCATTGATGCAGGATGACAAAGCAAACTTTCTACTCCGCCGAGACTTTCTGCAAGTGTAAATATTTTTAATTTACCGATCACTTTTTTTGCGTTATCAAGACTTCCGAAATCCACCGAGATCATTCCGCCGAATCCGCTCATCTGTTTTTTTGCAAGTTCATGCTGCGGATGAGATTTTAGTCCGGGATAAATTACTTTCTTAACATAAGATTTAGTAGAAAGATATTCAGCAATTTGAATTGCGTTTTGGTTATGCTGTTTCATTCTAACGGCAAGAGTTTTTGTTGCGCGGAGTGTAAGCCAGCAGTCAAACGGAGAAGGAACTGCACCGATTGCATTTTGCAAATATCTAAGCCGCTCGTGTATCTTTTCATCATTTGTGATCAACATTCCGCCGACAACATCGCAATGTCCGTTCAAATATTTTGTTGTACTGTGCAGAACAACATCAGCACCTAACAGCAACGGCTTTTGAAAATATGGAGTCATGAATGTGTTATCAACAACGCAAATAAGATTTTGTGCTTTACAAATTTTTGTTGTTGCTTGAATGTCTGTTAAGTTCAGCATCGGATTAGTCGGCGTTTCGATATAAACTATTTTTGTATTCTTCTTTATTGCGCTTTCAATATTTTTCGTATCGCTTGTATCAACCCATGAGAAATCCAATCCGTAATTCTTGAATATCAATTCCATTAAACGGTAAGTGCCTCCGTAAACATTATCGGATACAACTAAGTGATCGCCCGATTTAACTAATCCAAGAATTGCCTGGACAGATGAAAGTCCCGATGCAAATGCAATTCCGTAATTCCCTTTCTCGAGAGTTGCAATATTTTTTTCAAGAGCTTGCCGTGTTAAATTATGCGTGCGTCCATACTCGTAACCTTTATTAATTCCGAGAGCTTCTTGAGCATAAGTAGATGTTTGATAAATCGGTGTTGTTATTGCACCGGTTGTCGGATCGGGAATTTGTCCCGCGTGTATTGCATCAGTTGAAAATCCCATGTTGCTCTCGATTTAAGTTTTAAGTTATGAGTTATTAATGTTAACTAATAAAAATGATTGTTCCCTTTTCACGTCTTCCGTTTCACCTTTCACGATTCATCATTCAAAATCTATTAAATCATAACGTGTGATAATATCGGTGATCCTTCCAAAATCCGATACTAAAACTGCATGTGCATCCTTTAATGCACGCCGTACTTCATTTATACTTGCCTTCGCATCTATAACAAGGAAACTTTCTTCCATAACATCTTTAACTTTTTTGTCCAAAATATTCTTGTCATCTAATATTCTCGAAAAAAGTCTACTCTCACGGAGACTTCCGACCGGACGTAATAATTCATTAAGAACAGGTATGTAAGAAAATCCTTTTTCATTCATGATCTTAATTGCATCTCGGACAAGAATTGTATCGTGAACATAAACAATATCTTCATTCCCTTTTTTCTTTTTGGCATAAGAAATATCACGCAGAGTTTTAATTTCAGTATCGAGCATTCGGTTATCTTTCAGCCATTCAATATTGTGCCCTTTTGTTAAATAACGTTCCCCGGTATCGCACACTATAAAAACGATCACATCATTTTCAGATAATTCTTTTGCAGTTTCCAAAGCAACATGGACAATAGTTCCTGTACTTCCTCCGCAAAAAATTCCTTCTTCTTTTGTAAGTCTTCTAGCTGCAGCAAATGATTCTTTATCACTTATGTTTAATATTTTATCAATGAACTGGAAATGAACATTTTCGGGAAGACAATCTTGCCCGATGCCTTCAACGAGATAAGGAGTTCCTTTGATGATCTCGCCCGTCTCTTTGTAATGTTTGAATATAGAACCAAGCGGATCAGCTCCAATTACTTTTATATTCGGATTTTTTTCTTTGAGAAATTTTCCTGTTCCGCTTATTGTTCCGCCTGTACCAATACTCGAAATAAAATGGGTGATTTTCCCTTCGGTCTGATTCCAAATTTCCGGTCCTGTTGTTTTATAATGTATTTCCGGATTTGAAGGATTTGAATACTGATAAGCAAAAAAAGCACCTGTCTCTTTGGAAATTCGTTTTGCAACGTTAACATAATAATCGGGATGATCCGGTTCGTAAGTATTTGGAACAACTATTACTTCGGAACCAAATGCTTTTAGATAATTAATTTTTTCAGAGCTAACTTTTTCAGTACAAACGAAGATACATTTATAATCTTTAACCGCTGCAGTTATTGCAAGTCCAATTCCGGTATTTCCGCTTGTAGCTTCAACGATACAACCGCCGGGTTTTAGAATTCCTTTCTTCTCGGCATCAACAATCATATTGTAGCCAATGCGGTCTTTAACACTTCCGCCAGGATTTGCAGATTCGAGTTTGGCAAAGATCTGTGGTTTAAGACCTTTATTAATTTTGGAAAGTTTGATCAAGGGAGTATTACCGATCAAATCAAGAATTGAATTTTTATATTCCAAACAAGCTATCCTTTCTTTTAAAAAGTTTCATTTAAAAATTACAATGAAAATTAATTAAATAACTTTTAGGATTCTATATCG
Organism: Ignavibacteriales bacterium; assembly: GCA_007280825.1. GTDB lineage: Bacteria > Bacteroidota > Ignavibacteria > Ignavibacteriales > Melioribacteraceae > Fen-1258. Next base: position 8,003 of record QYQI01000042.1, on the reverse strand, counting down.
GAACTATTCAATTCTTTAGATTTAGTTGTATATTATAGCACAATAAATGTAAAATAATGTAATTAGTGACAGAATATGAATATTTACCTCTAAACGATTTGTGCCATTGGTTATATCTTCAGTGATTTGGGAAAGTAAGGAAATCAAAAAAAATAGTATGCGCATAATGAACAGAGATCTTATTGCAAATAAAAGAAACGAATTATTTTTACTAACGCTAATTGTAACGGTTGTATTTATTATTTGCTCAAGTTTTTCACTCGCTTTAGATTCAACAAGTCAAGAGAATGATATCAGACCTAATTCGCAAAATGAATTTTCCAAACTTACTTTCTATCAAATTGAAAATAATTTATCAGCTACAGCAATAAATAATATTGATATGAAAACTTCCGACTATGATTTATTAGACTATGAAGACTACGGAAAGACACATCGGATACAAGACCGTGCCAATTCCAACTTACATATAAATCACTTACCGGGAACTTTTATCACCAGAAAAACATTCTTACTTAATAACTTGTTCCCTCAATATCCTCCAATGGAAAAAGTTATTCGATTGAATTTTTTCTTGATTTGAATTCTGTTTTTCCTGACTTACTAATTTATAGGGTTTACGTACCGTAAAAAAAATATAAACGTAACCCTTACCATAAAATTCTTAAACGGAGTATAAAAAATGAAAGGCCATTTAATTAAAAAAATTGCAATTCTTGTATTCGTATTCATACTTGTTCCAAGCTTTTTATCCACGGGAACAAATTTTAAAACTGCTAAAGATGAAATGATATTATGCTATCAAGCTGGTGTTACTGAATGGAAAGCACCTAAATTTGTTGATAAATTAAAAAACCCTTTGGTAGAAGATGCAAAAGCTACCAAAGAGGGTAAAAATTTATACAATACTAATTGTGCCAGTTGCCATGGTGATAAAGGTGAAGGCAATGGACCGGCAGCCGCAGCATTAAATCCTAAACCGAAAAATCTTTCATCTAAACAAGTTCAAGAACAATCAGATGGAGCATTATACTGGAAAATCACTACAGGTAAACCACCAATGATTTCATGGAAATCAGCTCTATCAGAAAAACAACGCTGGTCATTAGTTAACTATATTCGTCAATTAAATAAGAAATAAATCTTGAAGGAGGAAAATATGGGTTCTAAAAAAGCCACAGGTATTATTCGTCTGCTTTTTCTTATAACTGTTTTATTAATTTTTTCCAACCAGACAAAAGCTATACCCAGTTTTGCACGGCAAACAGGTATGTCGTGCAATGCTTGCCATACAATTTTTCCGGAGCTAAATGCTTTTGGAAGACAATTTAAGTTAAACGGATTTACTTTAGTTGCTACAGAAATAATCCAGGCTCAAGCTGATAGTGAAACAACAATTTTAAGCTTACCAAAATCGTCTCCGTTTTCTGCAATGCTTCAGGCATCATATACTTATAAAAGTAAAGAACAGCCGGCAACGCAGAATGGAAATTTTTCACTTCCGCAGCAACTAAGCTTTTTTATAGCAGGGGCGTTAACACCAAAGGTTGGTGGCTTTATTCAAGCTACTTATAGCGATCAGGATGGTGCATTCAAATTAGACAATGCAGAAATCAGATATGCAGACCAAACTGAATTGGCTTCAGAAAGTTTTACTTACGGAGTAACCTTAAATAATAATCCTACAGTCCAAGATTTATGGAATACCGTACCAGCATGGAGATTCCCTTATGCCGGTTCTTCAGTATCTCCCACACCTTCAGCTTCTCCTTTGATAGATGGAGGTTTAGCACAGAACGTTGCGGGACTTGGAGTTTTTAGTATGTGGAATAACTTGCTGTATACAGAAATCAGTGTGTATAAATCAGCACAGCAAGGAAGTCATAACCCGCCTGATAGTACATCAGCCGGTGTTTTAAAATCCTTAGCTCCTTACTGGCGCATAGCACTTCAAAAACAATTTGGAGATTGTTACTTGGAACTTGGAACGTTCGGTTTATCTGCTACTATGTTTCCGGCCGGTATTACAGGATTAACAGATCAATATTCAGATGTTGGATTTGATCTGAATTTTGAAAAAGCTTTTGGTGCAGACATGTTATCCGCACGAGGTTCATGGATTCATGAATCGCGAACTCTTGATGCATCTGTAGCAAATGGAAGTGCATTTAATACATCTGGAAATTTAAATTCTTTCCGTGTAGTGGGTAATTACTATTTACATTCTCAGATCGGATTTTCCTTAGGATATTTTTCGATGACAGGTGACGGCGATGCTATCTTATATGCACCGACGAGTGTTTCGGGAAGTGCTAATGGATTACCCGACAGCGGAGGCTTCACTGCAGAATTTGACTATCTACCTTGGTTGAATACCAAATTGTCTGTTCAATACGTTGCTTATAATAAGTTTAACGGTGGCAGTAATAACTATGACGGTGAAGGAAGAAATGCTTCTGATAACAATACTTTATACTTGCTCTGCTGGGTAGCGTTTTAATGATTTACTAAAGCCCCATAACCTGGGGCTTTTTTTTTGAAATGTTTTTTGTAATTATTTTTATTTGTTCGGTATAAAGGAATCATAGTTTTTCATTAGACTAAATTATTTTTCTCAAGCCATTCATCATTATAAATAGTTGAAAAATATTTATAACCGCTGTCGCAAATAATTGTGACAATATTTGCTTCGCGGTTTATTTCTCGAGCAAGATGAACAGCTCCACAAATATTTGCGCCGCTCGATCCTCCAGAAAGAATTCCTTCTTCGAATGCAAGTTTCTTTGTCCAACCGAACGCCTTTTTATCTTCTATCTGCATCATGTCGTCAAGAATTTCAAGCTGTGCTGTACCGATTAAAAACTCATCACCCATTCCTTCAACTAAATAGCGTTTTGGTGTTATCATTTTTTTATTTTTGAACCAATCATAAAATACAGATCCGATAGGATCAAGACCAATTAACTTTACGTTAGGATTCTTTTCTTTCAGAAACTTTCCCGCACCGCATAAAGTTCCGCCCGTTCCAACTGCCGCAATAAAATAATCAATCTTACCATCCATCTGTTCCCATATTTCCGGCCCAGTCGTCATATAGTGAGATTCATTATTATCTAAATTGTTATGCTGGTCTATGTAATAAAGCGACGGATCTTGTTTAGCTAAATTTATCGCATACTGATTATAAGATTCAGGATGTTCGGGTGGTAACGTAGCATCAACTTTTACTACGTCAACTCCAAGTACTTCGAGCATTTTAATTTTTTCTTTGCTGGTTGTGTTACGAATTACAATTTTCAACTTGTAACCTTTTTGTCTGCAAACAATCGCCAGACCCATTGCAGTATTTCCGGAAGAGTTTTCTAAAATTGTATCACCGGGTTTAATTTTTCCTTCCCTCTCAGCTTTTTCAATCATGTATTTTGAAATTCGATCTTTAATGCTACCGCCGGGATTCATAAATTCTAACTTAGCCCAAATAGTTGCTTTCAATCCTTTTGAAATGTTGCCAAGCTTTACCATCGGCGTTCTGCCGATTGCATCAATAACACTTTCGTAACGATTATTTCTCATCATTGTTCCATCAATTAATTAGAGAGTAACCTCTTAGAAATTCTTCGGTTGTCATTCGCTTTCTATCTTCCGGCTGAAGTTCAAGAATTTGAAGTACACCGCTTTTAGTTTGAATAAAAATTTCTTTTTTGGTCTGATATATTTTGTTTGTTGATGGTTGTGAGTTGTCAGTTGCATTAGATTTAATATTCAACTGGCCACTGACCATTGACCACTGATCACTTTCAACCATTCTTGTTCTAAATACTTTATAGTTTTTACCATTGTGGATGAAAAAAGCGCCAGGATAAGGTGAAAGTCCGCGCACAAGATTGTGAATTTCGAGCGAGTTTTTATTCCAATTGATCTCACAAATTTCTTTTGTAATCTTAGGTGCTGGCGACGCTAATGAATCATTTTGTTTTGTTAGTGAATAATTACCAGAATCAATTAGATCAATTGTATTAAGAACTGCCTCAGATCCAAGTATCATCATTTTATTATGCAGTGAACCAAAATCATCTTCATCATCTATCGGTAGTTTTTCTTGTAAAATAATATTCCCGGTATCAATTTTATCTTCTAAAAAGAAAGTTGTTACTCCGGTTTGTTTATCACCGTTAATTAATGCCCATTGGATTGGTGCAGCACCGCGGTACTTAGGAAGCAGTGACCCATGTAAGTTAAATGAACCTTTGAAAGGAATTGTGAATACTCCTTTTGGAAGAATGCGAAAAGCTACTACAACAAATAAATCCGGTTGTAATCCCTTCAACTGCAAAATAAAATCCGGATCATTTAGTGAAACCGGATTGTAAACCTCTATTTTATTTTTCAAAGCAAATTCTTTAACCGGCGAAAAGGTAATTTGTCTTCCCCTGCCGCGTTCTTTATCAGGCGCAGATACAACTGCCATGACTTGATGCTTACTTTCTAAAATTTTTTGCAGAGAAGGAATTGCAAATTTCGGTGTGCCCATAAAAACAATTTTCATTTTCAACTCATCAAAATAATAAGATGGGATATTTTCTGAACTTATTTAAATTTCTGTGATCGGATAATCAATCTCTACTTCCCTTTTTATAATATTAGATAAATCTTTTTGCAGATTTAGCTTAACATCTTCAGCCACACGATCGGGAATCATTTTGCCGATTAGATGATCATACTCGTGAAGAATTACTCTCGCGAGCAAGTCATCGGTATCAATTTCAATTATATTTTCATCCGAATCTAGATAGCGAACTTTAATTGCCTGCGATCGCTCAACATCAGCACGAACTAAAGGCAAACTTAGGCAGCCTTCTTCCAAAATAATTTTTTCATCGGAGTGTAAAATAATTTCCGGATTAATCATTACAAGAGGTTTGAAATTATCATATCCTTCAGTACCGTTAAGATCTAAGACAAAAATAGAATCGCGGTAACCAACTTGATTAGCAGCTAAGCCAATTCCACGAGCATTGCGCATTGAATCGAACATATTTCTAATCTTATCTATAATCTCATCATTAACGGCATTAACTTTTTTCGCCTTCTGCTTAAGTATTTTATCGCCGTAAACTGTAATTGGAATAATTGACATGTTACCTTTCAAATTTTATTGTTCAGCATTAATTGTATCTGCGCTTAAATCCTTGAATAAACTTACTTGAGTTGAATAGAAAAGCATTCTTACTAACAATCGAAAGATAATTAACATTTGCTGAAGAATAAAGATGAGGATGAGAAAATAGAATGGTGTTCGAGGAATAAATCTTCCTATGACATTATAGACTACAGCTCCAAATGCACCTATTATTGCAACGATTAAAAAAAGGATAAAAACTTTATTAAAATTATTTTTAAGAAATACAGCAGCATAATAAATTTCTCTAAATATTTGCGTCTTATCTCTAACTGCCAAAGAAATCTTTGAGTAATCTGAAATTATTGTTACAATGCCAATAAAGAAAATCATTAGAATATATCGAATGAATTTGCTAATAAAATCCGCAGTCACATTCTCTGAGTTTTTCAAAAGCAAAGTTATTAATTCTCCGATGTAGTAATTAATCTTAAATGCTGCAGCAAAAAATAAAAGCGATATTAAAAGCACTTTAACAAATCTTGCAAAATACCTTACTCCGCCAAAGAAAAAATCAACTGTATGATTTTTATCCGGGAAGTGAAATACTGAAATCAATCCGCCTAAGAAAAAAGTTTGGATCAGTGCATAAATACCAACGGCAAAATAAATGCTAAGCGGCAGTTGATCGAGTTGGACTGAATAAAGATTTCGGAATTGAAGATACCAGAAGTAATCGAATGAATGTGCGAGGCGATCGCTAGTTAATGATGTTCCGATATTATCTAATAAAATATTATAAACCGGTACAGCAAGAACCAACGCAGATGCAGCATTCATTACCCACATCAGAATAACAAATTTAACATTATGAAATACTGAGCGTACACCGTGGATTAATATATGTTTAATGCTTTCTATCATCCGATGCTTCCAAGGATCATTAACGCATTCTGTACCCAGAAGAAAAATCGAATTGAAAGTGAAAGTGATGCCCAGACCCTATGAGAAACAGTTAAAGAATTATTTGCAAAATTAATATCTAGTAAATTTTTTCTGTATGGATCAATCTCCGCAGCAATTACTTCGTTTGCAGTTTTGAATTTCAAAATCTTCCATCGTTCTATTCCATCCCATTTTTGAAAAAGAGTGTCTTTATCTGTGTAGAGTGCAACATCGTTCTTAAAAATTCCGTCACCTAATCTTTCTACAAGAATTTCATATTCATTAGAAGATGTTTTTTTAATTGAAGTCACTTGATAATCAAAAGTTTTAGGAGCGCGGTAAAATTCATCAAAGAACCAGCTCATATCTTCATTGCAATTTCGTTTAACAATGTTGATAAAATCGTTCCCGTGCGGATGTCTGTATTTATATTCATTATAATATTCTTTTAAGATATTCATCATCTTATCATGCCCAAGATATCTTTCAAGAGTGTGAAGAACCAATTCCGGTTTATTATAAGAATTAACAACATAGGAAAGTCGGGTTGGTAGTTTGTAAGAAGTATCAGCTATGGAACCGATTGTCAAATTTTGATAATAGCTCGTAATACTTCGAGCACCTTCGGGTACTTTTACATCAACTAAGGTGTAGATTAAAGGAATTTCATTGTATGATAAAAAATTAAGTCCGAACACCGGAATATATGTAGCAAACTTAAAAGTTTCTAAAATCTCCGGTTGATAGTGATACATTATTTTCGTAGAAATATAAGAAGTGAATCCTTCATCAAGCCAAGCTTCATAAACTTCATTGTTGGCAATCAATCCGTAAAAAAATTGATGTGAGAATTCGTGCGTTACTAAATATTCCGGCTGTCCGGCATCCTTCGGTGCAAATAATTCTGCACCAACAGTAAATAGTGTCGGGTATTCCATTCCTCCCGATGCGGAAGTTCTTGGAACGTCAACAAGAGAAACATTTTGGTAAGGATAGATTCCAATATTATTTTCGAAATACTCTAAACAATTTTTAACAGCAGAAAAATACCGGTCAAAATATCTTTCTCTTTCAGGTTGGACATAAGCTTGAATTGTTATTGTTGAACCGTCTTTGCGGGTATAAATATTATTGCGGTGAAGGATCTCATCGGTAACAAGCCAAACAAAATCATGAACGCCTGATTGAACAAAATGGTAGGTTGTATTCTGTGCGTCAGAAGTTTTTGCTTCTTCTACTCCGGTGGCTGCAACTGTATAATCCTTTGGCACTTTTATTTTTACTGAGTAATCACCGAAATCAGAATAAAAATTTAGATAAGGATGATATTGACTGCAGACCCACCTCCCATTTTCGAAAACTCCAACTTTTGGAAACCACTGCGAAACAAAAAAGAAATTTCTTCCGGTAGCATAGCCCATTCGTTTTACCGAGCGCGGAATTTTCATTGTGTATTCAAAATTAATTCTTACGCTGTCACCCGGCTCAATTGTTTTGTCCAATAAAACTTTTGCGACTGTGCTATCGTGCAAGTTGGCAATCTCAGGCTGGAAGTAAATTAATTGTGATAATTCGCCATTAACTCGAAATGATTTGATATCAATTTGCGTTTGTGCATCAGGACTAAGTGAATATGCTTTAGCGAAAAGTGTATTATTACTTTTATATGCGTTTGCATAAAGATGAAATTGTATCTCAGATGTTGGAAAGTTGGTTTTGTTGATCCAAATTATTCCCTCATTTACAGCAATTGATTTAGATGCCGAATCGAATTCGACTTCAATATTATAGTTAGCTATTCGATCGACTTTATTGTATTCAGATTTAAGTAATCCGTCACGATAATTTTCTGAGGAACCAATTGAATTTTCCTGAGATACACCGTATTCAGATCCGGAATAGTATAATAATCCGGAAAGGATCACTAATAATATTATTA
>QYQI01000142.1 GCA_007280825.1 Ignavibacteriales bacterium | reverse complement strand
GTTCTTGAGTGTCGCTCCAATTGGAATCTCCGTAATCTGTAGCTGAGAGAGCTATCTCATTAAGTTGCTTGTTTTTATTCTTCGCTATTTCATTATTCTTTGTATTTGTTTGTATTTTCTTCTGACCTTCAATAAAGTTAATTATAACACTTGAACTACCGCATTCAAATGATTGATTTCTACCATTTTGAAACGAACAACTTCCAATAAGATCATTTTCAATTATATCCATATCCCAGATTTCCAAATTAATTTTTTCAGAAACATTGTCGGGGATTTCAAATGTATAAGAAGTTTTGTAAGTATCTTCAAGACGAGGAGAAACTAGATTACCAATTTGATTATTAAATAATTTTATTTGAATATCTGGGGCCCCTCCAAATGGATCCCAAGACCTTCCATCTGGTTTCTTTTGTTTAACATCGACTGTGATCGTTACTTTTCTCCCTGCCTCGACAGATGTTGAACTAACAAAGAAACAAACTATTAATAAAGAAAAAAGTAAGTGTTTTAACATAACCCACTCCAATTTTTCACAAGAGATAAGAATTTCTCTTTTATAAATTAATTTAACAAAAGCGTTCAATAATTCCTAAGACCAATAAACTAGTTCCTCGGAATTATACCGATTTGGAAAATCAATAAATAATATTCACGCATTTATTTGCATCTAATACACTGAAATCTACTGGTTTTTAACTTTTCATCTTCTTCCGTTGACAAAAAGATTTTTTACTATCACGCATTTGATTGCATCTGATTCAATGTACTAATAACTAAAAATAATATTCCTAACCTCACCTAACCTATTTTCGCACCTATTTTCGCTTGTATGAGGGCTACAATGAACTACGCAAGTAAACCCATACATATTTATCATCTCAGATTCCTTAAAGGTTTAAAATGCTTCTAATGTATTTTAGCGGTTATAATTTTTGAGAAAGATTGCAAATTGATTTCGTATAGTTGGCTTTTAAAACTAACATGTTGTGTATGACATAATCAGAACATTTTCTTCATTCTCACCAGTTGCTATAGATTTGTTGTAAAATTATAACTTTTGTCCGGAACCGTTTGAAGACATGCACAAATGCAACTTAAAAATTATACCGATAGCATATTTGCCAATCATTTTTCAAATCAATAAGAACAAATAAATTATCTTGCCTAACAGCAATTGCATCAATCAAACTCCACAAATAAATAATTCCCGCAGTTATGAAACTTATTTTGCTATAGGTATCGTAGTCTTTTGTCTGCTGATTATAAAAATCTCTGCTTACTTGTGTTCGGGAACTGTTCGCTTTGTTTGTTGCATCTTGACTTAGCTGATTGAACACAAATCCTCCAGCTATACCACCCAAACTTAGAACCATAAAAGAAAGACCTTTGAATGTTTCCTCTTTATACAACTGACCCCAACCAGGTAGCAATAACGATCTCCATACAGGAGAAAAGGAAGAAGGTGGGGAAATTGGCAACTTCTTTGGAAGATTTACTAAAACCCACGCAACATAAGAATTGCTGTTGGACTCATAATAGGTTTCAACTTCTTTGAGCCCTTTCATTGTTTTTGAATTTCCATCTATCTTTAATTCTTCGGCAGCTTTTCTAACAACTTCCATTCTTGTGTTATCATCAACGCTGGTTTGTGTTGAATAAATTTTGTTATTCATAGAATAATCAACAACAATAGTGTTATTACGCATTATAGAAATAACCGCGTCTTCAAAGGCCATTCGAGCTGCTTCCGTTTTAGAAGTATTGCTAGTGCCTTTACCAACAAAGTAATCATTTAAATAACCGGAAGGAGTTTTGGAAACCCATTCCGGTTGTGAATAAATAACAATCGAGGAAAGACAGAATAAAAAAAGAAAGTATATTTTTCTCATAGTATTTATTCAATAGTCTTTTTCAAATCGTCAATAAGTTTGTTCGCAGTCTCCTCAGCTTTCTTATTGTTCAATTCCCGTGCTTTCTTCTTCATATTTTCATATGCACCTTCTATTGAACGATTATAATCTTTCTTTGAAATTTTCAATTGTGAATAGCAGTTGTAATTATAACTTACTCCTGTTTCAGTCTTAGTCTCAACCTTTTCCCAATATGTTTCGGGGTTTTGCACTCCACTGATCGTTTTTGTTTCGCTGATCCAGGCTACTGCAAATTCACTGAATCTACCAATATCTTCTGTGTCAAGGTTAGCACCACGCAATGCTTGAGATGATTGAGTACGAACATTATTCTGCATGGTATTCATTAATTTACTCAATCCGTCAGCGTAAGCTTGGTTCATTCCAAAAGAACGATCTTTTGCTTTTGTCATTTCACCAGTAATAAAAATAAATTCACCTTCTTCACTACTAGGTTTACTTGACCAGATTGGTGTTGAACCACTTTTTTCTATAACTGTCTCACTTCCTACTTCTTTAAGTGCGCTGCAACCAAACACAAAAACAACAAATAAAAAGAACAAAAATAAGTTTTTCATTTAGTACCTCCATTAGGATTTGAGTTATTTCAAATTTGCAATTGAACACCGATTGAAGGCAACAGATTCGCAAACTGAATATTTTCTGTTTATGTATGTTGAACTATGCAATCGCGCCATTTTATTTATTTTGAAATATTCATTTATTCACTGTATCGAAGTATTTCGCCAGTAGAGCTTACTGCCCAACCTTTTTTGTTCGTTAAAAAGCGGATACAATAAATTGTATTAGATACTGGAGTCGTTACATCCTGCCAGCTTGTTCCATTAAAGTAAGATAATTTTCCTGAGCTTAAAGAACTCCAACCTTCATTTGAAGATGTAAAATCTATTGTGTATCTGCCTTCGTAATACATTCCCGTTTGAAGTTTATAGTTGGAAATAAAACTAGAACCATCATAATGCCATAAACCACTGTAAGTGGGATAACTGCCATAAGAAGTTGCAACCCATACATCAGTATTACTAATTGTTTTCAACTGTCTAAGATTATATGTATTCAAGGATTGAATTAAAGCCCAGCCAACTCCATTGTATTTAAACACTTTTCCGTTTGAGTCTAAAGCCCAAATATTATTTGAATCAATAAAATCCAAATCAATTATATTGGAAGCATTCAAGGTGGTTTTTGTCCATTGTCCATTTGAATAATGATACATCGCTGCGTAAGAACTAACCCAAATATCGTTTGCTGAAAAAGCGATTATGTCATAAAGATCGTTTATACTAAAAGTACTTGAAAAGACTTGTGTCCAACTAATACCATTGTATTGATACATTTTACCGTAGTTAGATACTGCCCAACCAAGATTACTATTCAGAAAGAAGATTGAATTAGAGGGATTTGATGTTGAAGTCATTGTAAACGATTTAGTCCAACTATTACCATCATAATGCCATATTTCATCATCAGCTGCGAGCCATACATCATTTTCTGAAATTGGAAATAAACTATTTACTGTAACCCCTCCATTAATGCTGCTAATTGTATTTGTGGCGACCCAGCTACCTAAAACTTTCTTAGTTGTTGCGCTTAGTTCATTACTGCCACTTCCAATTCCAGAATTGCTATAAACAAAAACCCTGTAATAATATGTTGTAGCGCCTTGTAAATTGTTATCTACATACAGATTATTAGTAGCAGTCGTAATTGTTGTAAGAAGAGTACTATTCTCAGTAACTCCTGATGTGATTGACCGATAAATTTTATACGATTGAAATTGAGCGTCAGTATTCCTAGTCCATCCGATAGAGATGCTATTTGTTGTCGGTTCACCATTTAATTGTAAAGTAGGAGCTGTTAATGTTCCCTGAGGAACTATCATTGTAAGAGATAAAGTTTGCGAACCACCATTAGAATTAAATAGAATTGAGCCGTTATAATTACCTACTGCCAAGCCACTTTTATTAACCGAAACATTTAAGATAGTTTTATCTCCAGCATTTACATTTCCACCAGTAGATGAAAGAATAATCCAACCAGTACTCATAGTGGATGTCCATGTCATTGCACCGGTTCCGGTGTTTTTCAATTCAACTTGAGAAGTAGCTAATGAAGAACCGAAATCTATTGTCGTAGGTGAAATAGATAATTGAGGTGCAGAAGGATTAGGTTTTGTCAGCAAAACATTCACGGTTTTGTCGCCAGCATCAGAAGTAATAGTTATCTGTCCACTGTAATTACCAGAAGCTAAACCATTTCTCGAAGCTGTAATTTGGATCGGATCGGTTTCTGTTGTAGTAGTTCCATTTGTAGGGGAAACCGTAAGCCATTGTTGGTTTGATGTAATTGTCCATGTGACGGTGCCAACTTTACTTTTATTAGTAATATAAAATGTCAAATTAGTCTGTGTTGTTCCAAAATCAAGGGTAACCGGAGATACCTCAAGTTCAGGGCTTAGTTTTATAAGTTGAATATCGGCATTAACTGTCTTCCCTTCCGTTACAGTAACGGTTGTCGTATTATCATTATAACCGTCTTTCTTAGCAGTCAATGTGTATTGTGCAGGTGTAACATTCGGTATATTATAGTTACCATCAGTTCCAGTAACAACAGATGAGGTAACCGGATTTGAAGTTATCTGTGCCCCAACAATCGGTTGATTGTTTTGTTTATCAGTCACCTTACCTGTTATCTGGGTTATTATTGCTGGTGCATCAGTTGGTGCTTGTTTGCATGATAAAATTAAGACTGCAAATAGAAATGTGATTATACGAGATGATGAGATTAACGAACTAGATTTAAAAATATTCATAAACTCTCCAACATAAAAAAAGGACGCAACTCTCATTACATCCTTCATAGAGGCACTGACATGCCTACACACAAAGACATAAGAAAGCGCGTCCATATCTGGACGCATCTCTCTTGCCTGTTCTTGTGTGTTTAAAAATTGTCAGTTTTCTATGAAGAACAACGCAATAGCTGCGTTTAATTATTTAACAAACTTTCCTGTTACTCCTTTCGTAAATCAGTAGTTATAACAAATTTCAATTATAACTTACTCAAATTTTTGATAAAAAAATCGTTCGAGAGATCTTTCTGACACAAGAAATATATATTGACAAAAAGATTTTTTACTGTAATGTTAACTTACAAGTGAGACATTTCTTCGTTAAAAAAATATTTTTCGAAAAAATGATAATAGTTCCTGACAAAAAGGGATTTTTACTAGAACTCTTTATTAC
>QYQI01000053.1 GCA_007280825.1 Ignavibacteriales bacterium | reverse complement strand
CTTTGATCCGAAGTCAAATGCTCTATCCAGTTGAGCTACGGGCGCAAATAAATGTATAAAGGTTGATGGGTAATGGAAGAAGTAAAACAACCAATTTTCAATCGACCTTCATACATCTTCCATCAATCATTAATTTTGTACACCCGCAGGGATTCGAACCCCGAACCTCTTGATCCGTAGTCAAGTGCTCTATCCAATTAAGCTACGGGTGCATAAAATCTCATTTACGCTGCAAATATAATATTAACAGTTCTAACAAACAATTTAGCTAGAAATTGCAACTCGCATTTAGTTGTATTGATAATGCTGCTAATTTTTCTCAAATTAACGCTACAAAAATTCATTAATAAGATAAAAAAGAATGAATAATTATTATCTAACCTCATTAGAAAATTTTTTTTTTCGAAAGCTAAATGAGCTTTTCTTACGTCCTTGTCCAGATCACTAAAAGTCCCCAGTACCTTACCGAAATTTGTATTAATTATAAGGAGATAACTATATGTGTGGAATTGTAGGATATATTGGTGATAAAAATTGCGTTCCGATTATAATCGAAGGACTTAAAAGATTAGAATACCGAGGATATGATTCAGCCGGAATAGGAATCATTAATGGTAAGGAATGCAAAGTTATTAAGACAAAAGGAAAAGTATCTGAATTAGAAAAACTTGTCTACAAAGAAAAACTCGAATCAAACTTAGGCATCGGACACACGCGCTGGGCTACACACGGAGAACCAAGTACGGTTAATGCCCACCCACATTTGAATAAAGATAAAACTTTATTTCTCATTCACAACGGAATCATTGAAAACTATTTATCACTAAAAAAGGGATTACTTAAAGAAGGTTATGAATTCCTAAGTGAAACAGATACAGAAGTTCTTGCTCATTTAATAGATCATTACTTAAAACTAAAACACTCACTTTTCCAAGCTGTACGATATGCTTTGAATGAAGTTGAAGGTACTTACGGAATTGCAGTAATCTACAAAGGAGAACCGGATAAAATTATTGCTGCACGAAAAGGTTCACCGCTTGTTTTAGGAATTGGTGATAATGAAAATTTTGTCGCTTCAGATGTTAATGCATTAATAGCTCACACAAAAAAAGTTGTTTATTTAGAAGATGGAGAAATAGCTGAAGTTTATAAGGATAAGTTCGAAACCAAGACCGTTGCCGATGAAACAATTATAAAAGAAATTCATCAAGTTGATATGAAGATTGATGAATTAAGTAAAGGCGGATTCGCTCATTACATGCTTAAAGAAATTATGGATCAGCCGGAATCAATCTACAATTCTATGAGAGGCAGATTAGTTTATGATGAAGGAGTTCCTAAACTAGGTGGTTTACAAGGATTTGAAGAAAGAATAATTAATTCAAGAAGGATTATCCTTGCTGCTTGCGGGACATCTTGGCATGCTGCTTTAGTAGGTGAATATATGATTGAGCAGTTTGCAGGTAAAGCAGTAGAGGTTGAATATGCATCTGAGATGCGTTATAGAAATCCGATAATTGATAAAGATGATACAGTAATTTTTATTTCTCAAAGCGGTGAAACTGCTGATACATTAGCTGCAATGAAAGAAGCAAAGAAAAAGGGTGCATTGTGCATCGGTATTTGTAACGTTGTAGGAAGTACAATTGCACGCGAAAGTGATGCGGGTGTTTATATTCATGCCGGACCAGAAATCGGTGTAGCTTCAACAAAAGCTTTCACTTCACAAATAGTTGTTCTAGCGTTAATTACTCTCTTGTTAGCAAGAAAAAGAAATTTGAGTCTTCCTGAAGGACAAGATATTATTAAGCACATGAAAAAATTAACAGAAAAAGTTGATTCAATTTTAAAACAAAATGATTACATAAAAAGTATTGCTGAAAAGTATGTTAATTCAAAAAATTTCTTGTATTTAGGACGAGGCTATAATTTTCCGGTTGCGTTGGAAGGAGCTTTGAAACTAAAAGAAATATCATATATACATGCGGAAGGTTATCCTGCTGCAGAAATGAAACACGGCCCAATTGCTTTAATAGATGATAACATGCCTGTTGTATTCATTGCTACAAAAGATTCTGTTTATGATAAAGTGATTAGTAATATTCAAGAAGTAAGAGCAAGAAAGGGGAGAATACTTGCTATTGTTAATGAAGGTGATGATCAAATTGAAACTATGGTGGATCATGTTATTAAAGTTCCTAAGACACATAACATGTTAACCCCAATACTTACTGTTGTTCCATTACAGTTATTGGCTTATCATATTGCAGTTATGAAAGGATTGAACGTTGATCAGCCGCGTAATTTAGCAAAGAGCGTAACTGTTGAATAAAAATAAATGAGGTAAAAAATGTCAAGAACAAACGTCCTTATTATGGGTGCTGCAGGACGAGATTTCCATAACTTCAATGTATTTTTCCGAGATAACGAGAATTACAATGTTGTTGCTTTTACTGCCGCTCAAATACCAAACATCGATGGTAGAGTTTATCCTAACGAATTAGCAGGAAAACTTTATCCTAATGGTATTAAGATTTACGAAGAATCAGAACTTGTACAGTTAATCAAGAATCTGAAAGTTAATGAAGTAATATTCTCTTACTCAGATGTAACTTATGAATATGTAATGACTAAGGCATCTATAGTAAACGCAGCTGGTGCATCATTTAGATTAATGGGTTCTGAAGAGACAATGATCAAAAGTACCAAACCCGTAGTCTCAGTTTTAGCTGTTAGAACCGGCTGTGGTAAATCACAAACTTCCAGAAGAATCGTTTCACTTTTACAAAAAGCAGGTAAGAAAGTAGTTGCAATACGCCATCCAATGCCTTATGGTAATTTGGTTAAACAAGCAGTTCAACGATTCGCAACTATAGAAGACCTTAAAAAACATGAATGCACAATAGAAGAAATAGAAGAATATGAACCGCATATTGCCCGAGGCGGAGTTATTTATGCAGGAGTTGATTATGAAGCAATTCTTAGAGAAGCTGAAAAAGAAGCAGATATTATTTTATGGGATGGCGGAAATAACGATATGTCATTCTACAAGGCAGATTTAACTTTTACTGTTGTGGATCCGCACAGACCGGGTCACGAAATGCGTTACTATCCTGGTAACACTTCTTTACGAATGGCAGATGCTGTAATAATTAATAAAATTGATTCTGCTGATGAAGATGGTATTGTAACTGTTAGAAATAATATCCATGCGGTAAATCCAAAAGCTATTGTTATAGAAGCAGCTTCTCCAATAACAGTAGATAAACCTGAACTAATTACTGATAAACGTGTGCTCGTTGTTGAAGACGGTCCAACTCTTACACACGGTGAAATGAAATACGGTGCAGGAACTGTGATTGCAAGAAAACTTGGTGCAAAAGAAATTGTTGATCCAAGACCATACACTGTCAATTCAATTACAGATACATTTAAAAAATATCCAAACATTGGTGTACTTCTACCGGCTATGGGTTATGGTGATGATCAAATAAAAGATCTTGAAGAAACAATTAATAAAACAGATTGTGATTCAGTTGTAATCGGAACACCGATTGATCTCGGCAGAATTTTAAAGATCAATAAACCGTCAACAAGAGTAATGTATGAGTTACAGGAAATCGGCGTGAATACATGCGAGTCCGTTCTTAAATCAAAAGGTCTCATATGAAAAAGATTGCGGTTGTTGCATTTGGCGGCAACGCACTCTTACGCGCAAATGAAATTGGAACCATTGAACAGCAAGAGAAGAACACACTCGATACTTGTGAGAAATTAATTGGTTTACTCAGAAATGGTTACAATATAATTATTACACATGGTAATGGTCCGCAAGTAGGAAATATTCTTCTTAGAAACGAAGCAGGATATTCGCAATACAAAATTCCAAAGATGCCGTTAGATATTTGTGTAGCCGATTCTCAAGGCGGGATCGGTTATATGATTGAAAGGCAAATGCGTAATGCAATTAGTAAAACAAATCTGCGCAGAAATGTTGTTGCAGTTATTACCGAAACTCTTGTTGATATCAATGATCCGGCATTTGAAAATCCGACTAAACCAATTGGTCCATATTATTTAAAAGAAGAAGCTGAACTTTTAGCTAAAGCAAATAATTGGGTTTTTAAGGAAGATGCTCGCAAGCGAGGTTGGAGAAAAGTTGTCGCTTCACCAAAACCGATTGATATCATGAATAAAAAAGTTATTAAGGATTTAGTAAATCATGGTCATATCGTAATTGCAGTTGGCGGCGGCGGAATCCCGGTTTATTTGCATGCTGATACAAAATATCTTGAAGCCATAGAAGCTGTTGTTGATAAAGATTTGGCTTCATCTGTATTGGCAAGAAATATTAAAGCAGACAGATTTTATATTATCACAGATGTTTCTAAGGTTTGCATCAACTTCAACAAACCAAATCAGAGAGAACTTAATAAACTCAATGTGTCTGAAGCTAGAAGGTACTACGATGCTGGTGAATTTCCAGCCGGAAGTATGGGACCAAAAATTCTTGCTGCGATAGAATTTGTAGAAGAGACAGGAAATGAAGCAATCATAACTTCTGAAAGTGAAATTGGAAAAGAAAATTGCGGGACAAGAATTATAAAAGATTGATAAAATTAAGGAGATGTAGGACCATGGCAGTAAATATGAAAGGGAAAAGTTTATTAGAGATTAATCATCTCAAGTTAGAAGAGATTTATCAAATATTTGATTTGAGTGCCGCATTAAAACAGAAAAGATTAACCGGTGAACCTCATCGTTCATTAGAAGGGAAGAAATTGGGAATGATCTTTTCAAAACCATCTACAAGGACCCGTGTTTCTTTTGAAGTTGGAATTTACGAGCTCGGTGGTTACGGCATGTTCTTCAATCAAAATGATTTACAGTTGAAAAAAAGTGAAAGTATTTCCGATACTGCTAAAGTTCTTTCACGTTATCTTGATGGAATAATGATTAGAACTTTCGACCATCAAGATGTTGTTGATTTAGCAAAATACGGTTCAATACCAGTCATTAACGGATTAACAGATTTACATCATCCTTGCCAGGTTCTAACTGATCTATTTACAGTTCTAGAAAAGAAAAGAACTTTGCGCGGTTTGAAATTAGCATACATCGGCGACGGCAATAACATGGCGCATAGTTTACTTCACGGCTGTTCAAAAGTTGGAATGGATATTTCAATCGCTTCTCCTTCCGGTTACAAACCTTTAGATTTTGTTGTGAATGAATCGAAAGCGAATGCAAAATATATGGGAAGTAAGATCGAGATTTTTAACAAACCGATTGATGCAGTGAAAAATGCTGATATTATTTATACAGATGTTTGGGCAAGTATGGGACAAGAAAAAGAAGCTGAAGAACGAAAGAAAAAATTTTCCGGTTTTCAAGTAAACGCAGAAATTGTAAAACATGCAAAAGAGGATTATCTATTCATGCATTGTTTACCTGCACATCGCGGTGTTGAAGTCACAGATGAAATTTGTGACTCACCTAATTCAGTAATTTTTGATGAAGCGGAGAATAGATTACATGTTCAGAAAGCAATTATGGCTTTGTTGATGTAAAGACCAAGAAGTGAAAGAGAATTAAAATTAGAGAAGCGTCTATGGGCGCTTCTCTTGTTTTCCGTCATGATCCATATGGAAATGAAAATTGGGAAAGATTCTTGGGAGTTTAATAATGTTGTGAATCATGATTCCAGTAGAAAGACGATCCAGCCAAGATGATAAAGGCCAACCAAAGTGTAAATGAATTTCTTTTTCTTCTATTGGTATTTCATATTCGATGGCTTTCAATACACCCGTTATCATATTAAAAAGGTTCATTCTTCTTTCGATAGCAATCCAAAAATGATTTTCTTGAAACGGTGTGGGCGAATCCAATCTTGGTGCATAGAAACTTATAAAAATAGAATTGCTAGGCAATGAACCATGCTCTTCTTCCAACGGTCTTCTAAAGAAAATATTTATTTCTTTACTTTCTATCTCGGCAATCTTAAAAATTAAATCCATAACATTTCTTGTCTTTCTGCGTGCAGGTATATCAGGTGCTCGATAACGTGATATTCTAATTCCCAAGATCAATACAACCATTGTAATAATAAACCACAGCGTTGTTCCGTATGGTCTGGCAATCATTATATAAATCAAAGTACTTACTAAAACAAAAAAGAGAATGAGAGTACCAAATTTTGAAGTGTGATAAGTAATTTCCTTTGTTCCTTTTGAATAGCGGTACTTTAATAGACTTCCTGTATTTATTGCAAAACTTGCAACAAGGCCAACAGCATACATTTCTGCAAGCACTGCCTGGCTTCCGCTGGTAATTACTAAAATTATACTATAAAAAATTGCATTGACGAAATGAATTCTGTACAAAGATTGTTTTTTGTTTACGTGAATCAGCCAACTGAAGTTATATTTCTCTGCAACTTTTTCTATTAATTCAGCCGATGCAACCATAGCAGTATTAACAGCCATGATCAATGTAATACTTGCAAGAATTCCTACAATGATACCAAAAAGATTTCCGTTCACTTTTGATGCAAATGTTGGAATCAAGTCGGTCTCATGACTACTTAAATTTATACCTGATGATAAAGCAAATAATGCAATAAGAGGTGTAACTATTCCTACTGTTAATGCTAGGAAGAGATATGCTTTGCGTATTTGTTTCCAATCTTTAACAAGCGAAGCGGTTTGTAAAACAGATTCAATTCCGGAATAAGCAAGGATACAACTGCCTATACCAATTATTAAATTTCTATAAGCGATGAAGGGATTTATTCCTAAAAAATCTCCTTTAAAAGATTGGAAACTATTTCCGATTATAGAGATAGAATTAGAATCTAAATTTGCTGCGCCTCCCACTAATAAATTTACCAAAACAAAAGCTGCTAAAACAAAAATCAAAAAAGTGAACTTAGCGTTTTCTTTTATCCCGATGATATTAAGTCCCGTAATCAATCCAATAACACCAAACTTCAAAAAGAATCTAATCTCGGAGCCCATACCGAGGAAATAAGTACCATTCTCAACTGCGCTCACAGTTGATATCGTTGCCGTTAGAATGTAATCAACAAGTATTGATGAGATAGCAACGAAAGAAAATGTAGGACCAAGAACTAAATACGAAAAAGAATAAACTCCTCCGCCGCGAATATTATTTTTCTCAAGGATCTCTCCAATTTCAACCATTCGAGTTGAAAGAAATCGAATTAGTACAGAGGTTAGCGCAATGTAGAAAATTGCTTTGATGCCAATAAAACGGAAAGCTTCAAATGGGGCATAATAGATTGATGTTAATTCATCCATCAAAGTAATTATGCCTACGGCGAGCCAAGTTAACATCCACTTGCCGTTATAGAGAAAAGAGAGAAATTCTTTTTTACGGGTTATATAGACGAAAGCAGCAACCAACCCAAGGTTGGCAACTATAAAAAAGATTGTTTCCATTGATGTTATTAAATTGTCGGTGGAAACTTAACAAATTTTCTTAGTATGCAATAATTATTATTTAAAATGAAATTAACGTTTGAGTTTTACTCAAAAATATTTATTTTTACGCCTCAATTTAAGGCGGGCAGATAGCTCAGTCGGTAGAGCAAAGGACTGAAAATCCTTGTGTCGGCGGTTCGATTCCGTCTCTGCCCACGAAAAGCTCGATTTCGAAAGAAGTCGGGCTTTTTTATTTTCATCTCTTTGTCATCTCTCGGTTGCAAGAAGCTCTGTAGGATATATAGATTTGATTCTTTAGAGTATTTTCACTTGTTAATAGTAGAATTTATTGCGAACAAAAAAGCCGGAGTAATAATACTCCGGCTTTTTTATAAAATAAGTACAAAAGTACTTCGGATTGGTATTCCGGTTACTTCATCAAGATCATCTTTCTGATTTGAATAAACGATCCTGCTTGAATTCTATAAATATATGTTCCGCTCGTTGGACCAAATGATATAACTTCAACCACCATTAATAATTAAATACTATTGTTCAAGATACGATAGCTGAATTCACTTGTAATTATCTTCGTTATCAGAATGGTCGCTCATTTTGTATGATTTAGGTAAATCTTCATAACAAAAAAACTACGAACGACTATTTCTTTTTCACTATAATCGGTTGAATCCCGCACTCTCTCTCTTTATATTTCACCTACAAAATTAATAAGGGAAAATGCCCGCTAATTCTATTACTACCACAAATTTTAGTAATCTAAAACTGTTTAAGCAGGGTAAAGTACGTGATGTGTATGAAGTAGGGAATTATTATCTGATCGTAGCAACCGACCGCCTTTCCGCTTTTGATGTGATAATGAACGAAGGAATTCCGGATAAAGGGAAAATATTAAATCGTATTTCTAAGTTCTGGTTCGATTTCACAAAAGGAATTATTCCTAATCACTTAATATCAATGAATGTGGATGAGTATCCATCGGAATGTTTACCTAATAAAGCAATATTAAAAGATCGTTCCATGCTGGTTAAAAAAGCAGAACTAATTCCAATCGAGTGTATTGTTCGAGGATATATTACCGGATCGGGATTGATAGATTATAAAAAAACCGGAATGATTTGCGGAATTAAATTACCTGAAGGATTGGTGGAATCGGAAAAACTTCCTTCACCGATTTTCACTCCATCAACAAAAGCAGAGATAGGGCTGCATGATGAAAATATAACAGAACAGGAAACCGAAAAATTTATTGGTAAAGATGCGTTTCAATTTATAAAAAAAGCTACAATAGAGATCTATACCAAAGCTGCAGAATTTGCGCTCACAAAAGGAATAATAATAGCTGATACAAAAATGGAATTTGGTTATTATGATGGTAAAATTATTTTAATTGATGAATTACTAACACCGGATTCTTCAAGATTCTGGCCATTAAATGAATATGAAAAGGGGAGATCTCAAAACAGTTTTGACAAACAATATGTAAGAGATTACCTTCTATCAATCAAATTCAATAAGAGACCGCCGGCACCGCCTCTTCCTGAAGAAGTAATTTTGAACACAAGTAAAAAATATCAAGAAGCATTGTTCAAGTTAACCGGAGAAACTTTATAATAATGATTCCGGTACAGATAAAGATTAAAGAGAAAAATTATTTATTCATAAAATGGAATGATGATACAGAAACCAGTATAAAACTCGCCAATCTAAGAAAAAATTGTCCGTGTGCGGTTTGTGTTTCTGAAAAAGATAATAACGGCAGTAAATACATTCCAATTTATTCTAATGAACAACTTTTCATTAAAGATATTCAAATGATTGGGAGCTATGCTATTGGAATTGTGTGGGCTGATAAACACAATACCGGAATTTATGATTTCACTTATTTGAAAAAGATTTCTGATCTAAACAAACAAAACTAATAGCTGAAAAATGGTTCTACCAAATCAATTAACAATATTAAGAATTATTCTTACTCCGATATTTCTCGTTCTCTTTCTAACAGGTGAACCATTGTTGATTCAAATTGCATATTTGGTTTTTATAATTGCTGCTATTACAGATTGGTATGATGGCTGGCTTGCTCGTAAATTCAATTACATTACTGAATGGGGAAAATTTATGGATCCGCTGGCAGATAAAATATTGACTTCTACTGCCTTCATTGCTTTTGTAGCAATAGGAGTGCTTCAGCTTTGGATGGTTCTCTTAATAATAATCAGAGATCTAATAATTACTTTGTTGCGTGTTTATGCTGATTACAGGAAAGTATCTTTCAGTACAAGTCGTACAGCACAGATCAAAACTTTTATACAAATGATTTTCCTCTATTACATACTAACAATTTATACATTAAAAACATTTGGAATATTACACATTAATTATAATTACTTATTTGAAATTCTTTTGAATGCCCGAGCAATATATTTTGCAATGTTATTTATAACTTTATTTACAGTTATAACAGGTATTACTTATATATTCAGTAATCGTTTATTAATTAGGAAGATGATCAAGGGTGAAAATTAATTTTGTAGAAAAACTTCTCGGCTCAGGTTTCTATACCGGATATATAAAGACAGCCTCCGGTACATGGGGAAGTCTTGCCGGTTTAATCATTTACTTAATTCCCGGATTTGAAAATCCTTCATTAATGATTTTCATGATTTCTCTTTTCATTTTGATCGGTGTATCGATCGCAACTAAATTTGAATCCATTTATGGAAAGGATCCCAAAGAGTGCACAATTGATGAAATAGTTGGTATGTGGATTACGCTGTTGTTTCT
>QYQI01000107.1 GCA_007280825.1 Ignavibacteriales bacterium | reverse complement strand
CCGGGGTATAGAGCTGTAACTTTTGATAAAATGAAGAAGACTTATATAGAACAAGCAAGCGGACTTATAGACGGAGGTGTTGATGTTTTGCTTGTAGAAACGATGATTGATACATTGAATGCAAAAGCCGCTCTTTATGGAATTATGGAATTGTGTAAAGAAACCGGCAATCAAATTCCACTAATGGTTTCCGGGTCAATAATTGATTTAAGCGGAAGAACATTATCCGGACAAAATACAGAAGCATTTTGGAATTCAATATCACATACAAAAAATTTATTAAGTGTTGGATTAAATTGTTCTCTTGGTCCGAAACAAATGCGTCCTTTCATTTCTGAATTATCCCGCATCGCAAATATTTTTATCAGCTTATATCCGAATGCCGGCTTACCAAATGAGTTCGGCGGTTATGATGAATCACCGGAAGCCATGTTTAAAGTTTTGGAAGAATATGCACGTGAAGGATTTTTGAATATCGTTGGGGGATGCTGCGGTACAACTCCGGAACATATAAAAGCATTTGCAGAGATTACAAAAAAATATCCTCCGAGAAAAATTCCTGAAGTAAAAAAATATTTAAGGTTAAGCGGACTTGAACCGCTTACACTTAGACCTGATACAAATTTTGTAAACATCGGTGAACGCACCAATGTAACCGGTTCCCGTAAATTTGCTCGGCTCATTAAAGAAAATAAATACGAAGACGCTTTATCAGTAGCCAAAGAACAAGTTGAAAACGGTGCGCAAATCCTTGATATAAATATGGATGAGGGATTGATCAACTCCGAAGAAGCGATGACAAAATTCTTAAAGCTTCTTGCTGTTGAACCGGATATAGCACGAGTTCCGATTATGTTAGATTCTTCAAAGTGGAGCGTGATTGAAGCCGGGTTGAAGTGTTTGCAAGGCAAAGGAATTGTTAATTCAATTTCCATGAAAGAAGGGGAAGAAATTTTTAAGGAACACGCACGGAAAATTTTACGTTATGGTGCAGCTGTTGTTGTTATGGCATTCGATGAGCAAGGACAAGCTGATACACTCGAAAGAAAAATTTCGATTTGCGAACGCGCATATAAAATATTAACTGAAGAAGTTGGTTTCCCTCCGCAAGATATTATTCTCGATCCAAATATCTTTGCTGTCGCAACGGGAATTGAAGGACACAATCAATACGCTCTCAACTATATTGAAGCAGTCAGATGGATAAAGAAAAATTTACCTCATGCAAAAGTTAGCGGCGGTGTCAGCAATATTTCATTTTCATTCCGGGGAAACGATCTTGTCCGGGAAGCTATGCATTCGGCTTTTCTTTATCATGCCATAGAAGCAGGAATGGATATGGGAATTGTGAATGCGGGACAACTTACCGTCTATGAAGAAATCCCGAAAGACTTTCTGGAACGCATTGAAGATGTTTTGTTGAATAGAAAACCGGATGCGACTGAAAGATTAGTTGAGTTTGCTAACACTTTATCGCAAGAAGTAAAAAGCGAGAAGCAAGAGGATGAGTGGAGAAAGGGTTCAGTAGAAGATAGATTGAAACACGCACTCGTAAAAGGTGCTGTTGAATATATTGATCAAGATATTGAGGAAGCCAGACAAAAATATCCCAAACCGCTGGATGTAATTGAAGGTCCATTAATGACGGCTATGAATGTTGTTGGAGATTTGTTCGGTTCTGGAAAAATGTTTTTACCTCAAGTTGTTAAAAGTGCACGCGTAATGAAAAAAGCTGTTGCTTATCTAACTCCTTTTATCGAAGCGGAGAGAAGCGGAGAGAAACGTTCGAACGGTACTATACTTTTAGCAACTGTGAAAGGTGATGTACACGATATCGGTAAAAATATTGTAGGAGTTGTTCTCGGATGCAATAATTATGATATCATTGATCTTGGAGTAATGGTTCCATCGGATAAAATCCTATCCGCCGCAATTGAGAAAAATGTTGATGTAATTGGTATAAGCGGATTAATAACTCCTTCGCTTGATGAAATGGTTCATATTGCCAAAGAGATGGAGCGGATGAAGATTAATCTGCCGCTTCTTATTGGAGGCGCAACAACTTCAAGATTACACACGGCAGTAAGAATTTCTCCCGCATTCAGCGGAATAACAGTGCATGTGCTGGATGCATCGAAGAGTGTTGGCGTTGTAAGCAGTCTTTTAAATAAAGATACCAAAGAAATGTTTTCCAAAAGAATAAAAGAAGAATACGGTAAACTGAAATTGGGACATGCAAAGAAACAATCTGAAAAAGATTTTTTAACAATCGAACAAGCTCGCAAGAATAAACTCAACATTGATTGGTCAAACTACCGAATTAAAAAGCCGAATAAACTCGGTGTAAAAGTTTTGCAAAATTATTCACTGGAAGAAATCCGTAAGTATATTGACTGGACGCCATTCTTTATGACTTGGGAATTAAAAGGAAAATATCCGGAGATTTTTGATAACACTAATTACGGTAAAGAGGCAAAGAAAATTTTTGATGATGCAAATCAGTTGCTGGATAATATAATTCAAAATAAACTTTTAACAGCAAACGGTGTCTGCGGACTTTTTGCCGCAAACTCTTTAGATGATGATATCGAAATTTATACTGATGAATCACGGACAGGTATTCTTGAAACATTAAATACGATACGTCAGCAATCAATAAAGTCGAACGGAATTCCGAATATTGCATTATCTGATTACATTTCTCCTAAAGAAAATGGCTCTGAAGATTACATAGGAATGTTTGCTGTTACTACAGGAATAGGAATTGAAAAAATTATAGAACAATTTGAAAAACATCACGACGATTACAATTCTATTATGACAAAAGCTGTTGCAGATAGACTTGCTGAAGCATTTACAGAATTACTTCATGAAAAAGTTAGAAAGGATTTCTGGGGTTATGCGGCAAATGAAAAATTATCTGATAAAGATCTTATCGCTGAAAAATATTTAGGAATTCGTCCGGCTCCAGGCTATCCTGCCCAACCTGACCATACTGAGAAATTAAAAATTTGGAGATTGCTCAATGTTGAAAAAAATACTTCTATAAAACTAACCGAAAGTTTAGCTATGTTTCCTGCCGCATCTGTCTGCGGTTTATACTTTGCTCATACGGATTCTAAATATTTTACAGTTGGAAAGATCGGCAAAGATCAAGTAGAAGATTATAGAAAACGTAAAGGAATAAGTTTAAAAGAAGCAGAAAAATGGCTTAGGCCAATTTTAAATTATGATGAGGAAATTGATTAAATGGAAAGAATATTCCGCCCAGGCGCAATTGGCGCATTGATGGATGAATACGAACGTGTTGCACTCGAATTAAAAAATCTATTAAGCACAATTTCTCAAGAAGAGTTCACTAAAGTTTTTGATCCGCTCACAAGAGATGAAAACTGCCGATCTATCCAATCTATAATGAAGCATGTGGTAGGCGCAGGATATAGATATGCTGATCAAATTTGCGATTTTCTAAAAAGACCGGTTGTAAATCATAATTACCATATCTATAATGTTGTTCATGCAATAGATGAATTGGAAAATTTTATTTTCTTTACTGCCGAAATTGTAAAAGAAAATATAAAGATGACTCGCGAAGAGATTTCAGCAACTAAAACAGAAACACGTTGGGGTTTATACAATATTGAAATGATGTTTGAACACGCTATCGTTCATATTCTAAGACATAGAAGACAAATTGAAAAGTTTATGGCTTCACAAAAATGAAACCAGCGCTGATTTATTTAACAATTTTTAACTGTGATTAATCTCCATATTCTCTAATTTAACTTTTATGAGAATCTATGGTTCTCATTAAATTTTTTCATAACAATTCAGTACGGAGTTATAATGAAAAGCAAAAAGTTACTGTTAGTGATCTTCTCTTTTATCTTCTCAATTCAAATTTTGTCTCAAGAAAAAATTGATTACCAAATGATGCAGCGTATTCGCCAAGAGGGACTTCAAAATTCTAAAGTAATGGAATTAATGAGCTATCTCTGTGATATATATGGACCTCGGCTTGCAGCATCTCCACAATACCACCAAGCAGGCCAATGGGTTGTTGGTAAATTAAAAGAATACGGACTCGAAAATGCAAATATGGAAACATGGGGAACTCTTGGCAGAGGTTGGGAATTAAAAAAATTCTATGCAGCTATGACTTCACCGCAATACATGCCGTTTATTGCTTATCCTAAAGCATGGACTCCCGGTTTAAACGGAGTTGTAAAAGGAAATGCTGTTCTTATGGATATAAAAGCTGAAGCAGATTTAGATGCCTTCAAAGGAAAATTAAAAGGTGCGATTGTTCTTTCACGCGGAGAACAACCAATTACTCTTGGAATGGATGCTGATGGAAAACGTTATAATGACGAAGATTTAAAAAAATTACAACTTGCTCAAGAAGGCGGCGGTAGAAATTTTGATCCTGCTCAAATGGCAACACTTCGTGCACAGAGAGAACTTCAACAAAAAGTTGCAAAGTTTTTAAAAGATGAGGGTGCATTAGTTGTACTTGAACCATCAAGAGGAACAGACGGAACTATTTTTGTACAGAGCGGTGGATCTTACAAAAAAGGTTCGGAGATGCCTTTACCTTCAGTTGTTGTTTCGGCTGAACAATATAATCGGATGGTTCGTATCGCACAAAAAAATGTTCCGGTAACTTTAGAATTTGAAATTCAAGCTAACTTTGTTGACACTGATTCTCTCGGCTATAATGTTATTGCAGAAATTCCCGGTACAGATAAAAAATTAAAAGATGAAGTAGTAATGCTTGGCGGACATTTTGATTCATGGCATTCGGGAACCGGCGGAACTGATAACTCTTCCGGAAGTGCAATTGCTATGGAAGCTGTGCGTATTCTTAAAGCACTTAATGTTAAGCCAAGAAGAACTATAAGAATTGCTTTATGGGATGCTGAAGAAGAAGGCCTGATCGGCTCGCGTAATTATGTTAAGAATCATTTTTTTGACGCAGAGAAAAAAGAAAAGAAACCGGACTACGATAAATTAGCTGCCTATTTTAATTATGATAACGGTTCAGGAAAAATTCGCGGTATTTACACACAAGGTAATTTTGCAGTAATGCCGATCTTTGAAGAGTGGCTAAAACCATTCAATGATCTTGGCGCTTCTACTGTTACATTAAGAAATACAGGAGGAACGGATCACCAATCGTTTGATGGTGCAGGTCTTCCCGGTTTCCAATTCATACAAGATCAATTAGAATATGATACGAGAACGCATCACTCCAATATGGATGTTTACGATCATACAAGCGGAGCTGACCTGGTTCAATCGGCAACTATTATGGCGGCATTTGTTTATAATGCTGCAATGCGCAACGAAAAATTACCGAGAAAATATTTCGATCCGAATGCAGTGCAACAGCGACGTCCAAGATTTTAATGAAAGCAACTGAGTGCCTGAGTAACTAAGATGTAATCTCAGGAACTCAGGAACTTAAACATACAGGAACTTAAAATAGATGCTATCAATAAATCATTTAGAAAAACTTTTTAAGAAATGGAGCGGGGAGAAAGTAAAATCTTTTTCTCCCCTTCCGGAATCCGGTTCATCACGAAAATATTTTAGAATTACAATTAATAGTAAATCTGCAATAGGTGTTTATAATACTGATAAACGCGAAAACCGTGCTTTTATTTATCTCACAAAACAATTTCTAAGTTTGAAGCTGAATGTTCCAAAATTTTACTCTCAGGATTTAGAGAACAATATTTATTTAATTGAAGATCTCGG
>QYQI01000143.1 GCA_007280825.1 Ignavibacteriales bacterium | reverse complement strand
TAGAATCTATAAGAGTAAAAATTTTTAGATAATTATCTTCAAATCCCATGCGGCCACGAACGTTAACAAATCTACCAAGTTTTAATGCAGAGATAATGTCATCTTCTTTTTCCGAACTTGAATAGATATTATTCCAGTAACTACCAACTTCTAAATATTTGCTCTTATCGTGTGAATCATCATCATTAAAACCCCAAACAGATCTTCCACTAGAAAGCACGGAATCCCAAAGATCTTCTGCTTCCGAAAAATGGGAATAAATCTCAAGAGCACCGTAACCATTTAGATTAGCTAGTTCGTGCGAAGAATAAGCTGATCGTAATTTAGGATGATTGATAACTAAGAATTTACATTTGTCTTTTAATCTATTTATTTGAAATTGTTTCTGATGAATAGTTTGATAGAAAAGAAAATTAAAATAATCAATTGAAAGAGCGCCAATCATTAAAAAATGGTTCTTAAAAATATTTATGCCATGTTCATAATTTGGAATGTAAATGTTTTGAGAAATCAATCTAGGAGTCAATGAATGATAATTACTGATTGAAAGTAAATCGTAATTTAATTTTTTATATGCATTCCATAAACTGTCCGGTTCATCTTTCCCAGCAGTAAGTCCAAAAAATGCTTTTGTATGCGCGTGAAAATTAGCTTTAATTCTAGCACCATTTAATTCTGAGTAAGGATTATAGAACTTATTACCTGAAAAGCTATGCGTAGCAGGAAAATCATAAATAGGACTTATTAAATAGGGGGAACATAGAAGTAGCACTATGAAACTAATAACTAATCCAATTATCTTGAAAATTTTCTTTAATTTCTTCAAAAGGAAAAAATCACCTTTTTAATTATCAATAACATTTGGCTTGTAGCCCAAGGTTGGTGTAATATTGTAAGCGCATAATAAGAAAAACTGAAATTAGTAATGAAATAATTAATTATTATTTTTGATAAAAGTCTATAAATAAGATATGAAAAAACTATTCAGCCAAAACGCTTATGCTGTAATTATTTTTATTGCATCATTGATTTTAATTCCTCTATTAGGGAGGGTTCATCTTTTTGATTGGGATGAAATCAATTTTGCCGAGTGTGCTAGAGAGATGATAGCAACTGGTGATTATTTAAGAGTTCAAATTGATTATCAGCCTTTTTGGGAAAAGCCGCCGCTTTTTATATGGGCTCAAGTTCTTTCTATGAAGATATTCGGAATAAATGAATTTGCTTCACGGTTACCAAACGCTTTGATAGGAATAATTACTTTAATGGTATTATTCAACATTGGG
Organism: Ignavibacteriales bacterium; assembly: GCA_007280825.1. Lineage (GTDB taxonomy): Bacteria > Bacteroidota > Ignavibacteria > Ignavibacteriales > Melioribacteraceae > Fen-1258. Next base: position 9,161 of record QYQI01000143.1, on the reverse strand, counting down.
AAAAAAGTATTTAATACAGAATTCGGCTGGACATGGTGTTTGGTATATCTAGGTTCTTTTTTACCTCTCTTCTATTTTAGGAGCGGAATTATAGACCCAATGTTTAATCTCTTCATGTTCTTATCTGCTTATTTCATCTATAAAAATTTTCTGCCGCAAAACAAAAACAGAACTCCGATTTTACTTGCCGGAGTATTCTCAGGGTTGGCAGTACTAACAAAAGGCCCGGTTGGATTTTTAATCCCATCAATTACATTTTTCATCTTCTGGATATTTAACCGCAAGGAAATAAAATTTCCGGTTCTTGATGCAATACTTTTTGTTATAACTACAGTATTTGTTTCTTTAATTTGGTTCGGAATTGAAATAATTTCTAATGGAACCTGGTTCATTAATGAATTTATTAAGTATCAAATAAGGCTGTTGATCACTGGAGATGCCGGTCATAGCGGACCATTTTATTATCATTTTGTCATTTTACTTATCGGCTGTTTTCCTGCTTCAATCTTTGCATTTAATCATTTTAGAAAAGGAAAGCATATTGAAAATGATCAAAATAAATTACGAATTATAATGATTATTCTTTTAGCAGTTGTCTTAGTGATTTTTTCAATAGTCAGAACAAAGATCATTCATTATTCCTCTTTAGCATATTACCCGATTACATTTTTATCAACCATAACTATTTATGATATAATAAAAGAGAAGAGAAAAGTTAATGCAGGGCATTATGCGGGAATAATTTTATTAGGATTAATATATTCTGTATTACTGATTGCACTACCTCTGGCATTTATTTACCAAAATAAACTTATGCCATATATTACAGATGATTTTGTTAAAGGCAACTTAAGCATGAATGTGAACTGGTCCGGTTTAGAGTATCTAATTGGAGTTCTTTTCTTGATTTTGTTAATAGTGTCAGTCGTGTTCCTATTTAAGCAGCAATACAGAAAAGGATTGTACTTACTATTTTTAAATACAATTATTACACTCTCATTATTTTTACCGATAGTGGCACCAAAAGTAGAAAAACATATTCAAGGCGCACCAATTGCTTTTTATGAAAGCATTGCCGGTGAAGATGTTTATTTGAATGTTCTTGGTTTTAAAAGCTATGCTCATTTATTCTATTCAAAAAAACAATATAAACATAGTTCTAAAGCATTAGGCATGGATCAAGACGGTTATGAGAAATGGCTTAAAGAAGGTGAGATAGATAAACCAGTTTATTTTGTGTGCAAAGTTCAAGACCAAAATGATTATAAGACTTTGCCAAATATTGAATTAATAAAAGAAGAGGGAGGATTTGCTTTCTTTAAACGGCTTCCAAAAAACAAATAAAAAATATTCTGAATTATTTTTTATAAATACTAAAGTTTGCCAGTCCCATTCTTTGCATAAAGTGTTTAAATGAAACTGAAAGTACACCTAAACCATATTGAACACTTCTTCTAAAGTTAATAGAAGAAGCATCATCAAAATATTTTGTGGGGCAAGTTATTTCTGCAATTTCAAATTTTGCATAAATAATTTGAGATAGCATTTGATTATCGAAAATGAAATCATCCGAATTAATTTGGAAATTAATATTTTCTAATACAGTTTTTGAAAATGCTCTATAACCTGTGTGATATTCAGATAGTTTTTGACCTACAAGCAAGTTTTGAATTAATGTAAGTGTTCTATTGAAGAAGTATTTATAGAAAGGCATGCCGCCTTTTAAGGCTCCTAAGCCTAAAATTCTAGAGCCTAATACAACCGGGTAAACATCATTAGCAATCAACCAAGCCATTGAGGGAATAAGTTTGGGAGTGTATTGATAATCCGGATGAAGCATAATCACAATATCTCCATTTAGTTCAAGAGCTTTTTTGTAACATGTTTTTTGATTGCTACCATAACCAAGATTGTGATTATGTCTTATTACATGTTTAATTCCCAGTTGTTTAGCAACCATGGAAGTTGAATCTAGACTTGCATCATCAACAAGAATTACATCGTCAACTATATCAAAGGGAATTTCTTTGTAGGTCATTTCCAAAGTTTTCTCAGCATTATAAGCCGGAAGCACTACTATTATTCTTCTATTGTTAATCATAATGTATGTTGTCTTAAAAGTATTTAGATAACAGAAATAGTATTTATTGCTTTGTCAATTCTCTTTTGTGTTTCTTCTAATCCTATAATAACCAGAATATCGTAAACCCCGGGTCCGCTGCTCATACCGGAAACTGCAAGGCGAAGGGGATGGATTAATTTCCCAGCATCTATGTTTAATTCAGCAGCAGTTTCTTTTAGAGAAGCTTCAAAATCCTCTTTAACAGGTGTGTTAAGTTTTGCAAACGATTCATAAAGTTTTTTCATCTGATCAGGAGTTTCAGATTTCCAATTTTTCAAAACAGAGCTTTCATCATATTTGGAAGGAGCTTCAAAGAAATAGGGAGAATTTGACAGGTATTCCTTAACAAAACTAACCCTTTCTTTCATCGCAGAAATTACTTTTAGCAGATAAGCATCTGGCAAATTGAGAACCTGCCTGCCGGTAGGCAAGGTTGAGAATTGAGAATTGAGAATTTCTATTCTTAACATAGTTAATAAATCATCGTTTGATTTTTTACGAAGATGTTCGGCATTTAACCAATTTAATTTTTCAATATCGAATACAGCTCCGGATTTGTTAACCCGTTCTAAAGAAAAATTTTCGATCAATTCATTCATATAATAAAATTCTTTATCATCGCCGGCGTTCCATCCTAATAAAGCAACAAAGTTTACAAGAGCTTCTTTTAAAAATCCTTTTGCACGGTAATCTTCAACTGCAACATCGCCTTGTCTTTTGCTTAATTTTGAACGATCAGGATTTAATAATAACGGAAGATGTGCAAAGATTGGTCTTTCCCAACCAAACGAATCATATAACAATACATGTTTCGGAGTTGATGAGAGCCATTCTTCACCACGGATAACATGACTTATCTCCATTAAATGATCATCTACAACATTTGCGAAATGATAAGTTGGGTAGCCGTCGCTTTTTATCAAAACTTGATCATCAACATTATTGCTATCGAATTCCACACGACTGCGGACAATATCATCAAAAATAATTTTTTGATTCGGCACAACATTCAAACGTATCACAAACGGAATTCTGTTTGCAAGATTTTCTTCGATCCTACTTTTACTAAGAGAAAGACAGTGTTTATCGTATTTTGCCTGAGGAAATTTTTGTTTCTGTTGTTCTTCTTTTAACGCTTCGAGACGCTCGTGAGTACAGAAACAATAATAAGCATCTCCTTTAACAACTAATTCTTGTATATATTTTTGATATATGCCGAGGCGTTGAGATTGTAAATATGGACCGAGCTTACCGCCAGTTTCCGGTCCTTCGTCAAAATCGAGCCCGCACCATTTTAATGCTGATATTAAATTTTCAACAGCACCTTCTACAAAGCGGTTGCGGTCGGTATCTTCTATTCTTAAGACAAACTTACCGTTGTTCTTCCTAGCAAATAAATAATTATATAATGCAGTTCTTAAACCGCCTACATGCAAATATCCGGTAGGACTTGGGGCAAATCGAACACGAACGGACTTCACTAATACTCCTTAGAAAAATGTCTTCTTACAAATATAAAAAAGTTAATGTGTTTCTTATAATAATTTGAACGGTGTTTACAATTGGATCTGAATTAAACTTTGTGATAGTTATCATCATCTATTTTTTTTTGAAGAAAATTTCCATATGTTGAATGGTAGTAACAGTTAATAATTACTGAATTATCCGGTTCTCTGTTTATTAAATAAAAAGCTTAGCTTTTCTTTAATATATAAATTCTTAAACTTCAAAGGAGAAGGGATGAAGAAACATATTTGGTATTTTTTCGTACTGTTTAATCTTTTTGCAATATTTCTAATATCAAGTTGCAAAAAAGATAACAATCCAAGCGGACCAGACAATACTAACAATCCTCCAGCACAAAATTACGCTTTACTTCTTGGCAGAGTTCAAAATGAATCTGGGACATTATTAGGTTCTGTTACTGTTACTATTCAAGGTAAAACGGTACAGACTAATGAACAGGGCTGGTTTAGTGTTTCTGAACTAACTGCAGGTACCAAAAAGCAAGTTTCATTTTCTAAATCCGGATATATATCAACTTATAAAGTTGTTGATGTAAATAACGGACAGAGTTCATTTATAGATGCAACTTTGGCAACCGCACCAACTTCTCAAACTGTTGCCAACACCGGTGGAACATTAACCTTGAATGGAGGAGCGGTAGTTACTTTTCCTTCCGGTTCTTTTGCAGAAACATTTTCAGCAATAGCTATAAATCCGGCAGATTCAATTGCCTGCTTAACTAAATTTAGAGTAGGTACATCATCATCAACACAAAGGACATTTGAATTTTTTCTCAGTTTATAATTTGTTAGAACTTCAACAAGGTAATTGTAATTTATCGGTTTAATAAAATATTCTACGGCACCCATCATAAATGCTTTTTGTTGTTCCGGTTCAATAGAGCAAACAATTACCGGTGTATTTTTTGTCTGCGGATTATCATGTAGTTTCTTCAATAATTCGAGACCGTTTATATTCGGAAGTTCGATATCTAAGATAATGGCGAGTAAAGGTTCTTTATTGATAACACCAAAAGCCTGTTCTTCTGTACTTACAATGGTTGGATTATAACCCCATTTTGTAAGGTAATTGGTCAGAAGCTTCGATGTAGCATAATCATCCTCAATAACAAGAACTTTATTCACAGTAGTTGGTTTGGGTAATTGTGAGATATTATTTTCTATTTCAGCCATTACTTCTCCATTAATAGTGAACGTGAAAGTATTTCCTTTCCCCGCAGTGCTTGTTGTTGAAATTTCTCCACCCAAATAATGTACATATTTTTTTACCAATGTTAAACTGAGTCCTGTTAAAGGAGAGTTTTTAAATTCCTCCATTTGAAAAAGAGTAAATGGATCGAATAGTTTATCAATTATCTTACTTTCAATAACAGTTCCGGAATCAGAGATAACAAATCTTACTAAATTATTCTGAATGACAGAAGCTATAACTGAAATTTCACCTTTAGTTGTAAGGTTTGTTGAAACAAAAAGTAAACTGCTCAAGATGTAACGCAATTTCTGATCATCTAATATCACAGATTTATTTAATAACTTATCTACACTAACTGAAAACGTAATTTTACGATTACCAAGATTTCTTTTAAATAATTCAACTATCTCATTGATAAACGGAATAAGTTCTACACTTTTTTGATTCCTGGTAACAGAGTTAGATTCGATCTTAGAAATTTCATTAAGATCATTAATGTTCAAAAGAATATTCTGAGCATTTTTCTTTAATGAATTAATGCTTTCAGAATTCGATGGAGATAATGCTGAGCCTGATAATGCGGAAGTAGAACTCATTATGTTATTGGAACTAGTCTTAAGTTCATTAGTAGTTTCTGTAACAATTCTAGCAAGAGAAGCTGTTGAATGTTTTGTACCACCGCGTTTTTCCAACCATAACACTATTAATGATGAGATAAGCTGAATGGCTTTTTCTAAGTTGCCTTTATCGTTTTGTTTTACCGAAGTTTTCTTCGCTACTTTGATCATCATCTTATCTAAATCTGAAAGATTGATCAAATAACATCCCTCATTACTTATGTTATCTGAAATTTGAATTGAACAATTACTATCAAGAATTAAAGTGTTGCTTTGAACTCCGGCGAAATGTTTACAGTTAGGACAGATGAAAGAATTGCCTTTGAGCTGATTTTTCTTAACACCGGCAGATTTACCTATTGGGTGAAAAGAATTGTTATCACCTATAGAAAAAAGAGCAGCGCCATTTAAATCAAATTCATTGGAAAGGAAATTGCATATCTCATCCGGTAAAAATTCATCTCCACGGCGAGCATATTCGGCAAGTTCATTTAACTTTATTAATAGATCTAATTTAGCACCGGTCAAAGAAATCTCACTTTAAAAAATTGTCAAAATTATTCACAGATTCTAAATTGAAAATAACCATTTTATTGAAGACTTGAAAATGCCAGGCAAACTTAACTCACATCTCTGCCTAAATCGTAAAATCAAAGGTAATGTTGATTTATCTTGATAAAATAAAAAAGGGGTTAATAAACCCCTTAGAAAAGTTATTTTTTATTGTTATTAGGGCTGGCTCTATGAACCAAAATATTGTCTATTAACTTATACTCTTTTGCTTCTTCAGCATTAAGAAAATAATCGCGGTCGCAATCTTTCGAAATCTGGTCATAAGTTTTTCCGGTATTATCAACAAGAATTTTATAAAGTGTTTCTCTTGTCTTGATCATTTCCTTTGCGTGAATTTCTATATCAGTAGTTTGTCCTTGCAATCCGCCAACCCATGGTTGATGTATCATGATTTTAGAATTTGGAAGGGAAGAACGTTTTCCAGATTCACCTCCGGCAAGCAGAACAGCACCCATACTTGCTGCTAATCCAACACAAATAGTAGAAACTTTTGAACGGACATATTTCATTGTATCATAAATTGCAAGACCGGCAGACACACTTCCGCCAGGTGAATTTATATAAAGATAAATATCTTTATCAGGATCTTCTGCTTCAAGAAAAAGTAATTGTGCAATTGTTAAACTTGCAATATGATCATCAATTGCAGTTCCAAGGAAGATGATACGTTCTCTCAATAGACGGGAAAAAATATCCATCCCTCTTTCACCACGGCCTGTTTGTTCAATTACGTATGGAACAAGCTGATTATAGATTTCAAATTTTTGGTTCAACTGAGTTTGTGTAAGAATATTATGCTTCATTTGATTTTTCCTTTTTCTCTTTAATTTTTTCTTCAGAATTAACTTCTTTGATTTTTGTTTGTTCTTTCAAGTACTTAATCACTTTTTCTTCCAGTAACATTTCCGAACGATTAGTGTCTTTATAATATTTAACAAGCTTGGCAACTGAAATACCAATTGTTTCAGCTTCCTTCTTGGCTAATTCTTCTAATTCTGAATCCTCAACTTTAATATTTTCAGCTTCAGCAAGATTTTCTAAAATGATTTGCCATTTAGCATTCCAATCGGCTCTTGGTTTATAATATTCAGTAACTGCTTGTTCATCAAAGTTAGGCATTTTATAACGTTTAGAATTTTCTCTTTCCAACTCTATCATTCTCTTATGTACAGAACTAACATAACCAGGTGGAGGAGTGAATTCATTATTCTTTACAATTTCACCGAGTAAGTTGTTAGTAAAGATTTCTTCGGATTGTTTAACATAGTAATCTTCAATATTTTTTTTAAGGAATGAATTAAGTTCTTCGGGTGTAGAGGCTTTATCACCGGAGATTTTTTTTACAATTTCTTCGGTGAGTTCAGGTTTGACTTGTTTTTCTATCTTAATAACATTAGCAATATAACTAAACTCTTCTTTATGCAGTTCTTCGCCGTGATAATGTTCATCAGTAAAAATAAAATTAAATGATTCACCAACTTTTTTACCTTTTGCATTTTCTTTGATGAGCGGATTAACTTTTTCGTCAGTTAAATCAATTATCATATTCTCGTTTCGGTGACCGATCATTGGTACACCTTGAGCATCCATTCTTTGCAGGTTGACTGTTATTCTAAAATTTGTATTTTCTATCTTATCAGCAGCTTCAAATTTAAAATGCGGTTTTAACAAGAAATCAATTTCACGTTCTACTTCACCGTCTTTTATTTTGAAGATTGGTTTTTCAATTTCTAAACCTTTATAATTTTTAAGATTTAGTCTTGGTTTTATTTCATACTTGACCTTAAAGAATAGTTTAGTTCCCGGGACAAAATCAAGGTCCATCATTTGCGGAGTACTGATAGGTTTTAAATTCTGTTGATCAATAGCATCCCAAAATTTTTTATTCGCAATTTTTTCACTTGCTTTATATTCAATAGCTTCTCCATAAAGTTTTTTAATCATTCCCATCGGCGCTTTTCCTTTTCTAAAACCGTCAATAGTAATGGTCTTTCTTTCTTCACCATAAGCATCATTTATTTCCGGAAGGATTTCATCGTAATTCAGATTTACTTCAACTTCTTGCTGAGAATCTGATAGTTGATTCACTTTAATGTCCAAAAATACCTCGTTATTGTAGTGTTTTTAATTAGTAATTAGTGCGAGACGGGGGACTCGAACCCCCACATCTCTCGATACTAGATCCTAAGTCTAGCGCGTCTGCCAATTCCGCCAGTCTCGCATTGGGCTCGCAAAATTAGTTAAATGATAAGAAAAAACAAAGAAACCGATTTTGATGATTATTTCAGTTTGTAATAACAAAAGAAAAATGAGAAATTGTTATATCGAAAATAAAAATTGTTAGTGATAAGGCATGGATAATTTAATTGGTAAAATGATCGAAAATTATCGAGTTGTCTCCGTTCTTGGAAAAGGAGGCATGGGGATTGTCTATAAAGCTTTTGACACAAAGCTCGACAGATATGTAGCAATTAAAATGTTAAACTCGCAAGTCTTAGATAAAGAAAGATTTATTGAAAGATTTAAACGCGAAGCTAAGAACCATGCTAAACTATCTCATCCCAACATTGTAACAGTACACGGTTTTATCGAATATTCAAATCTGCTTGGTATAGTGATGGAGTATGTAGAAGGTGAAAGTCTTGAAAAAGTTATTGAGCGGCAGGGCAGATTTAATTTGTATGATGTAATCTATATTATCAAACAATTATTGCTCGGTATAGGTTATGCACATTCCAAAGGATTTATTCACAGAGATATTAAACCGTCAAATATCATTTTAAATAAAGAAGGCATAACTAAAATAATGGATTTCGGAATTTCGAAATCGCTTGTTGAAAATGATATGACTAAAACCGGTTCTAAAATTGGTACTGTTTATTATATGAGTCCCGAACAAGTTAAAGGAGAAGAAGTAACTAACCGCAGTGATATTTACTCGATAGGATGCACTGCATATGAAATGATTGTCGGTCAACCTCCATTCGATTATCAAAGCGAATATGAAGTGATGGATAGTCATCTTAAAAAAACTGCGCCTAGAGTTTCTGAAAAGATGACTGGAATTCCTGAACTGGTTGATAAGATTCTGCTTAAAGCTATGGAAAAGATTCCTTTGAATAGATATAGCT
>QYQI01000041.1 GCA_007280825.1 Ignavibacteriales bacterium | reverse complement strand
TGTTGAAAGCAAATTTAAACGGTGCAGAAATAGATTCTATTATTCTTTCGCAGAAAGACCGAAGCTACATTTATTTAGGTGAAGTCTCTCCGATAAAATTACTTGTTAAAAGAAAAGATGCCGATGAAGCTTTACAAATCATAAACGATATCTTTGAAAGCAAAATTGATGATGAGGAATAGATGGCAAAAAAATTAAATAATTTATCCACGCGTGTTATTGTTGGTCTTATCGGAATTCCGTTACTTGTAGTTTTAAGTCTCATCGGAAAAATTCCGTTTTTAATTCTTGTGCTTGCAATCGGTTTGGTTTCTTATTTTGAATTTACCCGGATGATGCGTAACAAACACAGTTACACAAACAAACTGATCGGTTATCTTTCCGTTGCTGTGATAATTGTAAACGAGTACAAACCCATTATTGATTACCATATACTACTATTATTGATCACAGCTTTACTTTTGCTTTTTGAATTGTTCAGAAATAAAGACTCGGCTGTTTCAAATACTGGATCAACACTTTTGGGAATTTTTTATATTGGATTTTTTTCAGCTGCAATAATTGACTTGCGAGAGTTTTACAGAGATTCCGTTTTTACATATCCTCAAGGAGGATATTTGATCATCTCAATCCTTGCATCAATCTGGATTTGCGATTCAGCCGCATATTTTATCGGATCGGCTTACGGTAAGCATAAATTATTACCTCGTGTTAGTCCTAATAAAAGCTGGGAAGGTGCTATTGCCGGTTTTGTTTTTGCGATTGCCGGAATGATAGCCGCACATGAATTCATTTTAGATTTCATGGAATTAAAAGATATAATCGTTATTGGATTTATTGTTGGTCTATTTGGGCAGATCGGCGATCTGATAGAAAGTTTAATCAAGCGTGATTCTCACGTAAAAGATTCATCGTCAATAATTCCCGGACACGGCGGGATTCTCGATCGGTTTGATTCATTACTTTTCACTGCACCGGTAGTTTATTTTTACCTCACATTAATTCGCTAGAAAGGTTTATTATTTCTTGTTCTTGTTCATGCACGCCAAAAGTATGGCGGGTAAACTTTTGACTTTACTCATGCTCTAAAAAAGATTAATGTCCTGAGCAAGAAAAAATTTTATTATGAAAAAACAAAAAATCTCAATTATTACTCTCGGTTGTTCAAAGAACACTGTTGATTCCGAACGATTAATGAGCCAGCTTAAGCTTAATAAATTTGATTTGACCGATGATCCTAATCAAGCAGATTCTGTTGTAATAAACACATGCGGATTTATAGATGCGGCTAAAGAAGAATCCGTTAATACAATTCTCTCTGCAATTGAACTGAAGAAAAAAGGAAAATTAAAAAAAGTTGTTGTTGCAGGATGTCTTTCCGAACGATACATGGATGATCTAAGAAAAGAAATTCCTGAAGTGGATTCTTTCTTCGGCACTGAAGCATACGAAGGAATTGTACGTGAGTTCGGCGGCAACTTAAAATATGAACTTCTCGGCGAAAGAATAATTACAACACCAAAACATTTTGCTTATCTCAAAATCTCCGAGGGATGCGATAATCCTTGTTCATTCTGCGCCATACCTTTAATGCGCGGACTTCATAAGACAAAACCAATGGATCAACTTCTTGCAGAAGCAGAATCTCTCGCGCGTCAAGGCGTTAAAGAGTTGATTCTCATTGGTCAGGATACAACAGATTACGGAATTGATTTATACGGAAAAAGAAATCTTGCCGAGTTAATGAATAAGCTTTCAAAAATTAACGGCATAGAATGGATCCGTTTACTTTATGTTTATCCGTCTCACCTCCCCGATGATCTCATTAATGAAATTGTAAACAATTCTAAGATCTGCAAATATATTGATGTACCTCTTCAGCATATTTCCGATACGGTCTTAAAATCTATGAGGCGCGGTATAACGCAACGCAGAACAAAAGAGCTTTTATACAACCTTAAAGAAAGAATTACAGATCTCTCTTTGCGAACAACTTTCATAGTCGGTTATCCTAACGAAACCGAAAAAGAGTTTGAGGAACTTTGCGATTTTATCCGTGATATAAGGTTTGACCGTTTGGGTGTTTTTACTTATTCCATCGAAGAGAATACTCCAAGTTTTATTCTTGGCGATCCGGTTTCTCAAGAAATCAAAGAGGAGCGGAAAGCAGTATTGATGGAAATTCAAAAAGAAATTTCTGAAGAAAAGAACCGATCCTTTATTGGAAAGAGAATTAAAGTTCTTATTGATTCGTTGGATAATGATTACTATGTAGGACGTTCCGAACGCGATGCGCCCGAAGTAGATGGTGAAATTTTAATTGATGCAAAAAGTAATACACTAAAGATCGGAGAATTTTATCACATTGAAATTTACGATTGCAATGAGTATGATTTATTTGGTAATTTAATTGAGAATAAAGGAGTTGTATAAGTGAAAAAAATGTTTATAACGATCTTGTTTTTAGTTTCCGTTATTTCGGCGCAGGTAGAATATTCCACCAACTCGAGGAGCGGAAAACCAATAAATTTTTCAGTGGATGTCGGAGGATTTAAAAGTTCCGTTCCAAATAAAACACGAATGGATTTCTTTGTTCAAGTTCCTTATTCAAGCATTCAATTCGTTAAAAAAGATGACGGCTTTTATGCTAACTATAATATTACATTGTCTTTTGCCGATGAAAGTAAAATAAATATTATTTTCGAACGAACTTGGAAAGAAAGAGTTAAAACAACCAATTTCGAACAAACACTTTCCATGGATAATTTTAATCTTAGCTACAAAACTTATGATCTCAATCCGGGAAAGTATTTTGTTAAATGCATTGTGGAAGATTCCGATTCAAGATCCGCTTCATCAAAAGAAATCCCTTTAGTAGTAAAACAAATATCTGATTCACTGGGCGTAAGCGATTTGATGTTAGTTTCAGAATTTGTAAAGGATTCAACAGGCGAAAAAATTATTCCAAACGTTACAGCATCCGTAACTAATAGAAGTACTTCGGTTCCTCTCTATTTTGAAATTTACTCCGACAAAACACGCGAAATCAATATTGAATACTCGTTGGATGATCTTAAAAATAGTACATCATTCAAACAGATGGAACATTTAACTGTAAAGCCCGGAACAAATTTGGTAAAACATACTATTAACAATGTAAGTTTTTCCGTCGGAGGATATCTTCTTAATGCGGTAATAAAAGACAATGATTGGAAAATAATTACTTCAGTAGAGAAAAAAATAATTTCAAAAATTCACGGCGTACCTTCAGCTATTACTGATCTTGAAAAAGCAATCCAACAAATAATTTACATAGCTTCTACCGAGGAATTAGATTTCATAAAGGAAGGAAAAAACTACGATGAAAAACTGGAACGGTTTTTAAGTTTTTGGGACAAGAAAAAGCCAAATTCCAAAACAGATGATAACCCAATTCTATATGAATATTTCCGCCGCGTTGATTATGCAAACAAACATTTTAAAGGATTAGGCGAAGGCTGGCATTCAGATATGGGAATGATCTTCATTACTTTCGGTCCGCCAAGCAGTGTTGAAAGACATCCACTGGATTCAAATACTAAACCTTATGAGATTTGGGATTATTACGAATTGAATAGAACTTTTGTCTTTTCGGATCAAACAGGATTTGGTGATTACCGATTAGTGAATCCCGATTACAGCAGATGGCCAGGTTATAGACCGTAATTTTGAACTCAGAGTGTAGAGCGCAGAGTGTTTAATATCTGCGTCCTACGTTCTTCACTCTACATTAATAAAAATGATTCTAACTGTAACATTAAATCCTTTGTTGGAACGAAGATTATTTTTTGATTCCATAGAACTTGGAAAATCAAACCGTTCCGAAAAAGAATTTTTCACTTCCGGCGGCAAAGGAATCAATGTAAACAGACAATTAAATATCCTTGGCGAAAAGAATTCCGCACTAACATTTCTTGGCGGAAACAACGGAAAGATTTTGCGCCGCTGTCTCACACAAGAAAAAATTGATTTTACCGTTGTCTCTACAAAATCTGAAACGCGTTCTGCTGATTTAATAATTGAAGAAAAAAATAATCGTGTTACCACATACTTCGGCTTGAATAGCAATGTCACCGTCGAAGAAGCCGCGGACTTCAAACACAAACTTGATAAGATGATACAGAATTGTTCGATAGTAGTTTTCGCGGGAAGTTCACCATGCACTACGACTAATGATATTTTCCCATACGGAATTGAACTTGCAAACCGGTACGATAAAATTTCCATACTTGATACTTATGGTTCTCATTTAATGAATTGCATAAATGCGAGCCCGACTGTAATACACAACAATGTTGATGAAGTTGAGAGATCACTCAGCATTACTCTCCGTGATGAAAAAGAAAAACTTGAGTGTTTACATCAGCTTTATGCAAAGAATATTAAGTTGATGTTTTTGAGCGACGGTGCAAATTCTCTTTATGCAGAAAAATTTGATTTCAATTATAAAGTTGATCCGCCGAAAGTAGATGTAATTGATGCAACCGGAAGCGGCGATGCTTTTGTTGCTGGAGTAGCTTACGGTTTGGAAAATTCACTCGTGTTCGATCAGTTTGTAAAGATTGGTTCAGCGCTCGGAGCTGCTAACGCAACAAAGCTTACAACGTGCGATGTTACAACTAACGAAATGAATTCATACATTGAGCGAGTTAAAGTTTCTACAATCGGTAAAAAAATGAAAATAATTGATGACTCACCGAATTATTAATTACCTCAGTGTCCTTCGCGCTTTCCTCAGCGACCTTTGTGTTTTTGCTTTTAACCGCAGAGAACGCAAAGAATCCGCAAAGCATGCAAAGATATTTTTATTTTTTATTCTGATTAATATCATCTTTAATATTCACACACCAGCACAAATCATTTCAAAAATTGATATCTCTGGAAATAAAACCTTTTCGGAGAGCAATTATTTAAGCTGGATAAATATTTCTCCCGGACAAAAATATTTTAAGGGCATAGAAGATTCAGTAAGAACGCGAATTGTTTCTGCACTGAACGGGCGCGGATATTATAACTTTTCCTTCAGCAATATTTCTACAGAAAAAATTGATTCGGTTAAATTTCTAATAAGAATTAACATAACAGAAGGTACGCCAACTCTTATAAATAAGATTCATGTCAGTAGTCCAGTTAAAGATTCTGTCATCGTAAATAATATTCTCTCGCAACTAGAAAAAGAAATTTTTATTAGAACAAACATTGAATCCGTTTTCTCGGAAATTATTGATCACTACGAAAACAAAGGATTCCCTTTTGCATCTGTCAAAATTGAATCTGTTGAATTTATAAACGATTCGACAAACGGAGATCATTTTGTAAATCTTTATTTAAGTATGAATGTAGGAACAAAAAGTACAATAGATAAAATAGAAATTGCCGGCAATGATAAAACAAAAGATTATGTAATAACACGTGCCGTTCAGATCCGCATAGGAGAAGAATATTCTCAAAAAAATATTGATGCGGTTCCCGAAAAATTAAATCGTCTCCGTTTCTTTGAACCAGTTGAATCGCCGGCTTTTTATTTCAACTCTAAGAAAGAAGGTGTATTAAAAATTTCCATCAAAGAAAAACAAACAAATTTCTTTGACGGTATTGCCGGATATGTTCCCGCTGCGAGCGATAAAGAGAGCGGTTACTTAACCGGATTTGTAAATGTGAGTTTAAGAAATCTTTTGGGTACGGGGCGCGCTGCTTCTTTCCGATGGCAGCAGGAAAACCGCTTCTCGCAGGAGTTGGAGCTGCGTTATCTCGAACCGTGGCTTTTCGGTTTTCCATTCAATTTAGAAGGTAGATTGTTCCAGCGAAAACAAGACTCTACTTATGTTCAAAGGAATTTTGATGAACGTTTGGAGTTTCTTGCAACAAGCGAAATATCAGCATCGGTATTGGTTGCCGTCCAATCAACAATTCCAACTCAACAAAATGCAAATACATTTACCGTATTTAATTCTTCCGCATTTACAAGCGGAGTAAATTTGAGAATTGATTCACGGGACGATTTCTATTCACCGACCGAAGGAATATTTTTCAACAACACTTATTCATACACCTCTAAAAAAATAAACGGTCCGGCTGATTTCATTACTCCGACCACAAATACTAAAGTTGCTTTACAACGGATTGAATTTGATTTCGTATTATTCAAACAGTTATTCAACAGACAAGTTGCAGCAATCGGAGTTCACGGCAGAGAATTACGCGGTGATGATGTTGAATTGAGCGATCTTTATTTTCTCGGCGGAACAAATTCTCTCCGCGGCTACAGAGAAAAACAATTTCAAGGGAATAGAATTCTTTGGTCTAATCTTGAATACAGATTACTTTTATCACGCCGTTCATTCGCATTTTTATTTTTTGATACTGGATTTTTTTTACGCAATGAAGATAAACAAAGAAACATCGCTGAGAATTCTTCTTTTAAAATTGGTTACGGATTCGGCTTAAATATAGAAACTGGACTCGGAGTTCTCAGTGTAAGTTTCGCCCTCGCTAAAGGTGATTCATTCGGCGAAGGAAAAATTCATTTTGGAATTATTAATGAGTTCTGATGAACACACTAAAAACATTCGATAACAAATTCCTTTCCCGCAAAATAAAACTCCTCTCCGGAGTTGATGAAGCGGGACGAGGACCGATAGCAGGACCGGTTGTTGCCGCTGCGGTTATATTCAATAAAAAAACTTTTCATAAAGAGATCAACGATTCAAAACAAATTCCGGAAAAGAAACGGGAAGAATTATTTGATTGGATTATAAAAAACTGTTTATGCTACGGAGTTGGTATTATTGATCATTTAGAGATTGAAGAAATAAATATTTTACAAGCATCTCTTAAAGCGATGAAGATTGCAGTATCACAGCTTTCAAAAAGACCGAATCTGATCTTAATAGACGGGAATAAATCTTTCACATCTAAGATCGAGACAAAAACAATTGTTAAAGGTGATGCAAAATCATTTTCTATTGCGGCGGCCTCAATAATTGCAAAAGTAACTCGTGATAAGATTATGCTAGAAGCACATGAAAATTTTCCAATGTACTCTTGGAATCACAACAAAGGTTATGCAACTTTAGAACATAGAATTGCAGTCAAAAAATTTGGCGCTTCACCTTTTCATCGTAAAAGTTTTTTAAGCAGAATATTGAATGCGGAGAATCAAGAGAAATTATTTTAATTTATTCAGGCATTTGGTAATAAGCACCTGAGTGCCTAAGTACCTGAGTAACAAATGACCAATGACGACTGACTAATGACAAATCAAAATAAACGGACTACAGGAAATTATGGCGAGGAGCTTGCATGCAGGTTCTTAAAA
The DNA here is from genome assembly GCA_007280825.1 of Ignavibacteriales bacterium. Lineage (GTDB taxonomy): Bacteria > Bacteroidota > Ignavibacteria > Ignavibacteriales > Melioribacteraceae > Fen-1258. Next base: position 1,191 of record QYQI01000041.1, on the reverse strand, counting down.
AATCTTGGTTATGAGATCGTTGAACAAAATTATCAGTTCGGACATGGTGAAATTGATATCATCGCAAAGGATAAAGAAACTCTCGTCTTTGTGGAAGTTAAATACCGGCAAAATTTGGAATACGGTCCACCGGAATTGGCTATCTCCAGTTCAAAGCAAAAGCAGATAAGAAAAACTGCAGAAGCTTATCTATATAAAAATAGAATCAGTGACCAAACTTGCAGAATTGATGTTATTGCAATCTTGCATCTCAAAGATTCAAAACCGCAAATAAATCATATCATTAATGCGTTTTAACCACCATAGTTTACTAATCAGTATTTCAATCTATTCTATACTTTTACTATTTTGATCTAGTCATAAAAATTAATACTTATCTAAATGAATTTACCTCGCATCAGATATGGAAGAAGATTAAACTACTCGGATTATCTCTACAATTTTTTTGCTACGCTGACCGGTTTAACAATATTCAACTGGGAATTTTTTAAGCAGGCTTTTGTTCCTCCATTTGAAATTAGAGAAATTAAAAAACATATGGATGAACTCGGCGTAAAAACTTTTGGAATTGTAAGCGTCACGGGATTCATTATTGGACTTGTTCTTGCAATGCAGAGCCAGCCTGTTATGCAAAGATTCGGTGCAAGTGATTTTCTTCCCGGAATGGTTTCACTTTCTGTTGTGCGAGAATTAGGTCCGGTTATTACTGCTTTGATTTTTGCCGGAAGGGTAAGTTCCGGAATTGGTGCAGAACTCGGTTCAATGAGAGTGACGGAACAGATTGATGCTATGGAAGTTTCTGCGATCAATCCATTTAAATATCTAGTTTGCACACGTATAATAGCAACGACCATGATACTTCCCATTCTAACAGTCTATGTTATATTTATTGCGATCATCGGCGGATATCTTGCAATAATTATTACCGAACCTATGAGCTTTGAATATTACAAATCTTCGGTAATTCAATCTATCGAGTTCGGAGATTTTATTCCGGGAGTTGCTAAAACTTTTGTCTTCGGGTACATAGTCGGACTCGTTGGTTCATACAAAGGATTTACAACCGAAGGCGGAACTGAGGGAGTTGGACGTGCATCTACAACTTCTGTGGTGCTTTCATCCTTACTCATTTTAATTTTTGATATGATACTTGTAAAAATTAGTTTATGGTTATGGCCGACACTCGGGTAG
>QYQI01000128.1 GCA_007280825.1 Ignavibacteriales bacterium | reverse complement strand
TAATCACCAGATTGAATTTTCAGAAAAGAAGATAATTCTTTAAAGTTTTCATAGTATTTAGATAAAATGATTTCGGGTTTATAAATGATTAAATCAATTCTATTTTCCTTACATACTTTATAGTCATTTTCTCTTGCACCAGTTACAACAACAATCTTTCTGATTCTTGATTTGATTAACTTGTTTTGATTTTGGAGTGCAAGCAAATCAGTTTCGTAGTTATTGATTTGAGTAATTACTTCTTTGTAAAATTGAGCGGTTTTCAACTCTATCAAAAGCATTTCATCTTTATGTAGGTAAAGCATATCAAGTTTACCAGATGAAACAATTTTTTGTCTTGCAATCAAACTTAAGTCAGAAAAATTCAAAGAAAGAACTTCTGACAAAATTGATTTATCAGAGGTTAAAATATCTTCAATTATTTTTTCTGAAATGGAATTATTCATTTTCATTTCCGGTTAAAGAATTATTGTCGCAACTTTCACAAACAAAATCACCGGTTGGGTATTTTCTCTCGTAAAAAATTCTTGTCTCAAAATCATTGAAATCAGGAATTCTATTTACAAATCTTCCGGAACCAAAGGCAACAGAGTTACCACAATGATTACATACTTGAACTAATACTTCTTCTTCAATTAGATCCATAATATTTTAGTTATGCACCGTTTACACTATCATCTTTTATTAGCCGGAACATTTCCGTCAAACAATTGCGTTGCCACTCTGTGTATTCATCGTGTGGCATATTGTCGTTGTGATGAGAATATCCGTTCATTAGTGCGGCACCAGCCCACTTTCCACCTCTACCGTCTTTCATTCCATTTCCAGTAGAGTTTTTCAAATTGTACGGCGGTGATGTTACAACCAAGTCAACACACTTGTCCGGCATTTGTCGCATTGTTTCGATGCAGTCCCCACAAACAATTTTATTCACAAAGTCGTCTGGGAATATTTTTTGCTTTCCGTTTTTCATCTATCAAAATTAAGTCTTTTTTTCGTCATTTTGTTTTTGTATTACATGATCGATGAGAAAGTTAGAGAAGAGATTTAGTTTTGTCAATCAATTTGTTTTATAAAAAACTGACACGATACGCGGCTCATTATTATTCATCAGCCCTGCTGTTAATACGAAACTGTCCTTATCAAAAAACTTTCTTCCATTATTTATTCCAGTTGATATTCTTTTTAATCACGGTTATCAGCCGGGTTGCTTTTTCTTTAACTGTTGCCTGCAAGCCCATGTCTTGTCTTACAAATGTTCGAAAAATTACTAAGTTATTCAGGTATTCATCTAAATATTGTTCATTCAGTTTTACTGTAGCAGAGGGGGATGCAGGTATTTTATAATAAGTTGAATTCGTAAATATTTTTAACAGCGTTCTACCGTCAAATAATTTCTGCAGAAGTTTACTATGGTCCATCGAAAAGTTGCTTTCATAGATATCCCGCAAAGCCACACGTTTTATTTGCTGGTCATAGAATTCAATTGAGTCAACTACATTTCTATGCTCGATCAATCGCAACCCCCCTGAGTTTTTTAATTGGTCAAGTGTTCCACTGTTTTGAAAAAAACCAGCATGACCAAAAAGCTTATTGGCCAACGCATATCCATAAGCAGGGACCGCTCCTCCAGAATGTTTCTGAAAGAATATAATTAATGAGTCTATTGTCTCTACTCTTTTAAGTCGGAACATCCTTAATCTTGAAAATTGAGAGGTATCTAATTGAAGGTCTTTTACAAGAGATGTCATAAATTGTTTTTCTCTCTTTCTCTCAACAAAATGCTCTCTTTGGTTTTCTACAAAATATCCAGCCGTAACTGCCAGAAATATCATAAAAAATTCAATTGTATAATGCTTCCACGATTTTTCTTTTTTGCCGGGAAGATCGTGGTGATGTTTATGAGGTACTTCCATATCGTTAGTCTCTTGTTTAGTGTTTGTAGTTAGTGGTTCGTTTGAAGAAATATTTTCTGCTTCCGGTTCCTTATTTATTTCAGGAGGCTTGTTTCTTTCTTCTTCTGTCTTTTTATTTTCTTCCATTATTTATTCGATGTGATATTCTTTTTTAATAAGTGCCATTAGCCAGGCGGCACTGTTGCCAAAGCATGACGCACAACGTTTCGGGGGTTAAAGAAGTGGCGTATTAAAAGCACTAAACTGTAGGCCAGCACAAATGTAAATAGAAAGCACTACCGTTTGTTTACGCACTGCACCCGCCATTTCTTTTAACCCGTTGTTAGCATCAGTAATTTATTTATAATTTCTTATCCATTTTGTCTGCCATTTCATATTGGGGTCAGGGTCTGCACTTCTTAAAAACAGCGTATCACCTTGAACTTGAAAAGCTCGTTTATAAGATGTTCCTTCTTTTTCAGGTCTTAGGTTTCCATTTATGGTGTGTGTAACAATTTTATTTTCCCAATCAACAGAATAGTCTCCAAAATAAGCATCGTATGTGTCGATAATTTTTCTTGCCTGGTCAAGTGTCCAGGTATTATTGCCTAACCCAATACCGAAAGATTTCCCATCCTGGTTCATAATTGTATCATTTACTAGTGAAGCCCTGCTTCCAAGCCATAAGAGTTGAACACTCATTTTTCCATCAAGTGTATAAATTAATAAGCCTCTTACGTTAGTATCTTCATTTTTTACCAGGTTATTATCATCTAGTTCTTGGTCTGCGATAAATTTCCATGAGCCAATTAAAAGTTTATTATTATTCTCTTGTTTTTGAATAGTCGTCTGGCAGGATTGGATGGTCACAATCACTACAAAAAGAAACATTTTTATTTTTTGCATGGTCAAAGTATTATTGGTGCTAACTATTGTAATTACGCAATCCATCTTCAGTGGATTTCGTTTATCCTTCTAATATATAGTTGGTGAGAAAGTTAGAGAAGTGATTAAGCTTTGTCAATCAATTTGTTCTATAAAAAAGCTGATGGCATTCAGTCGCCAGCTAAAATATTTCAATAAAACTCACTTCTCCTTTTCAGTTTGCCGTTAAACAAAAGAAACGGCACTTTAATTATCATTAATGAATAATGAATCCAAAGATCTGTGAGGTTTTCTCTGAGCCGGGGCATATGACTGTTTGATTTTTTAAGCCAGTATTGATAAGGATAACAATGAGAAGGTTCATCCTTTTCGATTACTTTAAATATTTTAAGAAGCGATTCGTTTTTATTGATAAGATTATTGTTCAGCAAAGTCTTAACCTGCTTTAATCCGCGGAGTTCCGTCATCATAATTAAACGGCATAATTTGAAAAACTTTTCATTGTTATTAATTATAGAATTCTGATCCAGCTCTTTTATCTTTACTTTGAAAATATGTTTTACAAATAAATCTATATAACCATACTTATCAGAAACAAAAAATGGTATCCTCTCATTTTTAGTGAAATAGTTTTTAAACAGCATATAATGTTTTCTTTCGTCATCGATATGCTTGCGTACGGCCGCGATAAACTCTTTTTCTTCAGGGTATTTTTTATTAATTGCAGCAAGAAGTTTTTCCAATTCCATATAGCCAGTATATTCATTATAAATGTAAATCGATAAGAGTACACCATAGAATCGTGTAACTAATTTTTCCATTCAATTTCTCCTCGTGAAAATTATCACCTTAATGTAAAAGAAAATTTCCTCTAATTTGCGATGTCAACCCATCATTTCATTATTTCTATTTCATAAACCAAACTTGTGTTAGGAGAAATTGCAAACCGCTTTTTCCCGTCGATCTGTTTTCCGTACACAACATTATTTCCATAAGCAAATTTTGATTGAGCAATTACTGTTCGTTGTTCGCCGGGTTTCATATCTGCAATAGATTCATCAAGCGCTGGATTAATTTTAGTCTTTCCGATTGTGTATTCGAATACTTCTGGTTTATCCAACGAGTTTGGTTTTCCTTCAATACTTGTGCTTACAAATTTATTCCCATCAAGCAAGAAACTTCCTTTATACTGAACTTTCACAATTGTTCCATCAGAGAGTTTCTCACCAGTTCCTTCTTTCAGAATAATAAATTTCAAACTGCTTGTAGTTTCTTTTGCTTTAGGAAATTTCTTCTTAATCAAATCTGATTCTTTTTTCAATCTTTTTTCTTCTTCAATTTTAATTTTTGCATTAGCTTCTTCAACCATCTTCTTGAACGATTCTGATGTAACTTTAAAATCAATGGCCTTTTGTCCGATGCGGGAGATCACCACGCTTTTTATTGTATCGCCCTGAACAATTTTATTTACCACATCCATTCCGTCAGTAACTGATCCGAACAAAGTGTAATTGCCGTCGAGATACGAACGGTCGCCAAGCGTAATGTAGAATTGACTTCCATTCGTGTTAGCGCCGGCGTTTGCCATTCCAAGCATTCCGGCTTTGTTGTGTGATAAACCTTTGTAAATCTCATTTGGGAATTCATATCCCGGTCCTTCCAATGTATCTTTACTAACCGGCATTCCTGCTTGTATAACATGTCCGGGAACAACGCGGTGCCAAATGCTTCCATTGAAATATGGTTTACTTTCCGGCAACGCATTGTTCTTAATCTTTCCTTCTGCAAGCCCGACAAAATTTGCAACAGTCATCGGAACATGTTCGTAATCCAGACTAAGAGTAATTTTTCCTTTGTTAGTATTTAAATCTGCAAATAAGCCTTCGGGTGCAAATGCACCTTCGCGTGGAAGAAGATGATCTAAGTTTGCTGCACCGTATGCAAGCAGAGCAATAACAATTGAAGAATGTTCCTGTGCATCGGGGATTACTTCATCATAAGTATCAAGCGGAGTGTGCCATGTTTTTGTATATTGGTGCGGACCTTCAAGTCGAAGTCCCGGCGCAGGAACGCCAGCCATTGTAAAAGAAAAACTATCTGTGCCGCCGCGTCCCGCTTTTCTAAACGGCTGCGACTCGGTTAGTTTGAAAGGATATTTTAATCCCGCAGTTTCGATCGGCTCAACAACTTTTTTCATATCATCGAACATAACTTTAGGAACGCCCAGACTTACAGCAGGATTTGTTCCGCTGTCTTTGTTTATCACAAGAGAAATTTTATTCAGAAGTTTTTTGTTTTTGTTCACCCATGATTTTGATCCTACCAATCCCTGTTCTTCGGCAGCGTAAAGGTGAATCATAATTGAGCGTTTTGGTTTAGCACCGGCTTTCATCATCAAACGGATTGCTTCCATCACAGCGGTTACACCCGAACCGTTATCAATGGCACCGGTTGCAATATCGAATGAATCAAGGTGTCCGCTGATGATAACATATTCGTTCGGAAATTTTGTGCCCGGAATTGTTCCGATCACATTGTAATATTTGATTGGACCTGGTTTGAAGAAATTTCGGATTTCAAATTCAAGAATTACTTCCTCATTCTTTTCAACAAGAGATTTTATTTCGTTGTATTGCGTATCAACAAGTTTAATATCGCAAAGAGTTGGAAGGTTATCCCATGATTTGACACATCGTGAATCCAAAGTGCGGATCGGTACATGTGTTAATTGAATTGTTCCGAGAGCGCCGACTGCCGTTAATTTTCTAGTAAGTGCTACAACAGAATCGCGGTCGCGGGGCCAGCCGGTATTTTCTCCTTCAATCATTACCCAAGCACCGTTCATTTTACTTTTTACGGAATCGAATCCGGTATCTGTCTTCGGCATTATTACAACCGGTCCGCGCTGAATTCCTTTTGTTCCTGCAGTATATGATGGAGTTACAAACTCTAAAACTTTTTCTGCCGGCTTGATCATCTTACCTGACCAATGCCCGCGGAGAAATCCAACCGATACTTCACCGACTTCATCTAACTTAACTTTTAACCCCCAGTTTTTTAATTCATTCATTGCCCAATTACATGCGGTAAGATATTGATCGGAACCGGTTAATCTTCCGCCGATTCTGTTGTTGAGAATATCTTGAAGCCGCATAACTTGATTATCGGTTTTTCCGATCTCAATAATTTTTTTAATAACCGGGTCTTGCTGCGGGAAAATAATTGCGGTGAAAATTAAAAGGAGCAATGCTGAATTGAGTAACAATCGTTTCATAAATATCTCTGGTTTATGATTGAATATTTAATTACAAAATACATAATAACGGTTTTCAATAGAAAAAGAATTTGTTTAAGAAATGTTAAATTGCTTAAAGTGAGAAGTAAAAAATTGATATTGAGTTTATCGTTCTCCCTTGCCTTGTACAACTTCAAGTAATGCTTTTAGCAAGGGAATTTTCTATTTTATGAATAGATTTTTACAATTGGGGTAATATCATAATGCAATGGGTGGGGAAATTATATTTTGTTGCAGTTCTTCTTAGCATCTCTCCCTTATCAAACATTTTTGCTCAAACTGGCTCATCACTTACATTTTCAGAAATAATGTTCAATCCTTCCGAAACAAACGGTGAGTTTGTTGAGATCTACAATACTTCCACAACTGAAACGGTTGATCTTACAAACTATAAGTTCAAATATTATACATCTTCTAATAATAATATTATTACTCTGTCCGGAGGAATGCAGTTGGGTCCGGGAAAGTTTGCCGTTATCTTACAAGGCAATTACGATTTTGCAAACGGAATTTATAAAACCTTAATTCCCGCCGATGCAATTGTTCTTAAGATCAGTTCCAACAGTTTTGGTTCATCTGGTATGGCAAACACAACAAGCAGAGATCTCTATTTATTAAATTCCTCCGATGAAATTGTTGATGCATATACATACTCAGCGAATAATGATACGGGTATCTCTGATGAAAAAATAATTCTTGATAAAAACAATGCTTCATCCAATTGGACTAATTCAATCGATGTTAACGGTACGCCAGGATTTAAAAAAGCTCCAGTAATAATGCCAAACTATTCTTTTCGCTCTCTTGTAATTAATGAAATCATGTTCGATCCGGATACAGATAACGCCGAGTATCTTGAATTCTACAATACTACAAGTGATTCAATGCAAATTGATGGACTTGAGTTGAGAATTGGAACATCCGTAAAAATTAAACTTGCCAATTCAAATTTATTATTGCCACCTCATAATTATTTTGTACTCGCAGATGATTCATCAATCTATAGAAATTATACCTGGTTAAAGAATGAAACTAAAGTTGGAATTATCAAGAGCATGACATTATCAAACGAAGGGACCATGTTGGTAGTTAAGGATTCACACGGCAATACGTTAGATTCAGTTTCATATTCACCTGATTGGCATAATAAAAATATTCTTACAACTAAAAACAGATCGCTCGAGAGATTAAATCCGCTTCTCGGTTCTAATGTTAGGTCTAATTGGAATACTTCAGTCAATGCTGAAGGCGGATCGCCCGGGAAACAAAACTCGATCTATTCCGAAAACACTTCACGAGAATCAAAAGTTGTGATCAGTCCAAATCCATTCTCACCGGATAACGACGGTTATGAAGATTATGCAATAATAAATTTTGATCTTGCCCAGCCATTTTCGCAAGTTCGTATAAAAGTTTTCGATAGCCAGGGTAGATTAGTGAGAAGCATAGCCGAGAATAAGTTAGCTGCATCAAAAAACTCCGTGATCTTTGATGGTCTTGATGATAACGGAAGGCCGCTTCGCATCGGGATTTATATTTTGCTCATCGAAGCAATTGCAGAAGGTTCCGGCAATGTTGAAGTAATTAAAACTCCGGTTGTTGTTGCTAGGAAACTATAACATTGAGGTATAGATAAATGAACACTTACGAACAAAAAGTATCTGAATTTCTTAATCAGAAAGTAATTGCCATTGCCGGTGTGTCTCGCAATCCTCAAGGTGGAGTTGGTAATCCAATCTACAAAAAATTTAAGGAAAACGGTTATAACATTTTTCCTGTTAATCCAAATGCAGAAATGATTGAAGGAGACAGGTGTTTTCCGAATTTAAAATCTGTTCCGG